>CAJWZW010000027.1 GCA_913050565.1 uncultured Synechococcus sp.
GGGATGCGGCGGCGCTGCAAGGCGACCAGCGGGCGGGTGAGACTCACATTCCCACAGGGTTGATGGCATGGCTCTGCGTCCGATTGGCTCTGCCGATGCATCCCTGCTGCGCGCGATCTATGCCGATGCGGTGGAAAGTCAGGCCCCTGCTCTCTACACGGACCAACAGGTGAAGGCCTGGGCTGCGCTGGCCTGGTTGCCTGGAGTGCTGGATCGCACCTTTGAAGAGGGCAGCGGTTGGATCAGCGGCCACGATGCTGCGTTTGCCATCCGCCATCCGAACAATCGTCTTGCGCTGTTGTATTGCCGTGGTTGTGCTGCACGGCAGGGCCATGGCACAGCCTTGCTGGAGCGGATCGAAGCGGAGGCCAGGGCGGAAGGTGTGGACCGTTTGTTCACGGAGGCCAGTCAGTTGAGCCGCCCCTTGCTGGAGCGCCGGGGTTGGCGCGTGATGGCCGATGAAACCATCGCGATCGCAGGCGTTCCGTTCGTGCGTTATCGAATGGACAAGTCTTTGCGCCAGTCCTGAAGCTGCGACAGCTGGTCCGCAGCCCGGCCTGTTTCCAGAACCGTTCTGGCCTGTTCAATCCCCGCCTCGAGGCTGTCGGTCTGTCCGGCAAACCAGAGGTAGGCCGCCGCGTTCCAGCGCAAGGCATCACTGAGCGGTCCAAGGCCGTTCAGAGCGTTCTGGGCCTGCTCACACCAGGTGTCGACGTCCGTCCATTCCGCATCGGCGTTATGGCAACCGTGGTCCCGGGGATGAAGGATCAATCGCTCGGCTTCGCCGTCGCGCACCCGTGCGGTGATGCAGGCGCGTCCGATCGGCAGGTCGGTGCCTCCCTCCAGCCCCTTCACGGTGAGAAGGTCGGTTTCCTCTGCCAGTTTGAGCGCTTTCCATGCCCGGCTTTCTGTGGGCGGATGAACAAAACCGCTCACAAGAAGATGCTGGCCATGGTGCGGCGTCCAGATCAGTTCCAAGCTGGCCACAGGTGGGCGTTTGCCCAGCTCTTCCCGGTAGGTGATCAGGGTTTCGGCGAGTGGAAAGTGATCCGGTTGATGGATCAGGGCGAAGCCATGCCGGTGGAAGCCGTCCTGCACGGTGTCCAGAGAAAGGCCCCTGAGATCAAGGCCCAGAGACTGAAACAGATCAATGGCGGTCACGCCGTACTTGATCGGCATGCGATCGCCGCCCTGAAGCACAACGGGCTGACCGCAGGCCAGCAGCACCAGCGTGGTCAGCGGGTAGATCGGGGCAGTTCGGGTGCGTCCGTCGAAAGGCATCCCGAAACAGAGGGGAGCGGTCTGCCCCTCGCGGCTGGTGATCACCGGACCATGCGTCCGGTAGGTGTCCAACATGCCGGTGAGTTCCTGGGGCTCGGGTCGACGGATCCTGTGAGCAATCAGGAAGGCACCGATCTGGGCGGGGCTTGCCTCCCCCTGCAACATCAGTTCGAGTGCCTCTGCAGATTCCTCGCGGGTCAGGCCCTTGCTGGTGTGCTCTCCGCTGCCGACCTTGCGCAGATGCTGCTTGAAGCGTTCGCGACCGCTGGACAACGTGCTGGTCACCGGCTTCCGAAGGAATATTTGCAGTGTTCAGGAGGGCATGACCCTTGAGTCGTATTAATTGATACCAAGTGGCGGCGAGCCAGGTTTTCCGAGATGCGCCAACACCAGACAGCTATCCCGGATGGTGATGGGCAACGCCTTGGTCGTTGCTGAGTGAAGTGTTTGCTGATTGGCGATCTTGAGATTGAACGGAATGGATGTGTGCGTTGCAGCCAAAATCCATCTTCAGTTTGGTCGCGATTACTGCATTTTTGCCGACATCGCTGGCGGACAATTTCACGGCTGCTGTGACATTCCGGAGCGGAATGCAGTTTTGATGCAGCGACAATTTCTGTTCTTTAAAAATGACTCTTTCTGCCGCACCCAGCGCACCATCTCTTGCAGCTCCATCCCAGGAAACCGTGACAGCCACCCTGATGGCTGCCAAGAAGGCCAAGGGCATGAGTTTTGCGGATCTGGAAGCCGCATTGGGTCTTGATGAGGTCTGGATTGCGTCCTTGTTTTATGGTCAAGCCACAGCATCGGAGCAAGAGGCCGGGAAGCTGGCAGACCTGCTGTCCCTGGATCCAGCCATCACGTCAGCGTTGCAGGAGTACCCCACCAAAGGCAGTCTCGATCCAGTGATCCCAACGGATCCGCTGATCTATCGCTTTTACGAAATCATGCAGGTGTATGGAATGCCTCTGAAAGATGTGATTCAGGAGCACTTTGGTGATGGCATCATGAGCGCGATTGATTTCACGCTTGATGTGGATAAAGTTGAAGATCCAAAAGGTGATCGCGTTAAGATCACAATGTGCGGCAAATTCCTGCCTTATAAGAAGTGGTGATTGAATAACATATTCGGTTGATTTCAAAGCCCTGCATTGGTGGGGCTTTTTTCATGTTCTGAATTGTTCGTTCAGTTTTTGGCATGCCCTTTTGCGCCGTGATTCATCCTTCAAGGTCCGGCTTAATTCCAGAAGCAACTGCTGGCTGTCGGAGGTGGCGATGCAACTCAGTGCCCGAAATGCGGCCTCAGCAACTCCGTCTGAACCATGACGACACTGCTCGGCGAGTTGTTCACTGATCGCTTTGCCGTCACGACGCTGCAGCACGCGAATTGCCGCGACAGCCACAGGATCCCGGAAATCATTGAGAACGTCGCTGCAGAACGCCAGCAGTTCCACGTCCGTCAGACAGTGAGAGCGGAATTCCAGAAGCTTCAACCCCGCGAGTCGATGCTCCTGGCCCGGATGCTTCAGGCATTGGTTCACAACGGCAGTGGGTACTTCGGCACCCCAGCAACTCAGGGCCTGAACCGTTGCCAGATGGATGGCTTCATTGTCCTGACTTCGTTTCAGTAAACCCAGCAACCAGTCGCGGGCTTCGATCTGATGGCAGAGGCCTGCGGCCATCACAAGGTCGGGCAGGTCACCGTGGCGTTGAAGCAGTTGATCAATGACAGGCCAGCCGCGATCGGCCAGCATTCCAAGCTTTTCGCAGATGCTCCGTCGCAGATCAGAAGAAAGGCTGGGGGAATAAACCTCCCCCAGCCAGGTTGGCTCCAGTGGAGCCCTTCGTGCTTTGGCGAGCCGCTCCCAGATCGCGGCTTCATCCATAGGCATGGGTGGGTCAGCGGGCGCCAAGCTCTGCAGCTAGTTCACGTTCCAGTTTTTCATCGTGCGCATTCGGCAGCACGTTCTCCATGGTTGTGCGATGGGTGCTGTAAAACAACATCCCGATGAACACCATTCCGCCAACAATATTTCCGAGGGTGACAGGCAGAAAATTCCAGAAAATCACCTTGAAGTAGGGCACTCCTGAACCAAGAATTGGTCCGGCCGTATGCAGGAACTGGTTCACAACGATGTGCTCCATGCCCATCGACTGGAAGGCCGTGATGGGGAGCCAGCAAGCCAGCAGTTTTCCAGGCACGCTTTTGCTCACCAGGGCCATGGTGACGCCAAGGCACACCAGCCAGTTGGCGACCACACCCCGCAGAAAAGCAAGGAAGAAACCCATGCTTCCCAGTGCTTCGTACTTCTTTTCGACGTTGATCTGGTTCAGGGCGATGATCTTCTGAGCGACGGCATCCCAGATCGGCGGGCCCACGTTGTCTGCAGCACCATCCAGTGTTCCGCTGGTGAGGCTGATCGCCATGATCAGAGCCACGACTGCGGTGCCGATCCAGTTGCCGATCCAGACCCAAACCCAGTTGTGAAACGTTGCGCCCCAGGAGCTTTTCCCGGCCCAGGTCGCCATGGGAAGCAAAGCGAAATTACCGGTGACAAGCTCCATGCCGAACAGCACAATGCTTGCGAAACCGAAGGGGAACAGCAGTGAACCGACGAATGGAAGTTTGGTGAGGATGCCAACGGTGAGGGCCAGGATTACGGCCAGGCCGAGAATGGCGCCCGAGTAGAAGCCGCGGATCAGCAGATTCTTGATGCTGACGGTGGCCTTTTTGCCTCCGGCGGCAATCATGCCGTCGACAAGCTCATTGGGAAGGACGTAATCCATCGGTTGTGTATGTGAAGTGAAAAAGAATGAATTCAACCGCTGATGCGGTTCATCAGCCGTGAAAAGAGATCAGGGCTTCCGCCCCGACGGTTGATGGCGGTTCGGTCTCTGCCACTGGCGCTCAACCAGTTGACGAAACGAGAAAATGTGTCGTTGCCGTTGGCCATGACGAGATGGATCTGGGTTATTTCAGAACCGTGACTTCAAAATGAAGCGTCACGGAATCGGGACTCCATTACGCCTTCGGTGTGGCCCCAAACTTTTCAATGAGCACCTGTTTCAGGGCCTCCTTGATTTCATCGGCAGGGATTCCTTTTTGGTGTAATTCGCCGACGCTTGGATTAGGTCCCTGTGACCCCCCGAGTGTCATCGTGTAGGCCTCACCCATGACACCTTCACTGTTTTTTGCCTTGGTTCCAGTGAGGCCAATGGCACCCATGTAGGCCTGTCCACAGGTGTTGGGGCAGCCTGTCCAGTGAATCTTCAGATGTGCCGGGAGATTGAGTTCCTGATCCAGTTCAGTTGCGGCCTTCAGCGCCTGATCCTTCGTGTTGGTCAAGGCGAAGCCGCAATAGGTGTTGCCTGTGCAGGAGACGGTGCCTGCCGCCATGGTGCCTGGTTCCAGAGGGAAGCGCTCCACCAAGGGATCGGCTTTGAATGAATCGATCGTGTCGCTGTTCAGGCCGACGATGATCATGTTCTGTTCTTCAGTGAGTCGAACTTCGCCACTGCCGTAATTGATGCTGGCGCTGGCAAGATCCTGTAAATCCTGGCCCGTCAGGCGCCCCACGGGAACATGCAGGCCCGCGAAATAGAGGCCCTCCTGTTTCTGTGGATGGATTCCGTAGTGCGAGCGAGGAGATTCATCAAAGATCGATCCGGGATCGGGGGTCAGTTCGCCGAACTGTTCTTCAACCTGGCTGCGGAACACGTCGTGGCCCACCTGATCCAGATAAAGGCGGAAACGGCCTTTGGGACGGGCATTTCGTTCTCCGTTGTCACGCCAGAGTCGAATGACGACGTCCGTCATCTTGCAGATTTCTTCGGGCTTCACCCAGGCGTTGAGAGGAACGGCGTAAGCATTCATCTGGGAGGAGAGAATTCCACCGACCCAAACTCCGAAACCCATCACGCCGTTGTTTTCAACGGGATGGAAAACAATGTCGTTGTGGAGTAAGAAATTGTCTTTGGCGCCGGCAACCGCTGTGTTCCACTTGCGCGGCAGATTTGAATACTCAGGATTTCCCTGACAGTTGTTGGTGAGGAAATTCTCCAGTTCAGTGGTGTAGCCCCGCGTGTCAACGATCTCCATGGGGTCGATGCCAGCCAGTGGATTGCCGGTGACGTTGCGAGGATTGTCAAAGCCGGATTGAATTGTGCTCAGGCCCGCAACTTTCAGCCGTCTGAGTATTTCCGGTAGATCTCCAAGGAGCACACCACGTAACTGCAGGTTCTGGCGTGTGGTGATATCACAGCTGCCGTTATCCCCATATCGTTCAACGATGGATGCGACCACGCGGAGTTGACTGGCTGAAAGCACCCCATTCGGTACACGCAGCCGCAACATGAATTTGCCGGGTGTTTTCGGCCGCCAGAACATTCCATACCACTTCAATCGAAGTTGTAGATCGGTCTCGTCAACCTGTTCCCAACCGAGTTCTGCAAATTTTTCAATTTCACTTCCAACCAAAAGCCCATCTTTGGCCGCTTTGTTTTTTTCAATCTTGTTGAGCTTCTTGCCATCCAGATAGGGCCTGGATGGGGTACTGAGGGTCATGATCCGCGTGTTCAGAGGGCGGACTGATCGATCAGAAAAGAAAGTTGATCAGTCGAAAAGGCCCGGAGACCTGAAGCGCCTCAAAACGAGATAGGGGCGCTGAATGAAAGGAATGAAACCCCGTTTGTGGAGACTGGTCCGTAGCGAGAAGAACACTTTTGCTGTTCCGCTGCGAAGATTGCCTGGCTACGGAATTGGTCGCCATGGCTACACCTCAGCGTTCCCGATGAGCCGTAGAAGACGGGCCCCTGTTGTTTCAGTATTGGCGTCCAATTTCGCCAACCATTCGCACTGCACCAGCGCGAATCATTTGCCAGACGCGCTTCATGGCTGCGAGGTCCCGGTCCAGGTCGCTGTCGAAACGACGTCTGCTGCGTCCTGGCTCGACTCGGTTCAGGTTTCGGGTCAGTGGCTGGCGAGGGGAGTGGGCCTCCCATGCAGCACGATCGGCATTGCGGCGAAGCGCCATGGGCCCATCCGTGTTTACAACAGACCGATGACACCAGTCGGTGCGGCTGTTGATCCGTGGCCATTGCTACGGAATGGCTCTTCGAGGAGCTCCCTCAGAGCCCTTCGTCTTGTGGTGCATGGCCGTAGCGGCGGCGAGATACCCACGTGTCTGAGGACCCTTGCCGACGAGTTACGGAGCATTCGTCGGGCTCCCGTTCAGCTGGAGGTCCTCACGGCTGAAGAGCAGAGTCCACCCCCCCCTGAATGCCCGGCCTGGCTTGTTCCTCTGCTGCTCTGGCCTGGTGAACATGTCTGCAGCGATGTTCCGGCCATTCGTGATCGCCTCCGTGCCGGTGGTGCCAGCATCACCATGCTGCCGTTCCTTGGAGCCTGGCCTCACTGGTGGGCGTCTGTCCTGACTGCCCTGCAGGCTGAGCTCTGCACGGACAGTGTTCTGGTTCACCACCCCCTTCGGCCTGGAGTTGCAGATCGCTTTCTGGCCGTTCTGGCTTCTCGTATGGATCCGCTGCTCCTTCCTTTTGATCGCTGGCCGGATCATCTCCTCCACCACCCGGATGCTGTTCCGGTTCCCCTGGCCCTCGCTCCCAACCGGATCACCGACGCCTTGCGAGAGGCTGGAGGAATGCCTCCCCTGCTGGAGCACCCTCTGACCCGTCAAGCCCTGATCGAACTTCTTGCTGCTCTTCCGTGACCCCTGCGCATCAAACCGGAACGGTCTATCTGGTGGGTGCCGGTCCTGGTGATCCGGAGTTGCTCACCGTCAAGGCCCAGCGTCTCCTCAGCCATTGCGATGCGCTGGTCTACGACTCGCTTGTCCCGAAGGAGGTTCTGGATCTTGTCCCCGATGAATGTGAGAGGCGATTCGTCGGCAAGCGTCGAGGCCATCACTCGGTTCCCCAGCCCAGCACCAATGCTGTGCTGGTGGAGATGGCACAACACCATGCGGTGGTGGTGCGCCTGAAGGGTGGTGATCCCTTTCTGTTCGGTCGAGGAGGAGAAGAAGCCGCTTACCTGGCTGAACGGGGGATCTCCGTGCAGGTGGTGCCGGGCGTGACCGCCGGGATCGCAGCCCCCGCCTATGTCGGTATCCCCGTGACCCATCGCCGTGCGGGCTCATCGGTCACCTTTGTCACCGGTCATGAAGAGATCGACAAACGACGCCCTTCCGTGAACTGGCGTTCCCTCGCGGCCGCGAGCGACGGCCTGGTGATCTACATGGGCCTCCACAACCTGCCCCGCATCGCTGAGGAGCTCAGGGCCGGGGGGTTGCCACCCGAAACGCCTGTGGCTGTGATTCAGCAGGGCACCGTGGTCGGTCAGCGCTGTCTCAAGGCCACCCTTGAAAATGTTGCGGTTCAAGCCCGGGATCAGGCGTTCAAGTCTCCGTCCATCGTCGTCGTCGGGGATGTGATCGAGCATCAGGTGGAAGCCTGTATGCCGACACCGGCGGAAGTCACGATGCCGATCCCCTTCTGATTCAGGGATTCATTCCTTCAGGCGCTGGCGCAGTTGCGCAAGGTTGCAGGGACGCGTTTCAGCATCCAGCTGTGCGTGGATCAGTCGCTTCCATGCTGTTGTGACGGCATCGAGAGAGCCGGGTAACACGAACACGAAAGTGCCATTGGCGACCCCTGCAAGGCATCGGCTCTGCAGGGTGCTGGTGCCGATGCTCTCGAATGAGAGCACCCGGAACAGTTCACCGAAACCGTCGATCGTTTTGTCCAGGAGTGGCTCCACCGCTTCAGGGGTGCCATCCCGGCCCGTGAGGCCTGTGCCACCGCTGGTGATCACCACATCGACGCCTGGATCGGCGATCCATCGGCTCAGCTCCGCACGGATTGCATAGCGGTCATCAGCGCAGAGGCTCCGCTCCTGCAATCGATGGCCCGCCTGCTCGATGCTCCGCTGGAGATGATCGCCACTCACATCCTCGGCAAGGGTGCGGGTGTCGGAAATCGTGAGCAGGGCGATGGCAAGGCCCATGGCGCAGCTGCGACAGCCCAGGACGCTAGAACCGCTCCAACTGCGTTGACCGGGGTGCTGCAGGTGTTTCTGTTCGCGTCATTGCGGGAACGCGCCGGCTGGAGCGAGCGCTCGCTTCGATGGTCACCGGATTGCGCAACCCCACGCGACGTCTGGGAGCAGTTAGGGCTCGGTTCCCTTCAGGGCATCAGCATTGCCGTGAATGAGGAGCTGGTGGATGCGGATCAGGCTCTGAACGCCGGCGATGAACTGGCCTTCCTTCCTCCGTTCACAGGAGGTTGAAGGTGGATTCGGTCCACGTTGAAATTCGGACAGGTTCCTTTGATCCCTGGCAGGAACTCGGACATTGGACCGGCGAGACCGCGGCGGTTGCTGTTTTTGTGGGTCGTGTTCGCGCAACTGCAATGGACGGACGACCGTTGCAGGCCCTGGAGCTGGAGCACTACCCAGGGCTTTGCGAACGTCACATCGCGGCGATGGCATCGGCCCTGCAGCGGGAGCATGGGGCCGGTCCTGTGCTGGTGCTGCATCGGGTTGGGAGGCTCGCTCCTGGAGAGACGATTGTGCTTGTGGCCGTTCAGGCGGACCGGCGAGGGGCTGCTCAGCGTTGTTCAGCTGATCTGCTGGAGCGACTCAAGCATCAGGCTCCGTTCTGGAAAAAAGAGTGGTGTGATGGTCAGGGCGTCTGGCTGGAGGCCAACACACCGCTTTGATCGAGGCTCGGGTGCTGCAGCTGATAGCCCAGCTGTTTGAGTCGTGTGTTGCGGATCCGCCGGCCCTCCGGCCCGGGTTCCTGTCCTCCCAGCCAGTGCACCGGTGCCAGACCCTGGCGTTTCAGGCTCTGCCACGCCAGATCGCGCAGTCGGATCGGTTCGTTGTTGACAACGTTCACAACGCCGGTCCATTCATGGTGGAGCGCTGTGTCAAGGGCGCCGGCGGCATCATCAACGTGAATCCAGTTGCTGTAGGAGGCCCCAGTGCCAGGGCGTTCCAGTCCGGAGAGTCCGCGCAACCGCCGATCGAGATCACGGCCGGGGCCGTGCAGCGCACCGAGACGCAGGACGCAGACCTTCCGGTCGGGTATGCCGAGCAGCAGTTGTTCGCTCTGCAGAAGAACGGCTCCGTGGCCGGGGCCAGGGTCGGGCGGCGTCTGCTCATCCACCCAACCACCGTTCGCATTGCCATAGACCGAACAACTGCTGGTGTAGAGGATCTGACGCAGATCAGGCAGTTGCGGCAACAGCGACTGGAGGCAGGTGAAGCTGTCGACGAAGGTGTGGCGGTAGCCATCGGCATCCACCTGCCGATCTCCCTTGGGTCCGAGGCAGAACACGGCGCTGCTGCATTGCCGCAGTGCATCACGGAGCTGGTCCGGATCGGTTGCGTCGCAGACACACACCCGGTCGGCGAGAGCGGTGAGTTCCGCCCGTCGTTCCTGTCGGGTGGTGGTCAGCGTCAGGTTCAGCTGAGGACGCTTTGGCTGGAGCCGCTGAGCGAGGGCCTGGCCCACATAACCGCAGCCAACGATGGTCAGATTCATGGCTGAGCTCGCTGCTGGTCGCGACCCTAAGGAGATCGACTGTTCCCCGTCGTTGTTGAGATGACTGATCAATGGACTCTGAACCGCCGAAATTTCGCTGGTCGTTGGCAGGGATGCGGCCACTGGTTTGAGCGGGACGGCAACAACCGTCTGGACCTTCAGGTTCCAGCGCGACGGATTGATCCCACCCTTTATGCGATCTCCTTTTCCGATGACGACCATGGGGTGTGGGATGGGTCCGGTCTGGCGCTGGCTCCCGGCGGCCGGGCCACTTACCCGATCAGCCGAGCCACGTACAACGCCGGTGGCGGTTGCTGGCAGTTCATGGGTGCGGGGGGTCAGTCGAGCCTCGCGCTGGATGCTGAACGTCCACGCTTCGGCCATGAGATCAACCTGTTCTTCGGTCGATCCCGATCGATGCTGGTGTTGCTCTGGGAACCGTTCAACGGGTGTTGGCAGCTGCAGCGGGTCGGAGCTGTGGGCTTTCGCTGCCAGATCAGCTCTGATCCTGAACCCAACCGTCCCGAATGCGGGACACCCATCGCCATGCTCGAGTCTGTGCAGGGATGGGTTGGCCAGCGGGAGAGTCTGCGACCGCAGCCTGGGGTGAATGCAACGGCTGAGCAGAGATCACCCGTGGTGTTTGAACCCAGGCAATTGCTGCACAACGATTGCTCGGCCGTGATGCCGGATGGTCTGGTGTTTTCAGTGCCCTGGGTGCTTCCGCAGGAGGCTTTCAGCCTGGAAATCGGTGGACGTCTCGGCGCTGAGCTGTTTCAGCAGATCAGGATTCACTTCAATGCACTGGGCCATCTCACCGGCTGGGAGCGCTGCCGTTTCCAACCTGCGGCTGCCTAGAAGATCCGCCGACGGATCACCTGGGCCCAGAGGCGTGTGCCAGCGTCCAGCGAGCCGGCATCCGGTGGTAATTCCAGCAGCAGATCGGCCCTCTGAAGTGAACCGATCCTGGAGGACGCCTGCGAGCCGTCCACGCGTGCCAGCAACGTTCCCTCCTCGTTGGCTTCCAGCCGCGCACGGGCCAGTTCCGGCCGGCCTGGCCGCCGCACCAGAGGGTTAGCCAGTTCGACCTTCACCCTGGGAAACAGCTCCGGTTCGCTCTGGCCTTCCTGGATCTGCAGGGCCGGCCAGAGCAGTTGCAGGGCTGTGATCGCTGCCGCGACGGGATTGCCTGGAAGGCCGAAGAACGGGATGTCATTCCCGATCGTGCCGAAGGCGAACGGACGCCCGGGGCGCAGGAACAGTTTCCAGAAGTCCACGGCTCCCAGCTCATCCACCAGAGACCGGATCCAGTCGGTGTCACCGGCGGAGACGCCACCGGTGCTGACCACAACGTCGCAGTCAATGGCCAGTTCATGCAGGCATTGGCGCAGGGCCTCGGGTTGGTCAGCCACCACCCTTCTGTGGGCCACCGATTGTCCAAGGGATTGCAGCATGGTTTCCAGGAGCGTTCCATTGCTCTCCCAGATGGAACCGGGGGGCCGCACCGCGCCGGGCGGGATGAGTTCATCACCGCTGATCAGGATTCCAATCCTGGGTTTCGCAACAACCTTCAGGTCAGTGATCCCGCAGCCGGCGAGGCGTCCCAGATCCGCTGCCCCCAGTCGCCGGCCTGCTTCCAGAAGCGTGTCTCCCGGTTGGCATTCCTCATGTGCAGGCCGAATCCAGGAACGATCCGAGGCTTGTTTCACAAGGCGAAGGGTCGAGCCATCCACAGCGACAAGTTCCTGGGGCAGCACCCAGCCGGCACCCTCCGGCAACGGAGCTCCCGTGAGGATTCGAATCGCTTCACCTCCGGTGAGCGTGCCATCGAAGGGTTGGCCGGCGGCTGAGCGGCCCATCAGCGTCCAGGTGTCTCCGAGGTCGGGCTGACTGATCTGGCCCAGGGCGTAGCCATCCATGATCGAAGCCCGGAATCCAGGCACGGCCGCGTGAGCCATCACCGCCGATGCACTGACTCGGCCGAGGGTTTGATGCAAGGGCAGGGTGGCGATCGAGTCGATCGGTCGGATCGCCGCCAGAACCCGTTGACGTGCCTCAGCCAGGGGTAGCCCTTCGCTTCCGTAAGGCTCAGCGCTTCCAGACACCGTTCCGTCCTCCGTCCTTGTAGCGAAGCTGCACCGCTTCGATGGTCATGGCCGGATCAACGGCTTTGAGCATGTCGTAGAGCGTCAGCAGGCCCACGGACACTGCGGTCATCGCCTCCATCTCCACGCCGGTGCTTCCGGTGGTGCGGCAGCGGCAGCTCAGAGTCAGTCCCGGCAGGGCTGGGTCCGCTTCGATGGCAACGTCCATGCCGCTCAGGGGGATGGGATGGCAAAGAGGGATCAGTTCCGAGGTGCGCTTGGCTGCCTGAATGGCGGCCACGCGCGCCACCGCGAGCAGATCGCCTTTGGGACTCTCGCCGCGCTGGATCATCGCGAGGGTGTCCGCATCCATCCGGATGGCGCCGCTGGCGTGGGCTTCCCGCTGCGTGGCCGGTCGATCTCCGACGTCCACCATGTGGACCTCGCCCCGATGGTTGAGGTGACTCAGTTCATCCGACATCAGATCAGCGACACCGCCCCGCTGGCGAGATCGAAGCAACTCACCACCAGTTTCATCGCACCCGAGGCCTTGGCCCGGCGAAGGGTGTCGCTGTTTTCAATCAGTCTTTCGGCGGTTCCCAGCGCATTGCGCTTCACAGCATCCGCAAGGCTGTCGCTGCCTTCGATCTGCCCACGGATCGGTGCGATCAGCTGCTCCAGGGAAGGAGTCAGTACTTCTTTGTTCATGGCGGCCTGAACAGCTCCGCAACCGCTGTGACCCATCACCATCACCAACGGTGTGTTGAGCACGCTGATGCTGTACTCGATCGAGGCAATGGCTTCGGTGAATGCGGTGTTGCCGGCACTGCGAATCACAAACAGCTCACCGGGAGTCGTATCAAACACCCAGGCTGGAGAGACGCGGGAGTCGGCACAGGTGAGAACGGTGGCCCAGGGCCGCTGACCTTCCGCCAGTGCATCCGGTGGGTTGAAGCAACGTTGAAGGTGATTGATCCGACTCAGGTTTGCTTCTGGATCGTTCTGGGCTGCCTGCCAGGCAGAGCGAAAGCGGCGGTTGCCATCCATCAGGGCCTGAAGAGGGTCTTCCGGAGTGCAGAAGCCGGTCTCGACCGCCGCCGAGGGCCCTGGCCGGAACAAGGCCGCCAGGGTGAAGGCCGAGGCGGCGTTCAGCAGCTGGCGGCGGCGGATGGACATGAATGAAGCCTATGCAGGTCGCTGACCTGAAGGCGGATCAACGGGCGCCCAGAGGAGCCCAGAGGGTGGCTTCCGAGCCGACGACGGGTTCCACCAACCGGTCTGCGTTGACAGCCGCTACAGCTTTGGAGGGGGTGGTGGACCTCACATCAGGTTGACCCAGAGGAGCCCAGAGAGTGGCCGGGCTGGCGATCACTGGTTCCACAGCGGCAACACCTGCAGGGACCGAGGCGGTTTGGCTGCGCACCAGCTGAACGGCGAGTGAACAGACAACAAAGGCACCCAGGAAGCCGGCGGCAATCGTGATGGGGCTGCGGCTGGCCGCAGAAGAATTGCTGCTGGTCAAGACGAGATTTTTACAACAGATCTTCAGTATGGAAAAACGGTGTGCGCATCGCTACTGAATGGAGTGAAACCGGTATCCAATTTAACTGTTTGTACAACATTCATCGGGATGAAGTGTTCTGTGTTGTGAGTTTCTGAGGCCACCCAACCATGGCTCATGCCGAGCAACATTCCGAGGGAGATGGCGTAACGCAACGGTCTGAGTTTGTAACAACGTGAACATCGCTGTTTTGCTGCTTCCGGGTTGTCATCATTGACACCATTCAGATTTCTGGTTGATGGCCAGTTCCACGCAATCCGCCAGCCATTGTTTTGATTTTGAGCAGGACTTCATCGGCAACTGGCGTTGCATTCCGCTCTGTGTCCGCCGCAAACTTGATCTCAGCGGTGTGAAGCTGAAGCTGGATCACTGGCTGGCTCTCACCCAGGATCAACGCCGGAAGCTGGTGGAGTGGCCGGACACGCCTGAAGCTCTGGATGGCTTGCGTGATCATCTGCGCGACTGCACGGCTTCGATGCCCCTTGGCTGCGTCAAGGATCTGCCTCCCCTCACTGATGCTCCCTGGCAGCAGGTGGATCAGATCCCCGCGGATGTGGCTGAGGCCGCTTCCGCCCGTGGGGTGTCGCTTTCAGCGACGCAGTGGCGGGGGATCCAGGAGCTGGATCGTTTCGCTCTCTGCAAGTTGGTGCGGCCAGGGCACGATCACCACAATCTGGCCGCGGCTTTCAGCGAAGTGCTGGGGTGAGCAGCCGTCGAAGGGCTTCCAGTCGCCCGAGTTCCTGCTCCACGGGTTTCACCACCGACACCGCGGGAGCAACGATCACGGCGCAGGCCTTGAGCTCCGGTTGCTTGGACACCGGGCAGGCGTCGTCGTGCATCAGGGTGTTTGCCTCGCAGGCCTTGTCCTGCGTGAAGCCCCAGTGCATCGGCAGAAAGACGGATCCCCGTCTGATGCGGTCAGTCACCTTCACTTTCGCGGTGAGGTGACCGCGGCGTGAGCTGATGGCTGCCAGTGCGTCGTTTTCGACGTTCAGATCCTGCGCATCCGCGGGGTGGATCTCCAGCAGCGGTTCGGGATGCTGCTTCATCAGACGCTCCACTTTCCCGGTGCGCGTCATCGTGTGCCACTGCCCCAGGTACCGGCCCACCGTGAGCACCAGTGGGTAGGTGTCGCAGGGGGGTTCCGCCAGGCCCAGTGGCTGGTCCGTGCTGAAGCGGGCACGGCCTGTGGGGGTGGCAAAAACATGGTCGGTGTAGAGACGTTTGGCTGCCGTTGTCGGAGTGCTGTCGCTGGGATAAGGCCATTGCTGAGGTCCAGCCTCCGTCAGCAGTTCATGGCTCAGACCGCTGACGTCACAGAGGCGTCCTCGGGTCAGCTGTGCGTATTCGTCGTAGACCTCCGCGGCGGAGTTGAAGTTGAACTGCTCGGTGTACCCCAGGCGGCGTCCCACCTCGGCGAACACCTCCCAGTCCGGTCGGCTTTCCCCGTGGCGACGCCGATAGGCCGGGCAGTAGGTCACCCGACGCTCGGAGTTGGTCATGGCTCCAGCTTTTTCACTCCACTGGGCTGCAGGCAGCAGCAGATGGGCGTAATGAGATGTCTCCGAATCGGCGTAGGCCTCGCTCACCACCACGAGAGGGCAGTTGCCCATGGCGGCTTTGACCCGGTCCAGATCCGGCATGCTGACCAGAGGGTTGGTGGCGGCCACCCACCAGAGATCCAGCTCACCGCGTTCCATCGCCTCCACCTGCTGCCAGGCCGCCAGTCCCGGCTTGGCGGAGATCCGACCGGCCGGGAGTTTCCAGGCGCTTTCAACATCGAGACGGTGGTCTGCATTCGCCACCAGCCGGTATCCCGGCAACAGGTGGGCCAGCCCCCCGGCCTCGCGGCCGCCCATGGCGTTGGGCTGGCCCGTGAGGGAGAAGGGACCCGCGCCTTCCTTGCCGATCTGTCCGGTGAGCAGGTGCAGGTTGATCAGACCCTGCACCACTGCAGTACCTTCGCGGCGTTGGTTCACTCCCATCGACCAGAGGCTGAGAACTCTCTGGCGCCGATGGAACAGAGCGGCCACCTCCCGCAGACGTTTTTCGGGGATGTTGCAGAACAGGGCCACGCGCCGTGGCGTCCAGCGGGCGGCCACATCGAAAAAAGCCTCGTAGTTCTCGGTGTGGTCGTCGATGAAGGCGGGATCCTGGCCGTTCTCCCGCAGCACAAGGTGAGCGATCCCATGCAGCAGCGCCAGATCGCTGCCCGGAGCGATCGGCAGGTGGATGTCAGCGGCCCTGGCGGTGTCTGTGCGGCGTGGGTCGACCACCACGATCGTGAGGCTCCCGGGATTCCGCTTTTTGCGTTTCAGCAATCGCTGGAACAGCACCGGGTGGCATTCAGCGGTGTTGGTGCCGATGAGGAAGGCCACGCTGCAATGGTCGAGATCCTCATAGCTGCAGGGGGGACCATCGGACCCGAGGCTGCGCGTGTACCCGGCCACGGCGGAGCTCATGCAAAGCCGGGAGTTGGCATCGAAATTGTTGGTGCCCAGGGCACCTTTGAGCAGCTTCTGGGCCAGGTAGTAGTCCTCTGTGTGGAACTGCCCGGAGCCGTACATGGCGATGCCGTCGGCGTTGCCCCGCCGGGCCACGCTGGTCTGAACCTGATCGGTGATGCGCCTCAGGGCTTCGTCCCAGCTGATCGGTGCGAAGTCGTCGTCGACGTCCGCACGGAACAGCGGTTGCCGCAAACGGCCCTGGGCCAGGGTTTCCCCCACGGTGGCGCCTTTGATGCACACCTGTCCTTGGTTGGAGGGGTGCTGGCGATCACCGCGCGCGGTCCACATCGGGTTGCCTTCAGCATCACGCTTCACGGCCTGACCCTTCACCGCCGGAGGAAGCAGCTCCAGACCGCAGCCAACGCCGCAGTAGGGGCACTGGCTGCGCACGCTGCGGGGAGTGTCAGTCATGGGAGCTTGATCGGAGACAACAATCCCGGAGCGCAGGCTCCGGGGGAGACAACGGCGTCAGTCCGCTTCAGATCGGGACATCAGGCTGTTTCGCCTTCGTGCAGATCGGCGAAGGAACCCTTGGGCTCCTTGAGGAAGAAGAAGCAGAAGAAAGCCACGATCAGGCCTGCCACGCCAAGGATCTGGAAGAAGGCGCTGTTCGATGCTGCGATCACCTCGGGGGTGGGTTCACTGCCGCCGCCCATCCACATCGGCAGCAGGCTGAAAATGGTCAGATAGGTCACCGCGCCGACGTTGCCGTAAGCACCCACAAGTCCGGCAACCTGACCGGTGACGCGGCGCTTCACCAGCGGCACCAGTGCGAAGGTGGCCCCTTCTCCGGACTGCACGAAGAAGGACGCCAGCATCGTGATCACAACGGCAACAAAGATTCCGCTCGTGCCGGAAAAGGTGCCCGGTTTGATCATGCTCATCACCAGGTAGCCCACGCCGAGGCCGGCGGTGAGGAAGCCCATGGTGTTTTTGCGGCTGCCGACCCGGTCTGAGATCAGACCGCCGGCAGGGCGAGCCACCAGGTTCACGAAGGCGAAGCAGGAGGCCAGGATGCCGGCGGTGGCCTTCGGCAGATCGAAGGTGGTTTCAAAAAACGTGGGAAGCATCGAGACCACGGCCAGTTCGGAGCCGAAGTTCACGATGTAGGTGAGTTCCAGGATCGCCACCTGGCGGAACTCGTAGCGGTCTTCCTTGGGGTAGACCCTGTTGCCGAGGATCAGTTCGCGGTTGGTGCGGATGATTCCCCAGGTCTGGAACGCGAACCAGACGGCGACAGCACCGAGGGCCAGGGGATAGGTGGCGGCCGTGAGGAAGCCGACCTTCGACAGCCGCCAGCAGAGAACGCAGAGGATGGCCGCGAACGGCACGTTCATTCCCAGCAGACCCCAGAAGTCGCGCATGGAGGTGACCTCCAGTCCAGCGGTTTTCGCCGGGCGCTGATAGGTCTTACCGGGAGGGGTGTCGGTGACGTTGAAGAAGTAGAAGAAGCCGTAGGCAGCGGAGACGATGCCGGTGAGTGCGATCGCGCCGCGCCAGTTGAGAACAGCGCCGGTGGGCAGTTCAAAACCGCCGGAGAAGGAGAGGAAGCCTGCGAGGGCGACCATGGTGAGGGCGGAGAAGGCGGAGCCGAAGTTGCCCCAACCGCCGTAGATGCCTTCCGCCAGGCCGATTTCCTTGGGCGGAAACCACTCGGCAACCATGCGGATGCCGATCACGAAGCCGGCGCCGACGATGGAGAGCAGCAGACGCGCCACGACCAGCTGGTTGAAGTCCTGCGCTGAGGCAAACAGCAGGCAGGGGATGGCCGAGAAGATCAGGATCGAGGAATAGGTCACCCGGGGCCCGAACTTGTCCAGGAGCATGCCGATCAGCACGCGGGCCGGAATGGTGAGAGCCACGTTGCAGATGGCAACGGTGCGGATCTGACCAACTGTCAGACCGAGATCGGCTTTAACGGTGGTGGCCAGAGGGGCCAGATTGAACCAGACCACGAAGGTCAGGAAGAAAGCGATCCAGGTGAGGTGAAGGGTTCGATACCTCCCCTGGAACGACCAGAGGTCGCCAAGCATTGCGGAAATAAAGAAGAGCCGCGGGCTTCAGAAAAAGGGTGCCCGGGGGTGGCGAAACGGTCGAAAAGAAGATCCGTTTGTCCCGGGCAGTTAATCAATCAGTCCCCTCCGTTGTTGGTGGGCATCGTTACCAATTTGTTGATTGTTGTGCCTGCATGGACATGAATTGGCTTGATGCAATTCATGAGTTTTGGTTGTTGATTTTGATTCGGTAGCGATTGCGACCGTTGGACAACAAGCTGTTTTCAATAGTTGGAACCTGGCGCGCTGATGTTGTGTGTCGTCGTCAACTTTCTGTCTGTGTGTTCAGCGGTGGTAACAGCCGTCGGATGGGACAGGACAAAGCGCTTCTCACTCATCCGAACGGCGGCGTCTGGCTCACAGCTCTTGTGGAGCAGTTGTGTCCTCTTGGTCTTCCCATTCATGTTCTGACCCGGCATCCCTCCCATGGCCTGCTGTTGAAGCAACAGCCCCTGGTGACCGTCATTCAGGAGCCGCCTCCCTGGGCGGGCCCTCTGCAAGCTCTGGCACGCGTGCTTCCAGGCCTATCCGCTGATGCCTTGCTGGTGCTCCCGGTGGACATGCCCTGCCTCAGGACAGCTGTGTTGCAGCAGCTGATCGAGGCCTGGAGGCTGCGGCCTGATCAGGTCGCGGTCGCCCACGATGGCGACCGTCTCCAGCCCCTTCTGGCTGTGATCCCAACCGGCGCGCCGTTTCTGCCCGTGTTGATCGAGCAGCTGGAAGCCGGCAGGTATCGCTGGCTCGATTGGCTGAGCCGTGTGCCGCATCATCCCGTTGAGCTGCCGGCTGCAGTGATGGTGAATGCCAACCGGCCCGAGGATCTGGCAGCGTTGTCTTCATGACCTCCACGGCAGCGGTTGCTGATCAAAGGTCCCGGACACTCGGGGTTTTGCGGCTCTCCCTGACGGCCCGCTGCAACCTGGATTGCTCTTACTGCCGTCCTGACGCCGCTGATCCACCGGATCTGATGACCCTCGATCAGCAGCTGCGGCTGATCCGTGTCGCGGTCGCTCTCGGTGCGCACACACTGCGGCTCACCGGTGGTGAGCCTCTGCTCAGTGATCGACTGCTGCCGCTGCTGGAGGCGGTCAGCCAGGGTCGTCGCACTGCGGGGGATCCCCTCACCGGACTGCGACACGTCGCGCTCACCAGTAATGGTGTGTTGTTGACGCCGGATCGAGCCAGGCTTCTGAGGGCCGCGGGACTGGATCGGATCACGATCAGTCTTGATGCAGTCGATGGAGCTGTGGCTGCTCGGATGGCAGGACTGCGTGGAGGCCAGTCTGCGGGCGAGCGACTGGTCCGGAAGGTGATCGATGGGGTGATGTCCGCAAAACTGGCAGGATTTGACGCCGAAAAGGGGGAGATCAAGCTCAATGCCGTCATCAAGAGAGGGGAGAACGACCATCAGCTCCTGCCCCTTGCTGCGCTGGCACGGCGACATCGGCTTGAACTGAGGCTGATCGAATACATGGATGTGGGCAGCCGGAACGGTTGGGTTCAGGATCAGGTGCTCCCGGCCGCTGAGATGGTGCGGCGGATTCAGGCCCGCTGGCCCCTGGACGCCCTGGGCCGCGATTCCGGTGCGACGGCGAACCGCTGGCGTTATCGCGATGACCGCGGCGGACTCGGGGTGATCGCTTCCATCAGTGAGCCGTTCTGTGGGGACTGCAACCGGTTGCGGATCACGGCTGATGGTCAGGCCTTCACATGCCTCTTTGCCTCAGAAGGTTTTGATCTCAAGCCCGTGCTGAACAACGCCGCAGCGCTGCAGCAGCGGATCGCTGGTCTCTGGATTCATCGCAGTGACCACTACAGCGAGGATCGCCATCGCCATGTGCCCCGGCCATCCCACGCCGAGATGGCCTACCTGGGTGGCTGAACCGTTGTTGTCGCGACTGTTTTCACGCCTCAATGCGGGTACAACCGGTCCAGATTTCGGGTCCTGATCCGGCCAGGCGGCCATGTACGAACTGCTCCCCTATGAGCGTTTTCGCGACACCCCATCGGTCCGTTTTTTCGACGTCACCGTTGAGACGTCGAATGCAAGGGATCTTGTGATCCACACCGGCCCCGCTGTGAGTCCACCGAATGACTCCAAAACCGGTGCCTGGCAGTTTTATCTCCACCCCCATCAGGAAGACAATCTTCTGGCTGTCAGTGGAGGCCGGACCTTTTACCTCGTGAATCTGGTCTGGGACCAGCCGTTTCACATCGTTCGGCTGGACAGCGGCGGAGACATCCTCCGGATTCCTCCGGGGACCTTTCACCGCTCCATTTCCGACCCTGATGGATCCGTGGTGCTGAACCAGGCTGTGCGTGAGCCCGGTGTCTCGCTGGAACGGGAATTTCGTGTTTACAACAGTGCCCGCATCCCCGCATTGATGAAAGCAACGCACTCATCGGCAGCAACACCTCATTTGCATGGCATCGCGCCTGTTCACCTGCGAGGAATGGCTGTCAGAAACGAATCTCACATTCCCAGTGAATGTTGAGCCCGGCGCGTCGAGCATCTGTGGCCAGATTTCTCATGCAGGAGTCATCAAAACCAGCCTGGTTGCTGAGCAATGTGTCCCATTCCGATTTCGGGAAGTGGGTTTGCAGCCAGAACACAGCATGAACACTGTTTGGCATCAGCTTGATCAGCCCAGGTTCAATCTGTCTCGCAATCAGATCCACAAGCCAGCGGATGTCTCATGCCATCACAGCTGGCCTGGTGTGAATCGGTTGTCCTAATCGCTACGAACTGAAGACTGGCTCAGCGGCTGTAGCGGACTCCGCGGTACGTGAGCTGAACCTGCGGTGCATGAGCTTCAGCCTGACGCGTCTGGTAGGTGTGGCGGCGATAGGTGAGCTGGACCAGCGGCTTTTGGTTGCCGGCTGTGCTCTGCGTGTAGGCGTGACCGCGGTAGAGAAGTTTGGTCATGGTGTGTTCAATCAAGCAGGCTCAGGTCCCCGTTCCATGGCCTGAGTCGGACTGCGCT
>CAJWZW010000028.1 GCA_913050565.1 uncultured Synechococcus sp.
GTGCCCACCTGCTGGAACAGTTTGCGGGCATCCCAACCGCCGTTCATTACGCCAGTGAGTTCCGATATGCACCACCGCCGCTGGCACCGAACACGCTCACCATCGGAGTGACCCAGTCGGGTGAAACCGCCGATACGCTCGCTGCGCTGGCCATGGAAGCCGAGCGTCGTCAGAGTCATCCCGATCCCAGCTTTTCGGCGCGTCAGTTGGGAGTGACCAACCGCCCGGAGAGTTCACTCTCCCGTCAGGTTCCTCACATTTTGGACATCGGCGCCGGCATCGAAGTCGGTGTGGCCGCCACCAAAACCTTTCTGGGCCAGCTTCTGGCCTTTTATGGATTAACCCTGGCGTTCGCGGCTCAACGAGGCACGCGTTCGTCTGAGGAAATCCAGGCTCTTGCTGATGCTTTAAGGGATCTGCCTCAGCAGCTGCAGGATCTGGTTCAGCTCCATGACCAGCGATCGGAAGGGCTTGCTCCTCATTTTGTTGACACCCAGGATGTGATCTTCCTGGGACGGGGCATCAATTATCCGATTGCTCTGGAGGGGGCGCTGAAGCTCAAGGAGATCAGTTACATCCATGCAGAGGGGTATCCGGCTGGTGAGATGAAGCATGGTCCGATCGCCTTGCTTGATGCCAATGTCCCGGTGGTTTCCATCGCTGTGCCTGGGCCTGTTTTCGAGAAAGTGCTCAGCAATGCCCAGGAAGCCAAGGCAAGGGACGCGCAACTGATCGGTGTGGCTCCCGAGGGGCCCGACACCGACATTTTCGATGAACTTCTGCCTGTTCCGGAGGTGAGTGAGTGGATCAGTCCGCTTCTGACGGTTGTGCCGATGCAGCTGTTGAGTTATCACATCGCCGCCCATCGCGGTCTTGATGTGGATCAGCCGCGAAATCTGGCCAAAAGCGTCACGGTTGAGTGAAGGTCAGTTCGCTGCGGCCATAGCGGTCCTGGAAGCGGACGATGTCGTCTTCTCCGAGATATTCGCCGCTCTGAACTTCAATCATCTCGACAGGAATCTTGCCGGGGTTGCTGAGCCGATGTTTGCAACCCAACGGGATGTAGGTGCTCTGATTTTCGGCCAGGAGTTGCTCTTCTCCGTTCAATTCGACAATGGCCGTCCCCTTCACCACGATCCAGTGTTCGGCTCGATGGTGATGCATCTGCAGGGAGAGGCTCGCTCCGGGGTTCACGGAGATTCGCTTCACCTGCCAGCGGCTGCCTTCCGTCACTCCGGTGTAGGAGCCCCAGGGACGGTAAATCTTGCGATGGGCTTTCCCCTCCGGACTGCCATCAGCCTCCAGCTGTTTCACCACGGTCTTGATGTCCTGGGCTCTGGACCGATCCGCGATCAGTACGGCGTCATCGGTTTCCACAACCACAAGGTTTTCCACCCCAAGGCCCACAACCAACCTGTGCTCACTGCGCAGGTAGCAATTGCGGCTCTCCTGACTGATCACTCGCCCTTGCAGAACGTTTCCGTCGCCATCGCGATCACCGGTCTCCCATAGGGCGCTCCAGCTGCCCACATCGCTCCAGCCGACATCCAGAGGCAGTACGGATCCGAGGGTGGTTTGTTCCATCACCGCCACATCGATGGCGACGTTGGGACACCTCGCGAAGGCTTCCCGCTCCAGCCGCAGAAAGTCCAGATCGGCGCTGTCCTGTTCCAGAGCTGCTCGACAGCAGCTCACCACATCAGGAGCCAAGCGCTCCAGTTCCGCCAGCATCGCGCTGGCCTTGAACAGGAACATGCCGCTGTTCCAGGCGAAGCGACCCGTCGCCAGGAACTGCTCAGCGGTGGCTTGATCAGGCTTCTCCACGAAACGGGCAATGGGCACCTCCGCGAGTTCTCCGGGGCGGAAGGGTTCGGCGGCCTCGATGTACCCGTAGCCGGTTTCCGGCGCTGTCGGAACGATGCCGAAGGTCACGAGCCGACCTGATTCAGCCGCACCGCGGCCCGATTCCACGGCCTCACGGAAGCCGGCTGCATCACGAATCATGTGATCTGCTGCAAGCACCAGCAGCAGAGGGTCCTCGCCGGAGGCAGTGGCTTGCAGTGCTGCCACGGTCACGGCAGGAGCTGTGTTTCGACCCAGGGGTTCCAGCAGGATGGCGCTGGGAACCACATCGATCTGACGCATCTGCTCCGCCACGATGAAGCGGTGGTCTTCGTTGCAGATCAACAGCGGTGATTCCAGGCCGGTCAAGCCCGTCAGCCTTTGCTGGGTCTGTTGCAGCAATGTGGCATCACCTTCTCCACTGAGGGGCCAGTACTGCTTCGGGTAGCTGGCACGGGACAGAGGCCAGAGCCGGGTGCCGGTGCCGCCACACAGGATGACTGGAATCAGGGGAGTGTTGGTCACAGCTGTCCCGGATTGGGACCCAAGAATCGCTTACCTGCGGTGGTGTTGTCGAGGGGGAAGCTTTCTCAGCCTTCTCAAAGCTCCAGAAGGCCGGGTGGAGGCGTCAGCAGCAACCAGCCTTGATCGAGGTGCACCTCCGGCACAATCGCCTCCACAAAAGGGATGAGCAGGGTCCGGCCATCGGGCCGCTTCAGTTCCAGCAGGTCGTTTCCGCCGCTGATCAGGTCGGTCACCTTGCCCACCACTTCTCCCTGCTCACTCAGTCGCGCTTCCATGCCGACAAGGTCCAGCAGATGGAACTCGCCATCAGCAAGGGTCGGTCGATCGTCGCCCCGCACGAGCAGGTCCTGACCAATCAGAGCCTCAGCGGCTGCGCGGTCGTTCACGCCGTCCACGCGGACAACAAACAAGGATCGCCCGGGCAGCTGGCGGCCGCTGTTCAGTTGAATCTGGGTCGGACGATCCCCGTCGCACGCGCGCAACCAGCGGGGTCCCGGCTTGGTGAACCGCTCCGGGAAGTCGCTGGCGGGATTCACCTTCAGCTCACCACGCAAACCCTGGACTCCCACCAGTTTCCCCACCATCAGCCAGTCGTTGAGCTCAGCCATGCCCCTGCGGGGGTCGCTTTGCCGATAATGGCGTGAGACCTGACCGTGTCTTCGCCATGGCGTCCACTGCCGCTCCAATCCTTCCCGGTTCCACGGTCACCGTGCAGGACGCCACGTCGATCTACAACGGTTACACCGGTTTCGTTCAGCGCATCAGCGGCGATCGGGCCGCGGTGCTGTTTGAGGGGGGCAACTGGGACAAGCTGGTGACCCTGCGCCTGAAGGCCCTGCAACTGGCCTGAGCTGATGGCTGCTGACCCAAGCCTGCGCCAGCGCCTGCGCACCACGGTGCTGGAAACGGTCACTCCTGCTGGTCGTGCCTACAACGCGGCGATTTTCGGCGCAATTCTGCTGAGCGTTCTGGCTCTCCTGCTCGAGCCCGACCCCTTAGCCAATTCGGCATTGCGTCAGACCGAGGTGCTCTGGATTGACCTGGTTCAGAACATCTGCCTCGCCGTGTTTGCCGGTGACTTTCTGCTGCATCTGCTGCTCGTGGATCAGCCCCGCCGGTACCTGTTCAGCTTCACCGGTTTGATTGATGCCTCGGCGGTGTTGTTCTTCTTCGTGCCGCAGGTGCGCAGTGAGCTGCTGCTCTGGGTGTTCAAGTTCGGCCGCATCCTCCGGGTGTTCAAGCTGCTCAAGTTCATCGATGAAGCCAAGCTGCTCGGCCAGGCTCTGCGGGGTAGCGCGCGCACCATCGGTGTTTTTCTCTTTTTCGTTTTCCTGCTTCAGGTGGTGCTCGGCTACGCCATCTTCGTGATCGAGAGTGCCGATCCCGGGTCTCAGTTCAAAACCGTGTCCAGCGGGGTGTACTGGGCCATCGTCACGATGACCACCGTTGGTTACGGGGATGTGGTGCCGCAGACCGCCCTAGGCCGGCTGTTGGCATCCATCGTGATGATGCTGGGTTTCGGAATCATTGCGATCCCCACCGGCATCCTCACGGTGTCCGGAGTGCGCCAGAGCCGCCAGCGTTCAGATCTGCTCTGCGCCAGTTGCGGTCGAAAAGGTCATCGATGCGATGCCCAGCATTGTGATCAGTGCGGTCTCCCGCTCTCGGGAAGCGTCTGAAGGGCTGCATTGGCGGCATTTTTTTCGGCTTCCTTGCGTGAGCGTCCCCTCTCTTCGGCCAGTAACTGCTCTCCAATCCACACGCTGCTGTTGAAACGATGTGGATCTCCGTGGCTGCGAGAACGCTCTGTCGTGACGTAAGTCGGCAGGCCGAGGCCCTGGCTCTGACTCCATTCCTGCAGGGCACTCTTGCTGTTGAACTGATCCGGGGAATTCAGAACAGCTTCACTGGTGCGCTGCCAGTGGGGCGTGAGCCAGCGATGGATCGGATCCAGGCTTGCCTGGCCGGCATACACAGCTCCGATCAAGGCCTCCGTTGCATCCGCAAGCAGGGTGTCGCGAGCTGCGGGATCGCCCTGTGCCTTGGCACCCAGATTCAGCAGAGGCGCCAGCTCGATCCGTTGGCCCAGTTCGGCCAGCCAGCGATCGCTCACCAGTTGAGCTCGCAGGTTGGAACAGGCTCCAACGCTGAGCGTCGGGTGCTGCCGGTCGATGAATTCCGTGGCGGTGAGTCGCAGGACGGCATCGCCGAGAAACTCCAGCCGTTCGTGGTTCTGCGCCAGCCCTGCTGAGATATGCGTCAGGGCCTGGTCGATCAGGATCAGGGTGGAACTGTCTGCCGCTTCCTCGATTCCGAGGCGTTGCAGCAGTTGTGTCAGGGCTGCTCGGCGGGACGGAATCACGGCATCAATGGGTGAAAGCAGGTCATAAGCCGGGTTCTGTTCACTCCTCCAGGGAGGGTGGGTGGTTATCTATCTGGGACCGTCGTTACCGGCGGCCTCAAGCGGCGCGTTCAGACGGAACGGGGCTGATGGCCAACCGTCGTTCCTTGGCCTTGCTCCCAGCCGGGGTTTACCGAGCCAGCACCTCTCGATGCTGCTGGTGCGCTCTTACCGCACCCTTGCACCCTTGCCTGTGCCGGCGAACCGGCCATCGGCGGTGTGTTTCTGTGGCACTCTCCTCACGGTCACCCGCACTGGGCGTTACCCAGCAAGCCTGGCCATCGGGGAGCCCGGACTTTCCTCAGCCGATCCTCGAAGGGTTCGACCGCAACCACCTCGCCTGCTTTCAGGCTTCATCATGCCTCGCGGGCATAATCACTTCACCTGGGTGATCAACCCCCTGGGGCTGTAGCTCAGCCGGATAGAGCGACGGTTTCCTAAACCGTAGGTCGTGGGTTCGAGTCCCGCCAGCCCCGTCAGCTCAGCCGAAATCGGTCATCGCCGCTACATCTGGTGGGGTGGGCAGATCGTTCACCACCGCTAGGGTTGTTGAAATCGGGTGGGTGCCATGACCCAGCTACACGATCTCCGGCTGCGACTTCTTGTCCAGCAGGAAAGCGAACGAATTGCTGACACCCAGCCCACGGATCTCGATCTGTCTGTCGTTCAGGCCCGCTGCCTCTGTTGGCTGGCGCTTCTGGCTGAAGCCCATGAAGATCAAGCTGGAGACGCGGAGCGCCGGGGCGATACCGAGCAGGCCATGGGCTGGTTTGCCGATTCGATGCGCTTGCGCGATGTGATCGGTGTGGTGTCTTCAATCGAGATTCCTTTGCCTGGAACAGTGCCGGAGGATGCAGATGAAGAGGACGGTTCCGGGCCTCTGGCTGCCTGACGGGTGCCATAGTGGATTTCAGATCGAGGATCTGAAGTGCCGGAAGAGCCTTGTCAATGTCCGGACTGTCAGAGGTTTTATCGCGAGCACGACCGGCTCATTCGTGAATTCCCCACCCTGCGTCAGCAGCAGGAACTGAACTGGGCTGCATTGCAGTCGTTCCGGACCCTGTCCGGGCGGGTCCTTGAAGATCTTCAGAAACAACAGGGTTTGCGTCAGCAGGCGGAGCAGTCATCAGCGCCTGCAGTGCCAGGTGCTTCGCCTGAAGAGACCCCCGATGCTCTTCAGCAGGCCATGGCCGACCTCGAGACGATCAATGCCCATCTTTTTTCCATTGAGGCGTTGATGGAGCGCGTTTTTGACGTGCGAGTCCCTGAACAAATCGAACAGAAATTCCGGGAACTTGCCGGAGAACTGGCTCCTGATCCCTTGAACGTTGATCGACTGCGATTGAATCGGTTGCTTCACCAAACCCCGGATTTACCCGACCGCGGCTGATTGGGATTGAGATCTGCTGCGTCGGCACAAGCGGGCGATCATTCCTTCTTCATCTGCTGGGATCACGGTGATCTCCAGATCAGTGAGCCATGCGAGTTCAACGCGAAGCTCCCGTTGAAGAGCACCATCGTGCTCGCCGATCCCTCCTGTCAGTGCAAGCACGTCCACTCCATGAAGGCTTGCGGCCATCGAGCCGATCAGTTGCAGAAGCCTGTGCTTGAAAACCGCGAGGGCCATGGCGGCGCCGTCGTGCCCAGCCAAGGCTTCCGCACGGATGTCCTGCATGTTCCCGCTGAGATCTGAAAGGCCCTTGAGGCCGGATTGTTCCTGAAGGATGCTGGCGATCTGATCCGCGCTGTACCCCTCGCGCATCAAGGCCAGCAGCAAGCCCGGGTCGACCGAACCGGATCGTGTCGCCATCACCAGGCCTTCCAGCGGAGTGAATCCCATGGTGGTGTCGATGCAGCTCCCGCCTCGAATGGCGGCCAGAGAGGCACCTGCTCCGAGATGAGCGCTGATCAGCCTCAGCTGCGATGGGTCTTTTCCCTGCTGTTGCCATTGCTTCGCAACGGTTTCCGAGACGTGCTGATGGTTGATGCCATGGAACCCGAAGCGACGAAACCCTTGACGGCGCAGCTCTGTCGGAATCGCGTAGCTGCTGGCAGAGGTCGGCAAACTGCTGTGAAACGCCGTGTCAAAGCAGGCCCACTGGGGCGCCGACGGTGCCCAGTGTCGAGCCCAGGCCAGCCCTCGCAGGGCCGGTGGGTTGTGCAGGGGAGCCAGCGGGATCAGCTCCTGCAGCGTGGCCTCCACGTTCGGCTCGATCAAGGTGGGAGCCGTGAACTGCTCGCCTCCGTGAACAATCCGGTGGGCGATCAGCTCGATGTGATCACGGAACGGCTCCAGTTCCGGCACCAGCCAGTCGTCGAGCACCTGCTCGAGGTTGTCGCTGGACTCAAGACTGCGGCTCTTCTGCCAAGGGAAGGCCCCGGTGGGATCCACCAGGGCTGCCTTGAAGCTCGAACTGCCGAGGTTGAGGACCAGGCAGAGCTCGCTCATCAGCGCACGTCGCAGGTGATCTCAACGTTGAGCGGGTCCACGGCCCAGATGTTCTGGCAGTACTCAGCGATGGAACGGTCGGAGGAGAAGAAACCGGTTCGCGCTGTGTTCAGCAGTGACATCCGATTCCAGTGCATCCGGTCGGTCCAGGCCAGGCTCACCGCCTCCTGGGCGCGCAGGTAGTCGGCGAAGTCCGCCATCACAAAGAAGGGATCATTGCCGGTGAGGTTGTCCAGCAGGGGGCGGAACAGCTCACCATCACCGTTGCTGAAGTGGCCCAGTTCAATCAGGCGCAGGGCTTCCTGCAGCTCGGGCATGGCCTCAATGAAATCGGCCGGGCGGTAGCCGCCCTGGTTGAGCGCTGTGATTTCCTCCACCGTTTTCCCGAACAGGAAGAAATTCTCGCCACCCACCAGATCGCGGATCTCAACATTGGCTCCATCCAGCGTGCCGATGGTGAGGGCTCCGTTCATGGCGAATTTCATGTTGCCGGTACCGGAGGCCTCCTTCCCGGCGGTGGAGATCTGTTCGGATAGATCAGATGCGGGGTACACCTGTTCACCGAGCTTCACGTTGTAGTCGGGGAGGAACACCACCCTCAGCCGCCCGTCCATGTCGGGATCGGCGTTGATGGTGTCGGCGATGCCATTGATGAAGCGGATGATCAGCTTGGCCATGTAGTAGCCGGGAGCTGCCTTGCCGCCGAAGATCACGGTTCGGGGAGCCATGCCATCGGCCCTCCCGTTCTTGATCTTCACGTACTGCGTGATCACCTGCAGGGCATTCAGGTGCTGGCGCTTGTACTCGTGGATGCGCTTCACCTGCACGTCGAACAGGCTGGCGGGATCGACCAGCACACCGGTGTTGCGGTGGATGTAGCCGGCCAGCTTGCGTTTCACCGACAGCTTGGTGTTTCCCCAGAGCTCCAGGAATCCCTGGTCGTTCTGATGATCCTCGAGTTTGCGCAGGTTCTCCATGTTGGAGATCCAGTCCGGACCGACATGCTCATCCAGCAACTGGGACAGCTCCGGGTTGGCCAGAGCGACCCAGCGGCGTGGGGTGACACCGTTGGTGACATTGGTGAACTTCTCGGGCCAGAGCGCTGCGAATTCCGGTAGCAGGTCGGTTTTCACCAGGTCGGAATGCAGTGCCGCCACACCGTTGACATGGTGGGCGCCGATGGTGGCCAGATGGGCCATGCGAACGGCTTTGCTGCCCTCTTCATCGATGATCGACAGCTTGCGCTGAATGGCATCGTTGCCGGGGTACCTCAACCGGAGTTGCTGGAGGAAGCGGCGGTTGATCTCGTAAATCAGCTCGAGGTGTCGGGGCAGAAGGTTTCCGAACAGATCGAGATCCCACTTCTCAAGGGCCTCAGGCAGCAGGGTGTGATTGGTGTAAGCGACGGATCGGGAGGTGATGTCCCATGCCTTCTCCCACTGCATGTGGCGATCGTCGATCAGCAGCCGCATCAGCTCCGCCACGGCGATGGCAGGGTGGGTGTCGTTCAGCTGAACGGTCCAGTACTGAGGGAAGTCCTCGATCGGCAGCCCCCGGTTGTCGAGGCTGCGCAGCATGTCCTGCAGGGAGCAGGACACGAAGAAGTGCTGCTGCTTCAGGCGCAGCCTTCGGCCCTCGTCCGTGCCGTCGTTGGGGTACAGCACCTTGGAGAGGGTTTCGCTTCCAACTTTCTCCTCCACCGCGCCGTAGTAGTCGCCGATGTTGAACGCGTAGAAGTCGAAGCTCTCGGTGGCATCGGCTCGCCACAGACGCAGTCGATCACAGATGTTGACGCGATACCCCAGCACAGGAACGTCGTGGGGGATGCCGATGGCATGTTCCGCTGGGATCCAGCGGGAGCGGTAGTTGCCTTTGTCGTCGATATAGCTCTCGGTGCGACCGCCGAAGCCGACGAAGCAGGCTTCATCGGGCTGCGGCAGCTCCCATGGCCATCCACCTTTGAGCCATTTGTCGGTGATTTCAACCTGCCAGCCGTCACGAATCAGCTGGTCGAAAATTCCGAACTCATAGCGGATGCCGTATCCGGTGGCAGGAATCTTGAGGCTGGCGAGCGATTCCATGTAACAGGCAGCCAGGCGACCGAGGCCGCCATTGCCGAGCCCTGGCTCCTCCTCCACATCGAGAATCTGCTGCAACGATTCGATCCCGAAGTTGCGTAATGCCTCCTCGGCTTCCTCCTGAATCCCAAGGTTCAGGAGGTTGTTGTTGAGCTGAGGGCCAATCAGGAATTCCGCAGACAGATAGGCCACGGATTTCTGCGGATGCGCCCGCATCGCCTCGGTGGTGGCGAGGTAGCGCATCATCAGTCGATCGCGCACCGCGTAGCTCAGAGCCATGTAGAGGTCATGGCGGCTGGCGGTGGGCGCGAGCTTCCCGAGCGTGAAGAACAGATGTTCCGTCATGCCATCGAACACGCTTTTGGCATCGAGGCCCGCACGTTCGGGATCGTTGTAACAGCCGGGGGTCGGCAGACGCAGGTCGAGGGGTTGAGGGGACGTCATGGTGGAGGAGCGGGCTTGGGTGAACGGTCGGAATCAGCAGGGCGTTTTGCCTGGGCCGGAGGTCCAGCGCCAGTTGTTGATCTCGGGTGCATCCATGCCGTGGGTGTAGGCGTAGTTGCGATGCTTTTCGATCTCATCCTTCATCCGCTCCTTGATATGAGCGGCGCGAGATCCGAGGGAGTCGACGCGATCGATGACGTCGATCACCAGATTGAAGCGGTCGATCTGGTTGCTGATCGCGAGTTCCAGAGGAGTGTTGATGTTGCCGTGCTCCTTGTAGCCGCGCACGTGCAGTCGGTCCTGACAGAAACGGCGATATGTGAGCCGATGCACAAACCACGGGTAGCCGTGGAAGTTGAAGATCACCGGTTTGTCGGCGGTGAAGAGGGTCTCGAAGTCCTTGTCATTCAGGCCATGGGGATGCTCACTGTCCGGTGTGAGCGCGAACAGTTTCACCACGTTCACGTAACGAACCTTCAGCTGCGGGATCTGCTCCCTCAGGATCTCGATCGCCCCCAGACATTCCTTGGTGGGGATGTCACCGGCTGAAGCCAGCACGACATCCGGATCCTCCAGCGCACTGGAATGACCGTCGTTGCAGGCCCACTCCCAGATGCCGGCGCCTTTGGCGACGTGTCGCCGTGCTGCATCCAGATTCAGGTACTGCAGGTGCTTCTGTTTGTCGGAAACGATGATGTTGGCCACATTGGTTTCCGTCAGGGCCTGCTCAGCAACGGCAAGCAGACAGTTGGCATCCGCCGGCAGATAAACGCGTGTGATCGACCCCTTCTTGTTGCCGGCCAGATCCATGAACCCTGGGTCCTGGTGCGTGAAGCCGTTGTGATCCTGACGCCACACCGTTGAGGAGATCAGACAGTTCCAGGGTCCGATTGGGGATCTCCAGGGAATCTCCTCACAGTGTTCCAGCCACTTGCAGTGCTGGTTGTACATCGAAGCAATCACATGGGCGAAGGCTTCGTAGGTGTGGAAGAACCCGTTGCGCCCTGTGTAGAGGTAACCCTCCATCATCCCGACGAGGGTGTGTTCGGAGAGCATCTCGATCACCGAACCGTCGCGGGCCAGCTCACTGCCATTGAGATCTTCGGGCAGAAAGTTCGCCATCCAGGCTTTCTTGGAAACCTCGTAAACCGCCTGCAATCGGTTGGAGTGGGTTTCGTCGGGGCCGAACAACTTGTAGCCGTTCGGGTTCTGGCGAATGAGATCGCGGATCACCTCTCCAAGCGGATAGGTGTTCTCCACTTCCGTTGTGCCCGGGTGATCGACCGGGATGGCGTAGGACTCGATCGCCGGGAACAACAGATCTTTCCGAAGGATCCCGCCGTTGGTGTGGGGATTGCTTCCCATGCGTCGGTCGCCCTTGGGAGCCAATGCCCGAATCTCCTCGCGGACTGCACCGCTTTCATCAAACAGCTCCCATGGTCGGTAGCTGTTCATCCATTCCTCCAGCAGTCGCAGGTGGCTTTCGTTGCTTCGCACATCCGCCACCGGCACCTGGTGAGAGCGCCAGAAGTTTTCAACCTTCTTGCCATCCACTTCCTCAGGGCCTGTCCAGCCTTTGGGGGATCGCAACACAATCATCGGCCAGCGTGGCCGGAAGGCTTCTCCGCTGCTGCGGGCCTGCTCCTGCTGAGCCCGGATGTCGAGCACGGCCTGTTCGAAGGCCACCGCCATTTCGCGGTGCATCGTCATCGGGTCGGATCCCTCGACGAAGATTGGTGTCCAGCCGTAGCCGCGGAACAGACTCTCCAGTTCCTCATGGTCGATCCGGCTGAGGATCGTCGGGTTGGCGATCTTGTAGCCGTTCAGGTGAAGGATCGGCAGAACGGCACCATCCCTGATCGGGTTGATGAATTTGTTGATATGCCAGCTGGTGGCGAGGGGCCCTGTTTCAGCTTCGCCATCACCAACGCAGGCAATGGTGATCAGCTCGGGATTGTCGAGGACTGATCCGCATGCGTGGGAGAGCACGTAGCCGAGCTCACCGCCCTCATGGATGGATCCCGGCATCTCGGCGGTGCAGTGACTGCCGATGTGCCCAGGGAAGGAGAACATCTTGAAGAACTTCTGCAGCCCCTCTGCGTCCAGTGATTTGTCGGGGTAGCGCTCTGTGTAGCTGCCGTCGATGTACACGGGGCCCCGGGCTCCGGGAGCGCCGTGACCGGGACCGGACATGTAAATCATGTCCGCGTCGTACTTGTTGATCAGCCGGTTGGCGTGGGTCCAGATGAAGGCCTGCCCTGGGCTGGATCCCCAGTGTCCGAGAAGCCGCGGCTTGATGTGCTCCGGCCGCAGGGGCTCCCTCAGCAGAGGGTTGTCCTGCAGGTAGATCATTCCGACGGCCAGGTAGTTGGCCGTGCGCCAGTAGGCGTCAAGAAGCTGCAGCTCTTCCTCGGTTGGAGCTGTCACAGCTGCGAGCTGTTGGTGCGGGGCGGTCGTCATGGGCTGACAGTGGGCAACACGTTGGAGCGATCAACCCGGTTTTCAGCGTTGCAAGGGTGCTGAGACCGGGGGATTGATCGGAACGTAGCCATCACATTTCCATCCGCCCGTCAAGGTCTTCACATGTGGGTGTGTTTTGCACGATCCGGACCATTGGATGGAGAGTCTCAATCGAAATCCACCACTAATCTCTGGAAAGTGTGTTGCGCAGCGCCATGCTGTTTCCAGCCCTGCTGAGCGAGATCAGCAGCCATGACCTTGAGGTGGCCGAAACGCTGATCGGCGTTCTGCGTTTCGTGTTGATCTTCATTGCGGCCCGAACCCTGGCGGAAATCCTGGTTCGTTTTGAGTTGCCGACAATTCTCGGAGAGCTACTTGCCGGTGTGATCATCGGCGCCTCCGGACTGCATCTGCTGGTACCCCCGGAGACCCAGGTGCAGCTCAGCGGTGTTTTCGCCAATGCCGTGGGGGGGTTGGCCCATGTGCCGCCGGATGAAATCTCCTCGATCTACAACGAGGGTTTCGGATCGTTGCGGTCCGTCTCCAATCTCGGTCTTTATTCGCTCCTTTTCCTCACGGGTCTGGAGAGCGAGCTCGATGAGTTGATGGCCGTCGGCGCCCAGGCGTTCTCCGTCGCGGTGGCAGGAGTCGTGCTCCCGTTCGCTCTCGGCACCTTTGGCCTGATGGCGCTGTTTCATGTCGATCCGATTCAGGCGATCTTTGCCGGTGCCTCAATGACGGCCACCAGCATCGGAATCACCGCCAGTGTCTTCGGTGAACTGGGATATCTACGCACCCGCGAGGGGCAGATTGTCATTGGAGCTGCCGTTCTTGACGACATCCTCGGCATTGTGATCCTGGCCGTTGTCGTGTCTCTGGCTGCTGGAGGAAGCCTGGAAATCGCTCCGATCGTTCAACTCGTTGTTGCAGCTGTGCTGTTTGTTGTCGTTGCTCTTGTGCTCAGTCGCAAGGCTGCTCCGGCTTTCGACTGGATGATCGATCAACTCCAGGCACCTGGGGCCAAATTGGTTGGCTCTTATCTGCTGCTCGGAGCAAGCTGCTTCATCGCCACGGCCATCGGTCTGGAAGCAGCTCTCGGTGCATTTGCCGCTGGTCTGATCGCCAGCACGTCCAAGCACCGGCATGAGATTCAGACGGCCGTCACACCCATCGTTGGCTTGTTCGCCACGGTGTTCTTTGTGCTGGTGGGCGCAGGGATGGATCTTTCCGTGGTCAATCCATCTGATCCTGAAGCACGTTCAGCTTTGGTGATTGCTGGATTCATGCTTGTCGTGGCGATCATCGGCAAGGTGGCCGCTGGATGGGCGGTGTTCGGCAAGCAGAAGACGAATCACCTTGTGGTGGGTCTGGGAATGTTGCCTCGCGGCGAGGTGGGTCTGATCTTCCTCGGTTTGGGGACAGCCGCCAAGTTGCTGAGTCCCGGTTTGGAAGCGGCGATCCTGCTGATGGTGATTGGCACCACATTCCTGGCACCTGTGCTGTTGCGGCTGGTGTTGAAGGGCAAGCCGCCTGAAGACGGCAACCAGGTTCCCGATGAATTCGCCGCTGATCCGCTGGCGGGTACTTCCTGAATCAGTCGTCGCTGCTGTTGCTGTTGGCGAGCACAAGAAGTGCGCTCCAGCCAACGGCAACAACGCCCAGGCTGGAGGCCCAGCCCGGGCCGAGGGCCCAACTGAAACCAAGTTGAGTGATCACCCCAAAGGCGAGAGCCAACAGCAAGCTGCTGACCACCAGAGTGGGCTGCCGCAGTGATTCAGGCAGTTTGCTGCCCTCCAGGCTTGATTCCAATCGGTTCAGGGGTGCACTGAGCGGCACGTAAAGAGCCAGCGCCCAGAGCAGTCCACCTCGCCAGACGGATGCATCGGCCAGCGGGCCGCTGATCAGCTCGTAGCTCTGCATCCAGCCTCAATCAATGCTGCTTAGCATCGCGCCACTTGCGATTGGCTGTGGATTGCATCACCTGGAGCCACCTCGGTCATGCCGTGCACACGGTTCAGCAGCACCCTGATCAGGACCGGTCCGATCGCCCTGCAGTCCTGTTGGTGCATGGATTTGGTGCATCGACAGATCACTGGCGTTACAACATCCCAGTGCTGGCCGAAAGCCACTCGGTTCATGCTCTTGACCTCCTCGGATTCGGCCGCAGTGCCAAGCCGGCTGAGCTGAGCTACGGCGGGGACCTCTGGCGCGATCAGCTTGTTCATTACGTGCGGGAGGTGATCGGCCGCCCCACAGTGATCGCAGGAAATTCACTCGGCGGCTTTGCTGCCCTGGCCGCTGGGGCTGCCTTGAAACAGGATTGCGCCGGAGTGGTGCTGCTGAATGCTGCGGGCCCCTTCAGTGATGAGCAGAAGCCACCCCAGGGTTGGGGAGCCACAGCCCGCAAAAGCATCAGCACGGCTTTGCTCAGGAATCCGTTGCTGCAGCGGCTTCTTTTTGAGAATCTCCGCCGCCCTGCCACCATCCGCCGCACGTTGAACCAGGTTTATCTGGATAAAACCAACGTTGACGACTGGTTGGTTGAGTCGATCCGAAGGCCTTCACTCGATCCAGGAGCTTTCGGAGTGTTTCGGACGGTGTTTGACATCCCCAGTGGCCAACCCCTGGATGAATTGTTTGCTGAACTCACGGCGCCTCTGCTGCTGTTGTGGGGAATTCGGGATCCCTGGATCAATGCCCCGGGCAGACGCTCCACGTTTCAGCGCCATGCACCAGCTGCAACGACGGAGGTTGTCCTGGAGGCTGGTCACTGTCCCCACGATGAGGTGCCGGATCAGGTGAATGCGGCGTTACAGCAGTGGTTGGAAAGCCTGGAATCACCGCCAGCACCGACAGACCCGAATCCGGTGGCTATTCCGTAGGAACACTCGCGAACCGTGGCGGATGCCGATGACGCTCACGCAGCAAGCGCTCCCATACAGCCACTGGGAATTCCTGCATCCCACCAGTGGTGACCGTTTGCGCGTCATCCCTGAGCGTGGCGGCATCATCAGTGAATGGCGATGTGGTGAGCGAGAGGTGCTCTACTTCGACGCGGAGCGCTATGCGGACCCTTCAAAGAGCATTCGGGGCGGCATCCCGGTGCTGTTTCCGATCTGCGGCAATCTCCCCGACGATCGGTTGCAGGTGGATGGCGAGGATCACACGCTCACTCAGCATGGGTTTGCACGTGATCTGCCCTGGCAGCTTCAGTTGCTGGATGATCAAAGTGGCGTGCGATTGAGCCTCAGCAGTAGCGCTGAAACCCTCAACGCCTACCCCTTCCCTTTTCTTCTGGACATGGTTGTGCGGCCTGTTCCAGATGCTCTGGAGATCACCACCACGATTCACAACCGCGGAACTCGCCCGATGCCTTTCAGCTTCGGACTGCATCCTTATTTCAAGGTGAGTGATCTGGCGCAGGTCCGGCTGACCGGACTTCCCGATGAGTGTCTCAATCATCTGAAGATGGCCAATGCCGCCACGGCGGACCAGCTGTCGCGATTACCCGATGGGGTTGACCTGCTCTGTCGGCCTGCGGGCCCTGTTGCGTTGATCGATGACGGCAACGGCCACCAGCTTCAGTTGCAGCACCAATCCCCATTGGATCTAACGGTCGTCTGGACTGAACCTCCCCGTCCCATGGTTTGTCTGGAACCCTGGACCGGGCCGCGCCAGTCTTTGATCAGCGGCGATCGAAAGCTCGAGCTGGCACCCGCTGCTGTGCAGACGCTCAGCTGTCGTTACGTCATCAGCTGAGAACCACCCTTCACTGTTCTGTGGTTTCTGGTCCGATGCGCAGGCCTCCTCTCAAGATTGTCGTGATCGACGACGATCCCACCGGCTCACAGACAGTTCACAGCTGTCCCCTCTTGCTGACCTGGGATGTGGACTGCCTGCGTCGGGGTCTGCGCCACCCTTCCCCGTTGCTGTTTGTCCTCGCGAACACAAGGGCTCTGCCCCCCGGTGAAGCGGCGCGTCGCAACCGTGACATTGTCGACGCCCTGGCAGAAGCTCTGACTCTTGAAGAGATTCAAGAACACTCGATTGTGCTGGTGAGCCGGGGTGACTCCACGCTGCGAGGTCATGGGGTGCTGGAGCCGGAGGCACTGGCAGAGGCATGGTCGCTTCGCTTTGGACCGATCGACGCAACCTTTCACATCCCCGCTTTTTTCGAGGGTGGTCGCATCACCAGGGACGGAGTTCATTTTCTTGGCGATCAGCCGGTTCACACGACGGTTTTTGCCCGTGATCAACTGTTCGGGTTCAGCACCAGCGATCTGGCTGCATGGCTGGAGGAAAAGAGTGCTGGATGCATCCGTGCCTCGTCGGTGTTGCGACTGAAAATTGGACAACTCGAGGGTGAACGCACAGATCTTGTGAGCTGGCTCGCTGCACTGGATGGCAATCGTTCGGTGGTGGTGGATGCCACGCAGCCTGAGCATCTTCGTTCTCTTGGTGCTGCCGTTCGGCAGTTGCAGGGGCAAAAGCGTTTCCTGTTCCGCTCCGCGGCAAGTTTTCTCAACGGACTTGCTGATTCCGGTTCCGAACCGCTTGGGCCGCAGCCTCGCGATGCAAAAGCCTTGACCGGATTGCGCCGGCGGGATGCTTCCGGCGGTGGCTTGCCGGGATTGGTCGTGGTCGGCTCCCATGTGGTGCTGGCGGATCAACAGCTTGAACACCTGCTGTTGGATCCCCGATGCATGGGTGTGGAATTGCCGGTGGCACGGGTGGCCCGCATCCTCGAGGGTGGGACGCCCGATCTGCTGCTTCCGGATCTGGAGAGCGAATTGCAGGGGTTCATCGAGGCAATCCTGCGGTCCGGCTGCACTCCGGTTCTGTTCACCAGCCGCGGTGAACTGCACTTCGGCTCCAGCGCAGCGGCTGCTGAGCAGCGCCTCCGATTTGGAATGCAGCTGGCGAGAGTGATGGCCAGGCTGGTTCATGCAGTTGTCCCCCAGCTGGGCTATGTGATCAGCAAGGGAGGAATCACCACAGGAACCCTGCTGAGAGAGGGGTTTGCTCTTTCCTCTGTTGATCTTCAGGGACAGCTGTTGCCAGGGTTGTCGCTGGTCATGGCGATGGTCGGAGCAGATCACCCAGCGGCGCGCGCCTCCGCTTTGCCAGTGGTGACGTTTCCGGGAAATCTCGGCGACCCTGAAACACTCAAAAAGGCCTGGCTGCTGATGGAAAACGGACTTTGAAGAGTCCGGCTCATCAGCTGCTGTTGTTTTTTATTGAAAAGTGGACGGCTGACTGCTTGAAGAGTCTGTCCGTCGAGGTTGAGATGTTCTGAGAGAAAATCCAGGCTTGGGGTTCTTTCAGCTCTCCCAGGCAGATGGGATCTGCACGTATGAACGATCAAGGTTGTGAACAGAATCACACCCAAGCAATTTCATTGTTCTCACCACATCCGTTTTCAGGATTTCAATCGCCCTTGCCACTCCCGGGCCACCTCCAGCGGCAAGTCCATAGGCATAGGCCCTGCCAATCAGAACGCCTTTGGCACCCAGACAAAATGCCTTGACGACATCGCTTCCGCGACGAATCCCACCATCGAGCAGAACATCGATTTCACCATTGACGGCATTGACAATTTCAGGAAGGACCCGAATTGTGGGCGCCACACTATCCAATTGACGTGCACCATGATTGGAGACAACAACAGCATCCACTCCGAGGTCAATGGCCTTTCGAGCGTCGTCTCCAATGTGAACGCCTTTGATGATTAACTTGCCTCCCCAGGCTTCCCGGATCCATTTCAGGTCATCCCATGTGACAACAGACTGTTCCAGGGCGGGACCAATCTCGGTGTATCCCATGGGTCCATCGTCCAGTTGAACATTGGGGAAATTCATCAGCCCCCCGTCGCCAAACCACTGGGTTAACCAACAAGGTTTTGCCAGCATCTGAGGTAGAAACGGCAACATGGTCAGGGGGTTCTGAGACAGAAGTTCCTTGGTTCCATTGCGCACATCAAGTTCACGCAATCCTGAAACCGGAGTGTCAATCGTCAAGACGATTGCAGAGAAGCCGGCGGCTTTTGCTCTTGCAATGGTCTTCAGAGCAACATCCCGTCCCCCAAGCAGATAAAGCTGATACCAGGCGGGGCAGCTGGTGGCCTGTTTGACATCCTCAAGTCGGCATCCTGAGAGTGTTGAAAGGGTGTAACCCGTGCCGGCTTTTCCTGCCTCTCTTGCAGCAACCACCTCCCCTTTTGGGTAAAACATTCTGCTGCTGCCGACTGGTCCAAGCAGGAATGGCAGTTCAAAAGTCTGATCGAGAACCGAGATTTTTAGTTCAACTGATGGCGTGGCTACTGCACATCGAGGCCGAAAAAGTATTTCATTGTAAGCACTACAATTTTGCGCCAATGTTTGCTCTCTATCTGCTCCGCTGTCAATGTATCCGAAAACCATTTTCGGCAAACGTTTCTTTGCGAGGTCGCGAAGATCAGAGACGTTTACAACTTTTGGGGCGGAAACATTTTGATTCATTCCAAGCGTTTGACCAAATAGACTCTTTCATTGTACCTCCATGCAAACAATTGCAGAGTTGATGCTTAATAATTCATATATTTCGGATTCGCCGTGATTCATGGTGCTGCGTAGCATTATTGGTGATCTTTGAGTTTTGACATTTTCCCAATGCCAGGATTGAAGCTGTTGGTTGGATCAATTTTTTTGTAGAAATTAGAAAGATCCGTTTCGGCTTTGTAGAGGTGCCCAACATTGTGCTCCGCTGGATATTTAGCCCCCGCGTTGTCGAGAATTTTGAGAATTTTTGCTTTTAAGTCAGCGGCATCCACCCCCTTTTTAACAACAAAATCCCAGTGAAATACCATGCATAGGAAATGGGACATTTGGAACGTTTCGGCCATTTGGCAGAGAATTTCCTTGGGTAAGATTTCGTACCATGTTTCACAATTTCTGGGTAATGCCACATCCAGGGGGAGAAGCTCGCCTGATTCGTCTGCGTGCAGAATCTGGTAGCGAGCTGGCGCATTTCCTGCGACATATCGGTGCAGTAAAGCTGCTTTTCCTTCAGAATCGCTGCATTCAAAATAGGCGCGTTTGTTCTCGTCACCGGTAAAACTTTTCTCGAGCAGTTCTCTTGTTTCCTGGATTGAATGGTCGCTTGCTAAAATAATCATATGATGTTCATATTGATTTCGATATTGCCTCATTTTGGCTGGAAGATGATCCGGAAAAAGCTGGGCTACAAACTGTAATGCCTTGTCAGAGAAGTGGTCCTGAAATATTTGCAAAGGCCACTGTGAAACAACTTGATCCACTTGTCGCTTGATGCCAAAAAGTGTGGGGATAAATCCAGTTCCGAAATATTTAATCGCAAGATAGGCGTCTTTGCAGTATAAATCAGCGCCATCAAAATAGCTGCGATGAAGGTATTCCCCCATGTCCGGGAGTTGCTTGAAGCCAGAAAGAATCTGTTTGCGTAAGGTTGTCAGGTGCTGGGGTTGGTTTGTGCCGACGTAAAAAATCTGTTCTTTTTCAGGTTTTG
>CAJWZW010000029.1 GCA_913050565.1 uncultured Synechococcus sp.
ACCTCGAAGCCAGCATGCGCAAGTCGGTGGAGGCCACCCAGCGCAACTTCAACACCATCCGCACCGGCCGGGCCAATTCATCCCTGCTCGATCGAATCAACGTCGAGTACTACGGAGCCGACACACCGCTGAAGTCGCTGGCCACGCTGTCCACACCCGACTCGCAGACCATCCAGATCCAGCCCTTCGACATCAGCGCGCTGGCCTCGATCGAAAAGGCCATCGCCATGAGTGAGCTCGGCTTCACCCCCAACAATGACGGGAAGATCATCCGCATCAACGTCCCCCCCCTGACCGAGGAACGACGCAAGGAGTTCTGCAAGCTTGCCTCCAAATACGCCGAGGAAGGCAAGGTGGCTCTTCGAAATCTGCGGCGCGATGCGATCGACAAAATCAAGAAGCAGGAAAAGGACGGCGACTTTTCCGAGGACCAGAGTCGCGATCAACAGGATGGCGTGCAGAAGGTTCTCGACAGATTCATTGCCGAACTTGAAAAGCATCTGGCCGACAAGGAAGCCGACATCCTCAAGGTTTGAGCAGCAGTCCTGAACGGCTTCGCGATGTCGTGATCGTCGGGGCCGGGGCCGCGGGTGGTGCGGCTGCGGCCCACCTCTCCAGTGGAGGACACGATGTTGTCCTGCTGGAACGCGACCCTGAACCGAGAATCAAACCCTGCGGTGGAGGGATGGCAGCCTCTGTGCAGCAGTGGTTCCCCTTCTCCCTGGAGCCGGCTGTGGAACAGGTGGTCCGCCAGGTTGATTTCAGTTGGTGCCTGCGTGATCCAGTGGTGGCTGAACTACCCGGTGAGTCGCCGTTCTGGATCGTGCGTCGGGAACGGCTGGATCGGCTGCTTGCTGATCAGGCCGGACAGAACGGAGCGGAGTGCCATGTCGGGGTCACAGTGACCGACGTCGTCCAGGGCAACGATCACTGGTCTGTCATTGCCTCCGATGGCCAGCGGTGGCGAACCCGATCAGTGGTGATTGCCGATGGTTCGGCATCTCCCTGGCCCCAACGCCTCGGACTTGGAGCCAAGCGTGTTCAGACAGCGACCACCATGTCGGTTCGACTCGAAGGACAAGGCAACCTGAAGAGCGGAACCACCCGCTTCGAGTTCGGCCTGGTCAAGCAGGGGTTCGCCTGGGCATTCCCCGTGGCAGGAGGAGTCAACATCGGCGTCGGCAGCTTCATCGGCAAACAGGACGCCGACCCTGAGCAGGTGTTGTCCCAACTGTTGCCGGACCTGGGATTTTCCGCCGATGCAGGCCTGCGTCAGAGGGGACAACTGCGCGTCTGGAATGGCCATCACCGCCTCAACGGCAACGGCATCGTGGTGGTTGGTGACGCAGCATCGCTGTGCGATCCGTTTCTGGCGGAAGGATTGCGCCCGGCTCTGATGAGCGGCTGTGAAGCTGCACTGCATCTCGACCGCTGGCTTCGTGGAGAAAGCAGCGATTTACGGGGCTACACCACCGCCATGAGGCAACGCTGGGGGGAATCGATGGCCTGGGGGCGGCGCATTGCGCAGGTGTTCTATCGCTTTCCAGGAGTGGGGTATCAACTGGGCATCAAGCGACCCACCGCACCACGCCGGATTGCCCAGATCCTCTCGGGTGAGATGGGATACGGCGACATTGCCCAGCGGGTGATCAACAGACTGCTGCTGCAGCGGGGCTAGAACTTCAGCTCCAGCTGCTGGTCTCCGCACACCTGCGACGGGGAACGCCTGCGACGCCGACTGGTCACCGGCTTCAGACCTGCCTTGCGGGATCCGTGCTTCCGCTGGATCGCATCGGCATGACGATCAAAACCTGCAGAACGGCGTATCTCCCAGATGCGGTCCTTCGCCATCTGCATCGATGCGGTGACATCGACGATCGGCTCAGGCATTCCACCACCCAGAGACCAGGGTTCATGCAGATGGATCGCAGGCACGTCGCGGAGCTCCGGACACCACTGACGGATGAAAACCCCTTCAGGATCATGGTCCTGCCCCTGTTTGATCGGGTTGTAGATCCGGATCGTGTTGATCGACGTGCTCCCCGACTGCATCTGACATTGGCTCCAGTGAATGCCGGGCTCGTAGTCGACGAACTGACGTGCAAGATGCAGTCCACTCTCACGCCAGGGAAGCCAGAGGTTGTAGCTCGCAAAGGACATCAACATCGCCCGCATGCGGAAGTTGATCCAGCCATGGGCCCGCAGGGCACGCATGCAGGCATCCACGAACGGCACTCCGGTGCGTCCTTCACACCAGGCCTCCATCCTCTCGACATCCGGTGTGCGGATGCCGCGCATGAAGGGATGGAAATCACTGAATTCAATCGCGGGCTGATCCTCCAGCTTCTGGATGAAATGGCAATGCCAGTGGAGCCTTGATTCGAAACTGCGGACGCCGCGGCCGCTGTGGGCACGGCTGGTCTGGAGCACCTCTCGCATCGACAGGCACCCCCAGGCGAGATAGGTCGACAGACGCGAACAGCCTGTGAAAGCAGTGTTCGGGCTGGACATCGCGCGTTGGTAACGCGAGGCACGATGTTCGAGGAAATTGTCCAGCTCACGCAGTCCGCTGGACCGACCACCGGGCTGACGCTGAGGGCATGGATCCGTTGCGAGCCCCTGGCAGGGACGCTCCGGGATCACCCCAGGATCAATCAGCTCGAGACGCTGGAGCGATGGCGGAGCTTCAACGAGGGGCTCCGCCATCTGTCTTTCCCAGCGTTGAGCCCAACCGTTGCGGGACTTCATTCGTCGGATAACACCGAACTGGGGGATCTCCATCCAGATGATCCCGTTCTGACGAGCCCAGGCCGCAACACGCTGATCGCGCCGATACGTCCAACCATTGCCGGTTTCTTCATGGCTCCAGAGGCGCTCAACGCCGAACTGACGCCGGGCACGGTCCAGCACCTGCACCACATCACCCGTGCGCACCACGAGGGGTTGACCCAGCTCCAGAAGGTCGTTTCGCAGCTCCTGAAGGGACTCACGACAGAACATCCACTGCCGCTCGGAGGCGTCGGGCTGGCGCCAGAACTCCGGCTCCACAACAAACAGCGGCAGAAGCGGTCCACATGCGGCGGCTTCGATCAACGGCCTGTGGTCAACAATCCGCAGATCACGTTTGAACCAGACGATCTGCAGCGCTGCCATTCACTGCTCTCCAACGAGACAGGTTCTAGTGGATGGAGCACTCAAACCATCTGCTTGTGAATCAATTCGATCCCTAGTCGATCGTCATCTCCATCACTGGGCACAACCGATTCCGCACCTTGGAGCGGAATCCGGCGACATCCAACCGGCCCGATATCCAGGCAGCTCCAAAAAAGCAGATCATCTGGAGGCCGAAAACGCCTCCATAGGCTCCAAAGGCATCTCCGCCGTTGAAGGACTTGAACAAGGTGAGCAGGCCTCCGCCGGCGATGGTGGCCAGGCCACTGGCGTAGGCATAGCCAGCACCCCAGATGCCCAGCAGGAAACCCGTGCGCTCCGACTGGACGAAGCTGAACATCAGGGTGAGGCAGGCATTGATGCACACCCCGAGCGACAGTCCGAACAATGCGACAGCAACCTGAAGCAGGGGAATGGAGCCATCGGCTCCCGCCAGCAACATCAGAGCCAGAGCCGAACTGGCCAAGACAGCTCCATACCTGGCGACTCGGATGGTTCCGAAGCGTTGAATCAAGACAAAGCCACTGAGAGCAAGTCCTCCAAAAAATCCCAGGGCAAGAAGAACGTTCAGGGAGGTGGTGGCACAGACACCCATACCGAACACAGCGGCGCCATAGGGCTCAAGCACCGCATCGTTCAGAAACATGCTGAAGGTGAACAGGCAGAGCACGCCCAGAAATCGGCCAGCCTCCGGAATGGAACGCAGTCGAATCAGCAGCTGGGCAAGCGTCAGGCGCTGCGACTCCTGTGTGACTTCACCAGCAGGTTTCTCCGTTGAACCGGTGCAGCGACGTTCCACACCCAGGACAGACACCACACCCAAACCGAGCAGCAGAGGAGGTGTGACGACAGCCAACCGCTCCAGCCCAGCCAGAACATCCCGAGTGCTGGCACCGGCCGCACAGGCATCACCAAACACCTGATTCACCAGAACACTTCCGAACAGGACTCCCACCAAACGCATGCCCCACACCACGGACAGCACCTTGGGGCGCTCCTCCGTCGTTGTGCGATCGGCAATCAGAGCTGCCAGTGCCGTACCTCCTGCAGCAATCGCCGTGCCGATGGCAACGAACACCGCGGTCAATATCAGGAGCAATAAAGCCTGCGTGGCCCCTGAAGAACCCTCGACGACTCGTCCAAGCTGCAGAACAAGCCGGCACGCAACACCGAACAGCAAGGCGAGGGCGACTGAGCTGCTGAGGATGAAGGGTGTGCGTTTCAGACGACTGGAAGGAATCCGATCCGAGCGATGGCCAAACCACACCCGGGTGAACCCCATCAACTGCTGAGAGCCGATGGCGACAGCCACCAGCACTGCAGGCAGATGGATGTCTTCAATCAGCAGTCGGTTGAACAGCCCAAATGCGAGGACACCGAAAATCCCCAGACCAAGCTGAAACGATCCCAGCTGTAGACCCAGGAGCAAGGGCCGCCGGCGCATCGAACCGATACCGAATCAACAAGATTATGCACTTAATGCATAAACAAGGCAGATCGGGACCGCTCTCAGCAACACCGCAATCACGCCTGTGCCGAGCTGAATGGCTCAACGTCCATCCATCGTGATGTCACGCAGACGTGCATCAATCGACGCCAGGAGCCCGACAGCGAACATCGGAGCTTCCTGAACGGCGAACAGGAACTTTTCACGGTTCATCACGATGAGACGGCAGAAACTCCTGGCGGTTGCTGTGCTCAGACGGCAGTGATCTTCAACCACCAGAGAACCCGACCCAAAGATGTGACCAACAGGAATATCTTCATGGCGATCCAGAGCCGATGAATCAGTCCACGTCAAGCGAACGGAACCCTCGAGGATTCCAAACATCGTGGACCCCGTTTCACCAGCCTTGAACAGAACATCTCCCTGCTGAAGGGTGATCACCTCACCCTTGTTCGCCAATGCGCGCATGGTGTCGAGCGCATCCATCCCGATGGATTGATCAGACGGTGGTCAGCGTCAATGCAGCTCCAAAACCCCGGCGGATGTCTTCCTGAGAGAGACGACCATCGTGATCCAGGTCCAGAGCATCAAACACCGCATCGCTACCCAGCCATTCATCCCGGGTGATGCACCCATCGCCATTGAAATCATTCAGGAGGAAAATTTCCTGCACGGCATGGCCGAAGGCTGCTCCTCCCTCCACTTCAGCCAGACGATGGGCAAGCTGCTGCTCAAGGGTTTCAATCGCCTTGCTGAACCCTTTGATGCCTTCACTCAACTTGTCGGATGCCATCCGATCGTCAGCCATCAGCGAATCGAAACGTTCACGATCCACATGGATCTGATCCTCTTCGCAGGTTGACGATGCCGCATCCAGCTTTCGCTGAAGCGTTGCAGGACTTTCCCGAAGTTGATCGAGGAGCTTGGGGGAAATGGTCAACAGATCACATCCAGCCAGTTCAGTGATCTCATCCAGATTGCGGAAACTGGCACCCATCACTTCGGTTCCGTAACCGAATTTTTTGTAGTAATTGAAGATCCGAGTAACTGAAATCACGCCTGGATCTTCAGGCCCTGGGTAGGAATCACGCCCTGTATCAGCTTTGTACCAATCAAGAATGCGCCCAACAAATGGAGAGATCAGGGTGACACCAGCTTCCGCACAGGCCACAGCCTGTCCGAAGCCGAACAACAGGGTGAGGTTGCAGTGAATGCCCTCCTTTTCAAGAATTTCAGCAGCTTTGATTCCTTCCCAGGTTGAGGCGATTTTGATCAGAACACGCTCATTGCTGATCCCGGCATCGTTGTAAAGACGAATCAATTTCCGTCCCTTTTCGACGGTGGCATCCGTATCCCAGCTCAGCCGTGCATCAACCTCAGTGGACACACGTCCAGGCACAATCTTAAGAATTTCCTTGCCGAAGATCACACTGATTTCATCTAACGCTTCATGCACCACATCCTCGACCGGAGCATTACTTCCGATCAATCGTCTTGAGGAGCGCAGGGCCTCATCAATCAGACTCTGATAGGCAGGGATTTGTGCAGCAGCCAGAATCAACGATGGGTTGGTCGTTGCATCTCTGGGCGTGAATTTCCTGATCGCTTCAAGATCACCTGTGTCCGCCACAACGACGGTCATTTCAGAGAGTTGATCAAGAAGGGATGTCATCGAAACACAGATCGTGTTATCCACAACGTAGCGGGGTTGACCGATCCGTCAGCTCATCAATGTCTTGTTCAATTCTGCAGGTTTTGACGGGCTGATTTTTTCGATAACCAGCAACCCGTCAATGATCTGTTTGGCCACCGGCACGGCCACTGTGGAGCCGTAGGCATGGGCACCCTGGGGTTCATCAACCGCCACAAAAACAACGTAACGGGGGTCTTCAATCGGAAGTGTGGCCACAAAACTGCAGATCTTGGCTCCAGGCAGATAAACCCCGTTCAGGGCTTTCTGGGCTGTTCCGGTTTTGCCGCCGATGCGATAGCCCGGTGTCTTCACCCCGACTCCACTGCCCTGATCGACCACCGACTCCATCCATGACAGAACCGTTGCTGCCACCTCAGGACTGAGCAGCTTCCTCCCCGATGGCGACGCTGGAGGAGCCAGCGCACCGCCGGAGCGGAAACCTCTGGTGATGTGAGGACTGACCAGCTTTCCACCATTGGCCAGAACCGCATGCAGCTGCACCAGCTTGAGAGGCGTCAACGCAAACCCCTGTCCGAAGGCGGTCGTCGCTGGCTCGATCGGCTGGGTGGTGAACTGCTCCTTGCTTTTCAACTGACCGGCAACCGCACCCGGCAGGTCGGTGTCCGGACGTTGGTCGATTTCAAGCCTGTTCATCCAGTCCCAGTACACGTCCGTCTTCATGCGGCCCATGGCACGAACCATGCCGACGTTGCTGGACACCTGCAGAACCTTGTCTAAGCCGACAAGTCCGTTGGCCTTCTTGTCGTGGTTGTTGATCGGCCAGCCGCCGATGGTGATCCTGCCCGTGTCATGAACTCTTTCATCAGGACGGATCGCTTTTTCCTCAAGCGCCAAAGCCAGATTGATCGGCTTGAACGTGGAGCCTGGTTCGTAAAGATCCTGAACCGACCATTCACGGAAGCGAGCCGGTGAGAATCGCCAGTAACGGTTGGGGTCATAGGTCGGAGTCGATGCCAGAACCAACAGCTCACCATTGGTGACATCCATGACAATCGCAGCACCCTTCTTCGCTTTCCACGTCGCCACCTGCGAAGCGAGGGCTTTGGCGGCCAGCTCCTGCAGCCGAGCGTCAAGGGTGAGCTGAAGGCGCAGATCATCCCCATAGAACGATCCTGGGTTGAGATCATCCGGAAGTGGTGTGCCGTCGGCTCCCCTGCGGAGGCGTTGGGATTGCTCATGCCTCAGCAGATCGTCATGGCGGCTCTGCTCAAGCCCTGCCTGAGGCACCCGCTCATCGTTGAGGAAACCGACGACGTTGGCGAACAGCGATCCCTGGGGATAGATCCTCTGGGGGTAGGCCTCCAGATCGAGCCCGCTGATGCCGAGTGCCCGGATCCGGTCCGCCGTCTCCGGGTCCAGTCCCTCAGCAAGCTTGACCCCTGAGCGACGGTCGCCGAGTTCCGTCCGCAGGCTTTCAGCCGATCGACCCAGAGGTGCTGAGAGGAGTGTCACCACATCCTCTGGAGGCCGCACCTCGGAAGGGTCGTCACCGGGAAGATTGAAGTAGCGGGGATGGGCCCAGAGGCGGAAACGCTTCTCATCCATCGCCACGAGGCGACCGGTTCGATCAACGATCGGACGACGCGTCCCGAGAGGGGTGCTGGTCTGGGTCTGCAGACGACGGGCACGGGCTTCCAGCGCACCGGTCTGAACCAGCTGCAACCAGGCCATGCGCCCGATCAGTCCGGTCAGCCCGGTGCAGAGGATGAGGAATACAACCCAGAGACGGCGAGACGGCACCTGGGCCAGAGGAACGACCCGGGGACGGGATCTCTTCCGAGCCGGCGATGAGGTTCTTGGTGGCATCAGTACCCCGGACGAACCCTTGGAACCGATGGCTCATCGCGAGCGTCGTCGGCAGGGGCAGCCGGGGAAACCGGAGGACGCTCCAGGTGAATCAGATTCGTCACCTTGGTCGGGACGAATCGTGAGGGGCTGGTTGTGCTGTTCAGCCAGTGCTGCTCCAGCAGAGCTGTGGATTCCGTCAGACGATGCGACAGAAGCTTGGTGGCCTCAAAACGCTGAAAGGCCATTGTCCAGCGGTGCTGCCAGTGCAGGGTGAGACCGGCGAGAACGGCCAACGCAGCAAAAACACCCAGCAGGGTGCCGTCCGCAATGCGATGAAGTCCACCCACCAATGGCGAGCGTCGGGTGATCTTTCCTGCGGAGAAGGAGCCCTGGATCAGCTCTAGTGCACCCATTGAGAAGCGCTGATTGGATGCGGCCACCCTTGGCTGATCGTCAATGGGTCAGTGAACCATTCGCATCTGCCCGGGGCAAGCCTCAGAGCAGCAGCAGATTCACAAAGGTGACCGCATTCCAGGTGCCGTGCATCAGCACGCAGGGAAGCAAGCGACCCGTGCTCATGCGAAGCAACCCGAGACCAACCCCGAGGACGGTGAGCGGCGCCAGTTCACCGATGCTGATGTGGGCCATGCCGAACAGCAGACCCGACCAGAGCACTCCGGCAACAGGACCGAACCGACGGGCCAGCACCGGCAGGAGAGCGCCTCGGAAAATCATCTCCTCAAACAGCGGAGCCAGCACGACTGCGGTGAATGCCAGCAGCATCAGCGCCAACGGATCGCGACTGCCCAACACCAGCTCCAGGAGAGGATTGCTGCCTCCTGGATCACCCACGAGCTTGACCAGCAGCCAACCGGTCAGCATCACCACCGGGGTGATGCGGAGCCAGCCGGTGAGGGCGGAAGTGACGGCAGAGGGAAGAGGTTTGAGACGCCACTGCAACCATCCACCGGATGGACGCTCCTGCTCTGGAAGGGAGATGAGCTGTCGGCGCAGGATCAACAGACTCGGCAGCGCCATCAGGGCGTAATTGATCACGACACCCACCGCTTCCCGGCGAGGACTGGCCAGTCCAGAGGTCAGCTCGCCCACCAGCGGAAGCACCACCAGAGGAACAGCCACGGCACTGACCACGACAAAGCCACCCGCCACCAGCAGCGCCATGTCCAGGAGCGTGAGCATCGGTCCGCGCAGCTCAGGCCAGGGTTCCGCACGTCCGCGCCACAGACGCCACCCCTGGATCAGCAGCAGCAAAACGCCGGCGAGCGCCGTGAGCAACGGAAGCAATGCACTCGCCGCCAACCGCAGAAGAGCTGTACGAGCCTCGGCAGGATCACTGCATCCAGCCTGAGAACCACCTTCGGCCCCACAGCTCAGCAGTTTCAGCAAGGCATCGGAATCTGCAGCAACAGCAACCGACCGTCCGGACAGGAGATCAAGGAGCTGGTTCTGTCGGGGACTGCGTTGATCCGATGCCATTCCCTCCAGCGACTGTCGCAGAGCGCTGCGGGGGTCCCCATCCCCCAGCAGCAACGGCACCAGGGACGATGGAACTGCAGGCTCCGCCAGAACGGTGATCTCCTGCTGATGCAGATTCAGACTCGGTGCCACCGATGGACGGGAAAGGCTGCTGACCAGGCCTGAAAACCAGATGAAAGCCGCCATTGCCAGAGACAGAAGCCCGAGCAGTGTTTTCCAGGCGGGCGGGGCCTGGCGTTGGGAACTGGACGACACCCGGTCAGCTCAACTGCAGCCGATTGTCCCCTGGAATCGCTTGACCCATACGATGACCGCGCCCTGACCCTGCACCGTGACCCTCCGACTTCTCCTGGTCCGCCACGGTCTGAGCAGCTTCAACCTGGAGCGCCGCATCCAGGGGCGTGACGACCTGTCCGACCTGACCGACCAGGGGCATGAACAGGCCCGGAGCCTTGGGGCCAGCCTCAGCGAAGTTGCATTGGATGCCGTTTACAGCTCAAGGCTGAAGCGCGCCGCAGCGACCACAGCATCCCTGTTGGAGGCCCGCGGCAGTCAGGCCCCGGCCACGGTTTTTGATGACGGCCTGCTGGAGGTGGATCTCGAGCCCTGGGCCGGGATGAGCATCGACGAGCTCACTGAACAGCACCCCGAGGCCTACCGGACCTGGAAACGACAACCACTTGAACTCGAGTTGCAGCGCCGCGACGGCAGCCGCTACAAACCCCTGGCGGAACTGATGGAGCAGGCCCGGTCGTTCATCCATGAACTGACCGAACGTCATCCGGTGGAGCAGGACAGCACGGTTCTGGTGGTCGCCCACAACGCGATCCTCCGCTGCCTGATGCTGGCCATGCTGGGGGAACCCGACCTTGGATTCCGACGGCTTCGCGTCGACAACACCTCTCTGTCGGTGTTCAACCTGAGGCCCGGAACGAACGGAGCTCAGGTTCAGGTCGAGTGTCTGAACAGCACAACCCATCTGCAACCGCTGCCGGCACGGGGCGACGGAGCACGGCTGATCCTGGTGCGCCATGGCGAAACCGACTGGAACAAGGCCGGACGTTTTCAGGGACAGATCGACATCCCTCTCAACGACAACGGTCGTCGTCAGGCCGCAGCCGCCAGAGACTTCCTCAAGGATGTTGCCATCGATCGAGCCTGGAGCAGCACCCTCTCCCGTCCGACCGAAACCGCGCGGATCATCCTGGAGGCCCACGCCAACGTCCCCCTCAGCCAGATTGAGGGGCTGGTGGAGATCGGCCACGGCATCTGGGAAGGGAAGCTCGAATCCGAAATCCGGGCGGACTGGGCTGAGCTTCTCGACACCTGGAAGACATCCCCTGAAACGGTGCAGATGCCCGAAGGCGAAACCATTCAGGATGTCTGGACCCGTTCCGTGAAGAGCTGGCAGGAGATTGCGAACGGTCTCAGGGCGGACGAGACAGCGCTGGTGGTGGCCCATGACGCCGTCAACAAAACCATCCTCTGCGATCTGCTTGGACTGACCCCTGCCGACATCTGGGCTGTGAAGCAGGGCAACGGCGGCGTGACGGTGGTCGACATGCCTTCCGATCCAGGCCAGCCTGCTGTTGTGACCTGCCTGAATCTCACTTCACATTTCGGCAGCGTGATCGACCGCACCGCTGCGGGCGCCCTCTGATTCCATGCAAGACACTCTGTTGCTGGATCCGGTTCGGATCCTGCGGGGTCCAGGGACCCCGCTGAAGCATGGAGCGGTTCTGATCGAAAGCGGGGTCCTCAGCGGCTTCGATGGGGATGCCCGTGAGCGCGGCAAGGCTCTGGGGCTCAACCCGACAACGGCGTCCGAGCAGATCGTGGCTCCCTGCCTGGTGGACCCCCATTCATTGCTCCCATCACCCGTGAGCGGACCGGTGGAGACCCTGGGCAGCCTGCGACGCTGTGCCGCCGCCGCCGGCTATGGGCAGGTGGCCCTGCTCCCCAGAGCCGAGAGCTGGCGTGATCAGCCGGAGCGGCTTTGCGGTGTGCAGAGCACGGATCCATCGGACGTGCTCTTCTCCCTCTGGGGAGGTTTCAGCCTCGGCGGACGGGGTGAGGAGCTGGCACCCCACGCAGACCTGCTCGAGCACGGAGCCATCGGATTGGCTGACGACGACCGGATGATTCCTCTGGCTTTGCTTGAGCGAGGACTCGCCCTCGGGGAAATGGGTTCTCGTCCAGTGCTCCTCGCCGCAAGAGATCCCCTGTTGCAGAGCGACGGTTTCGTGCGGGAGGGAGTCGAAACCCTCAGGGCAGGCTGGCCGCCGGATCCACTGGCCAGTGAGCTCCAACCCCTCAACCAGCTGCTGACCCTCCAACAACGCCATCCCCGGCGTCAGCTGCGCCTGATGAACCTGTCGACAGGGAAAGCGGTCGAAGCTCTTCAACAGATCGAGGCAGCTCCCTTATCCAGCGTGTGCTGGTGGCACCTTCTGGCGGATCGGGGCTCCCTTGACGCAACGGATCCCGGATGGGGGGTGCGCCCGTCTCTTGGGGGGAGCGAAGACCGGAACACTCTGCGATCCGCTCTGCGGGACGGACTGATTCAGGCCGTTGCAGTGCATGCCGTCCCTCTGGATGGGGAGGACATGCTGCTGCCTCTCGATCAACGCCCTCCAGGGCTGAGCGGCCATCATCTGGTGCTTCCCGCTCTGTGGTCGGCTTTGGTGCTGGAGGAGGGTTTCAGCGTGGAGGAGCTTTGGCAGGCCCTCAGCTTCGGCCCTTCAGCCTTCCTCAACAGTCCACCGGAAAGCCTGACGGTGGGCAGCCGACGATGGCTGCTCTTCGATCCCAACCACCCATGGACCGTGCGTCCCGACGATCCCGCAGCACCCGGGGCATCCAACCTCCCCTGGCTTGGGAAAAAACTTCAGGGTCGCGTCACGGCGTGCGGACTCAGTCACTGAGCATGCCGATCCGGTTCGGCGGCCAGAAGCGAACGATGGCTCGGCCGAGGATCTCCTGCTTCGGCAGAAAGGGGCTCCCGGGCCAGAAGCGGCTGTCCCAGCTGTTGCTGCGGTTGTCCCCGAGCACAAGCACCGATCCCTCAGGGACGGTGATGCTCAAGGTGCGGCAGGGGCTCATTCCCTGAGCATTCAAGGGGCAGAGTTGTTCGACATAGGGCTCCTTCAACGGCTCACCATTGAGGTTCACAGACCCCGTCGGACCCACCACAACACGATCCCCTGCCACTCCGACCACCCGCTTGATGTAGGCATCACAAGCCGGATCTCCGAGACCCGGGATGAGACCCACCAACGGCAGATTCACCAGACCACAGAGGAACGGTGACGGCTCCTGCGGCGATTTCAGCGCCGGATCAAAGGCGTAGGGGGAATTGAACACCACGATCTCCCCACGTTGGGGGGGCCTGGTCTTGTACGTGATTTTGTCGACGAGCAATCGATCCTGAATTTTCAGTCCCGGCTGCATCGATCCGGACGGGATGTAGCGGGCTTCGACGAGGAACTGACGGATGCCCAGGTAGAGGGCAAGCATGAACAGCACCGGGCCCCAGAAGTCCCAGAACGGATGAGGCTGTTTCCCCTTCGTCTTTGTTTCTTCGACTGCCAACGGGCCCGACCGGGGAGAGTTGGTTCACGATAGGGGGATGTTCTGCGCAGCCCTGCAGCACCGCATCTGCCGATGATCCGACCGCGCTGGCAGGGACTGCCCCGACAACCGCAGCAGCGTCTCTGGCATCGCTGGGACCAGGCCATGGCTCTCCTGGCCGTGACGAATCTGGCCTGGGTGCTGTTCGACGTCAGCTATATCCCCCTGCGTAATTTCTGGCTGCAACGCAATCTCTATCCGCTTCCCACCCTGCCGCTGGTGGTGCCGTTGCCCTGGCTGCCGGACATCACACCGCATTACGACCGGGTCAAAGGCATTGAGCCCCATCGCAGCACCCGTTTTTACGGGGAGCAGTTCAACGCCCTCGATCGGGCGCTCAACAATCGCGGCTTGAGCGATCCGCTGGTTGTTTCACTGTTGGATCAACAGCTGCAGCTCACACAGCGGCTGATGGATACCAATCCGTTTGTGAGCTCAGGAAACACCGGTGCTCTGGAGAAGATCAAAAGTCTGCTGCGCAGCAGAGCCAATGAGGAGTCGGCGCGCGCAGCAGCAAGCGAACTGCTGAGTACGGACTATCTCCAACGGGTGTCCTGGAGTGATGAAAGGCAGTTCTGGCGAAGACAGATCCTGCCGCTCGTTGAAATCAACTACTGGAGAAGCATCGACGCCAGTGGGCAACCGACGGACCTGAGCTGGAGGATTGATCTCCCCTTTCAGCTGTTGTTTCTGCTGGATATCGGCCTGAGAAGCCTGCGGCTGCGACAGCGCTACCCCGCCATCCGCTGGCGGGATGCGCTGCTGAGGCGATGGATCGATCTCCCTCTGCTGTTGCCGATCGGAAGGGTGTTGCGGATCATCCCGGTGACAGAACGATTGTCCGGGGCGGGCCTGATTCAGCTGGAGCCCCTGAGAGCCGTGATCAGCCGTGGGGTTGTGGCACTGCTGGCTCTCGAGCTTTTTGAGGTGATCACCATTCGCGTTGTGGATGCGCTGCAGCAGCTCATCCGTTCACCTCGACTGCCTCAGAGGATCCGCAGCCTCCGCTCACACCAGAGCACAGACCTGAATGCACAACCTGAACTCATCGAACTGCTGAGATTGTGGGTGCCGCTGCTGATGGTGCAGGTGGGGCCATCCCTTCGACCACAGCTTGTGGATCTGTTTCATCACGTTCTGCGCAGCAATCTGGCCGATGGGCTGGCACCGGAATCAATCAGCCGGCAACTCGCCAGCGGTGCCGTGGATTCGCTCCTCAATGTGTCCCGCAGAACCGGAGAACGGCTTGGAACCCAGGATGAAGTCCTGAGCAGCCTCGGCACCGAAACTCTGGATCGGTTCTGGGACGAACTGGCTCGGGTTCTGGAAGACGGGCCACTGCTGGAGCGAAGCCAGAATCTCCTGGCTTCCGTGCTCGAGGAGTTGAAACTGTCCAGTTTCCGGCAGCTGCGTGATCAGGGAGGCGTGGCTGAACTGATCAGGGAACTGGATGGCCTGAGTTTCAGTCCTTCAGCCGCTCAGCCCAGAGATCAGCCTTGAAACCGATCAGCACCTCGCCACTGGATCTCTGAACAAAGGGTCTCTTGATCAGCCGACCATCGGCAGCCAGGGCATCCAGGGCTTCGTCATCCGACATCGCTTTGACAACAGCAGCACCCAGAGCCCTGTAGCTCATGCCGCTGGTGTTGAACAACGGCTTGCGATCTCCAAACTGATCGACAGCGGCTTTGATCTGATCGCGTGACGGCGGATTGGATGTGATGTCCACCACCGAGTGGGCAATGCCCTCTGCCTCAAGCCAGGCGAGGGCCTTGCGGCATGTGCTGCAGCGGCTGTAGCTGTAGACCGTCAGTGAATCGCTCAACTTCAGCGTCCGAAAAGGGCCTTCACAGCACCAACAAGACTGTTTGATCCTCGACCGACACCTTCTGCGGGGCGGGTTCGAACGGTGATATCACCGTAAACACTGGCACGGCAGCTGAGACGGAAGTTGGCCGGGCGGTCGGCCAGATAAACCTCCTCAACGTCGCTTCGTGGAGACAGATTTTCAAGCCCTTCGACGACTTCCATCACACAGGTGCCGCACTGACCCACACCGCTGCAGTTGTTGAGGTTGTTGACGCCGTTGTAGGGATTGACGCCCGCATCAAGGGACGCTTTGCGCAAATTGGCACCCTCAATGCATCCAACTTTCTGGCCTTCCTGCTCATATTGGATGGTGGGCACGGCGCATTAGTGGTAATGGTGCGCACCAACCTACAAGCATCCGCTGAGCGATAACGCCCCGCGGACTCGTCGACTCGCCGCCATTTGTCAGCTCTGCAGCAACGGCGGCACCGCATCGGCATCGCGCCAACCCTGACGGAGAACAGAGCCTCCCTCCAGGTTGCGGATGGTCCTAAAAAATTCCGCGATCTCCTCCAGCTGTGCCGGAGCGATCTGACGAATGCTCCGGATCGCATCCTGTCGTGGATCCGCATTCGGAATGCACAGCAAGGTGCTGATGCAGAGATTCTGTTCATGCAGCTCCAGCAGTCCGATCGGGCGCGCCTGAATCAGACAGCCAGGCAGAAGGGACTCGGTGGCGATCACCATGGCAGCCAGCGGGCCATGGCCTCCATTGGTGCCTGGGACAAACCCGTGGTCAAAGGGGTGACGGATCGAAGAGTCCAGCACCCGCTTCAACATCAACAGACCCGCTTCAGGGCAGAACTCGTAAAGGTGTCGGCTTCCCGCTGGGTTGACCACCAGAAGGTTGACCAGGTCGGAGGACGGTGAGGGGGGAAGTCGACTGAGATCCATCGCGTTCGAGTGCTGCCGGAATCAAACGGTCCGACGTGGATTCGCGATCAGTGAACACCGCCAGTAATGGAAGTGAAACGCTCATCAAGGCGAGAATGAAACCGCTGAGAGCTTGGAGAGGTAAGCCCGGACTGAACGGTTCTTCTCCTGCTTCCGACGCAGTTTTGCCGTCATCCAGAAGAGGGCCAGCAGATTGAGATGCCATGTTGTTGGGCCGGCACGCCGGGCCCGTTATCACTGTTGAACTTGAGACGATTCTGTCATCGTCCCGCCATTCACGCAGCAGGTCGATCCTTGCGATCGCGTCGTGAGGCCAGGTCTGCAGGGGAATCGTTCAGTGATTCCAGATGGGTTCGAATTCCCTTGAGTTCCTCGAGAATCGCGCCCAGCATCTGCTGCGTTGCCGTGGAGGGTGAATTCAGAACCTCAACCGTGACCTCCTTGATCCGGAGGACATCCTTGGCAAAACGTGCAACCTCGTTGGGGTGAAACAGCAGAGGATCCTTCTGATCACTCCGGAACTCTGGATTCAGCTTCCGGGGGTTGAAAGGTGGGTTGAGATTTCTGGTGTCGGTGTTGGTGTACCGGTACACCGATGCTCTGGATCGGTTCAGAGACTTCTGAACGTCATCGATTCCGACAAGCGCATCTCCGCCGGCCCCGGACGCCATGTTTTCGATGGCAATCTCCACGGATTGTTGAACCTGGGATGTGACGGATTCAACCGACCGAGGAAACATGAGACAGGCCTAGGACAGGCTGGACTCAGCGGACGGTAGCAGTCAAGACCCGAGACGCACAGACGTTTTCCCGGCCAAGAGACAGTTCTCGAATCGACCCGATATTCAGCGGTGATAGCTTCTCGCATCCTCGATTCCTCGCCTGCCATGCGCGTCTCCCGCCAAATGCTGGTGACGCTGCGCGATGTGCCGGCGGAAGCCGAGATCGCCTCTCATCAGCTGCTTCTCCGGGCCGGATACATCCGGCGCGTCGGTTCCGGCATCTACGCCTACCTCCCGATGATGTGGAAGGTGATCCAGCGCATCACCTGCATCGTCAGAGAGGAGATGAATCGCGCCGGCGCCCTCGAGACCCTTCTCCCGCAGCTGCATCCTTCCGAGCTGTGGCAGCGAAGCGGGCGCTGGCAGGGATACACCGCGGGGGAGGGGATCATGTTCCACCTGGAGGACCGCCAGGGGCGAGAACTCGGCCTCGGTCCGACCCATGAAGAGGTGATCACAAGCCTTGCGGGTGATCTGTTGCGCTCCTACCGGCAACTCCCGGTGAATCTGTATCAGATCCAGACCAAATTCCGGGATGAGATACGGCCTCGCTTCGGCTTGATGCGAGGCAGGGAATTCATCATGAAAGATGCCTATTCCTTTCATGCAACCGAAGAGAGCCTGCAGGACTCCTACGCAGCGATGGATGAGGCCTACCGGCGGATCTTCGCCCGTTGCGGACTGGATGCTGTGCCCGTGGATGCGGACAGCGGAGCCATCGGCGGTGCTGCATCCCAGGAGTTCATGGTCACCGCCGATGCCGGTGAGGACCTGATCCTGACCAGTGATGACGGCCTCTATGCAGCAAACCAGGAAAAGGCGATTTCATGCCCGGATGACGCTGCACCGCTCGACGTCGGTGAGCCCGCCACGGTGGAGACGCCAGGACAGGGAAGCATTGAATCCCTCTGCAAAGCCCAGGGATGGCATCCCTCCCGAATCATCAAGGTGCTGCTGTTACTGGCTCGGATGGAAGACGGGAGTGAACAGCCCCTCCTGGTTTCCCTGCGTGGGGACCAGGAGCTGAATGAGGTCAAGCTGAGCAATGTCCTGACTCGCTTGCTTGAGCAGGGCGTGCTGGGCTGTCATCCCATCACCGTCGAGGAAACGGGACGGCAAGGGCTTGATCCTCTGCCTCTGGGTGCCATCGGACCAGACCTTGATGATGCATGGCTTGAAGGGGCCCGCAGCTGGACAACCACCTTTGTTCGTCTGGCTGACATCACGGCCACGGAACTGGATCGGTTCCATTGCGGCGGCAACAGCCCCGATCAGCACCGCTGCCATTGCAACTGGGAGAGTCTGGGGGGACGACCTGAAGGCCACGACCTGCGCAAGGCCCGTGCCGGAGAGGCCTGTGTTCACAACAGAGAAGCCCGTTTGCAGGAGAGACGGGGCATAGAGGTCGGCCACATTTTTCAGCTGGGACGGAAGTACTCGGAAGCGCTGGACAGCCGCTTCACCAACGAGAACGGACGCGATGAAGCCTTCTGGATGGGCTGCTACGGCATTGGGATCTCGCGACTCGCGCAGGCTGCTGTCGAACAGCACCACGATGAAGCTGGAATCTGCTGGCCGATCGCCATCGCACCCTTCGAGGCGATTGTGGTGGTGGCCAACATCCAGGACGAGACGCAGAGGGCTCTTGGTGAAGCCACCTACTCAACTCTTCTGCAGGCCGGTGTTGATGTTCTGCTGGACGACCGCAAAGAGCGCGCCGGCGTGAAATTCAAGGATGCCGATCTGATCGGCATCCCCTGGCGCATCGTGATCGGGCGGGACGCAGCCGAAGGCAACGTTGAACTGATTGAGAGATCCAGCCGCGAGATGCGCAAGCTGCCCCACGCTGAGGCCACCTCGAGCCTTCTCAGGTCTTTACGCCCTTAAAGTCTCCGCAATATCGCGTTCGTCATGCTCAGCGCTTTGGCCCGACTGACCCAGTCGTTATCCCGTATGGCGATTGCCCTGATCCTGGGGCTGTCTCTTCTGCTCACCGCCTGCAGCGGAGATGCGGAAGCGAGGCTGACGGGCGATTACGTGGAAGACACCGTGGCGGTGTCGAGAAGTCTCCGGGAAGTGATCGACCTTCCCCAGGATGATGAAAATCACGCTGAGGCTGAAGCGGAAGCAAGAGCTCTGATCAGCGACTACATGTCGCGTTACCGCCCTCAACCGAGGGTCAATGGCCTGAGTTCCTTCACGACGATGCAGACCGCGCTCAATTCGCTGGCGGGTCACTATGCCTCGTACGCAAACCGCCCGATCCCTGAAGCACTGCACGACCGGCTCGCCAAGGAACTGTCGAAGGCCGAGAAATCCGTCATTCGAGGCAGCTGAACAATTCGTCAGACCGCTCCTTTGACAGTTTTATGGCGGATCTGAGATAGTCGCGGATTGTGCAGATTCGCGGCTTCGGGCCGCAATGTCTTTG
>CAJWZW010000030.1 GCA_913050565.1 uncultured Synechococcus sp.
GGATCAAACACCGAAAAAATAGCAACAATTATTGGCGTAGATGCCTCGACGCTTGAAGACAACAGCAGCACTATTATTACAATGGGCGAAGCCTAACTGGCCTGACTAAAACTCAACATCAAAATCTGGCGGCGCATCAGACAATGACCGCTGGGTTTTGAAAGTTGACGCAATGAAGCCTTTTTAGATAATCAATCTTGACAATAACAATAATGGAGAAGTTCGATTCACTGAATAAGAAGCCCTATGACTTCAACCGAAGGAGGGAATCATAATAGTGTTTCCAAGCCATTGAACCCATACAACAATTCCCTGTTCATTCCAAAGGCAGCATATATACGTTACCCTTAATCACATCGATAAATTACGACCGGCTCCTGATCCAGGGCTGTCGACAAAAATAATCGCCTCCCGAAAGAGGCGATTAATCAGTGCTACCAGAAAATTAAAAATTAAACCTTGACAAGCTTTAACAGGGCATCTGAAGCGAACACATCACGAACAAAAGTCAACTGTTCACTTTTGTAGTAGCAGCCACCACGGTGACCACGACGAACCCAGCAGACGCTGCCTTTGGCAATTTGCTCATGGGTTTCATCATCAAGACAGATCCATTCAAAATGAGTGAATTCTCCCCAGAACTGAACGATGGGCCAACACATTGTGACGCCAGGTTGAGAAATAATTGCCCACCAATGCTTTTCTCGTTGTTGCTGCTCTGTGATGCCGTGATAAGGGCCATCTTGGCAGTGATAAACGAGATCAGGCCTATATTCCTTGGTGAGAAGATCTCCACGTCCCTGACGTAAAGCCTCACAATGTGTGGGCCAGAATTCTCGATTTTCTTTTTCGATCTGCTCAAGCGTATAGTCCGGACCTATGGAAGGCAGTTCAGACTCCTGCATGACGCCAATTTCGGCTGAACGCTTGATCAAACTCGCCTGCATTTCTTCACTCACAAGTCCAATGCGTGAGTAATCAGCAGTTAGGCCTTCATAGTAATTACGGCGTGCCATAGAAATGAATTGGAGGGGATTGAATGTTGGAGTCTGCCTGCTGAAATTTATGCAGTCGACGACTCATATTTCAATTGGAATTGACGAATAGCTACACGTGCTTTGAGCAACCAATTGCTACAGAATTGCAAATATCTCACGAGTTACTAGAGATTTCAATGATCGTTGTCTTTGAAGATTAGCAATACTGAGGCTGAGAGGGATTAAGAAACAATGAACAGCAGAAAATATTTCTGCATCACAGAAGGCAAAGCCGGTGAACTGTGTCCAACACGACTAGATGTAAATATGCATACACAACACGAAGCATTTTATAAACAATGGTTCAGTACAAGGACAACGCATCTAAACTGAAAATGGGAGTTAAAAGTCCCGTAGTACTAAAAGCATTATTCTGAAAGCATCATGTTGCTGAAAGCACACGGAGATTCAAAAGGGAAAATTGGGGTCTTTATTGAAGATCATTTTGACATGACAGAATATCGCCTTTTTAATAAACGCTTTCCCGCCGCTGGGTACGACCTGGAATATGTTTCCAATCTGTGGGGTAACCCAACGCTGCAATTTGGATCAAACCCCGACAATGGCTGGGTTGAAGAACATATCATCGTTGCCAAAGATTTTAAAGATGTTGTTCCAACTGACTACAAAGGATTCCTGCTAATTGGTGCTTATGCAACGGATCGCTTACGTTATTCCGTAAAGCCTGAGAAAGGGAAGCCCAATGATTCGCCAGCAGTTGAATTGCTCAGGAAAATTGATCGGGCAGAGGGAGTAAAAATCGGCACTATCTGCCATTCGTTATGGCTTCTTTGCGCTGATCGATCTCTTCTGGAAGGCAAAAAAGTGACTTGCGCACACAACATCATTTGCGACGTCGAAAATGCTGGTGCCGATGTTCAGTACGGCGATGATGGAACGGTTGGAAGCGTGATCGACGGAGATTTAATTACTGCCAAACACCCAGCCTTCACCGATGAATTGATTGATCTCTATATCAAAGAGATCGAGGCATAAACACATGGCGATGGGGGCATCTATTGATATGGCCCCCATTGATTTTCAGTGATTAGCTGGAAGATCCATACTTTTCCTTCAGTTCGTTGAGCCTGCCGAATGCTCCTGCAGATTTATTAAAACCGCAATAGACGCAGGTCATCAACAGGAGCTCCTCAATCTCTTCAAATGAGACGCCCTGCTTCAGCGCCATGGTGACGTGAGCTTCGAACGGAACCCCTGGCCCACTGAACGACTGATGAGAGACATCAAGCGCAATCGCAATCATGGTCTTGGTGCGCTGATCTATCAGAGGTTTACCCCAGACCTCTCCCGCTGCACGAATGCAAAAATCACCAAATTTAGGATTAACACCTCTCAAAGCATCTTGAAGTTCCTGGTCTCCAAGGACAGCATTTTGCTTAATGTCCATAGCAAATAAAAGGTGTAAAGGCATATTAGCCCTGACAACCCAATAGCGATACCACAATTTAAAGCCATTATCCGTAAAACCTGACACCTTGAATTCAGATCATCAGTGCACAGATCAATCAGACATCAATAAATTTCAGTCGACAAAGCTACAGGGTTTTCCAGCAAATTAAAGCCACTCAAGTTCACTTGAATTATTCAATATCAGCTCAAATCAAACCAACAAGAATGTTCAATGGTTTTCAACACTCAACAGGCCAGTGCAACGCCCACTGAATGCATTCTGACGTCGGAGGGGCTTTTCAACTCACCCTGCAGGGAGAGAGTTTCTGCAGAGGCCAGTTGCTTCAGCCGTTCAACAACCACGTCTCTGGGCCACTTTGATTCTGCAAGCGTCCAGTAAATACCAAAGTGGCGCGCTTCGCTTCGCAGAAGGTCTGCGTAAAGCGCTCGCAGCTCTCCATCCGGACTGTGCTCAGCCAGCAATGCCATTCGTTCATGGGAGCGGGCCTCAATCAATCCAGCCACAAGGAATGAATCGAGCATCCTTGATGGCTCTTCTTTGCGAACCTCTTTCGCAAGAGCTGCTCCGTATCCAGAGGATGGCAGGGGTTCGAGATAGCGCCCCTTGTGCTTCAGCAGCTCCAAGACCCTTTCGAAATGTTCCAGCTCCTCGCGTGCAAGAGGACTGAGCACCTCGCCCAGGCCGGGCTCACACAGATACCGGAACATGAGTTGCGTGGCAAAACCAGCGGCTTTGCGCTCGCAATGGGCATGGTCAATCAGCACTTCCATCGGGCAGGCGTTGGCCTGCTCCAACCAGGACCAGCTTGTGGGAGCTGCGAGCCAGCGAATGGAGGCTGTTGACTTCTCTGGAATCTGAAGAGTCATGCGTCAGCGCGCAGATGACTGATCAGCCCCTGGAGCGCCAGCGAATAGCTCATGGCTCCAAAGCCGGAGATCACACCCACGGCACGGTCCGCGAGATGGGAACGATGGCGGAACGTTTCACGGGCATGGGTGTTGCTGAGGTGCAGCTCCACGTAGGGAATCGCAACCCCAAGCAGAGCATCTCTCAGAGCAATGGAGGTATGGGTGTAAGCGCCGGCATTGATCAGGATCCCCTGGGTGGAGCCCATCGCCTGATGAACACGCTCGATCAGGGCACCTTCAAAGTTGCTCTGAAAACAGTCGAGAACCGCTCCCGCCGTCTCGGCCTCTGTGCGCAGCTGATCCTCAATGCTGGCCAGACTGGTCTGACCGTAAATCCCAGGCTCCCGCTTGCCCAGCAGATTGAGGTTGGGTCCGTTCAGCAGCAGCAGATGCATGGCCGCAGGCCGATTGTTCTTGGCTGATCGTATCGATCCGATCGCTCGGGGAGCACCGGCTGGTAAGTTCTTCGAGTGTGGTTCGGGTCGGTGCCCGAGTGGTTAATGGGGGCGGACTGTAAATCCGCTGGCTCTGCCTACGTTGGTTCAAATCCAACCCGGCCCATCCACCACAAGCCCTTGTAGCTCAGCGGTAGAGCACTCCCTTGGTAAGGGAGAGGTCTCGAGTTCAAGTCTCGACAAGGGCTTCTCACTCATCTCCAGGCATCAGAGATGACTCAACAGACCTCCTGCTAAAGACGCTGCAGGCAGCCTGTCCGTGGTCCGAGTTCCCGCAGATCAGTGACACCGGCGGAAGACCAGATCACCTGTTTGGTTCCATCAATCGGCAGAGATGTTTCAACACTCCGATTGATCAGGACCTGCACGTCCGCAAAGATTCCCTGCAGGCCATCGTTGCCGACGGCTGACCAGCGGAGTGCGCCTTCCCGCAAGTCCGGATAACGACGACGCAGATCCGTGAGCTGAGAGATCCAGGGTCTTAAATCCACCCGCCATCGTTCATCCCAGGGGAAGGCCTCACGACAGGCGGGGCCCGGCCCCGTGGAGTGCTCTCCCTCGGGGCCGCCAGCCAGGCCGGCCTCTGTGCCGTAGTAAAGGCAGGGGGCCCCAGGCTGCAGAAACAGCAACAGAAGAGCCAGCTTCAACGCTGCTGCATCGCCGTTAAGGGTGTGCAGTGCCCTGGGAACGTCGTGGCTGTCCAGCAGGTTCATCTGGGCACGGTTCACGACCGGGCGGTACCAGGAAGCCGTGGTGGTCCAGATCTCGATCAGCTCCGCAGTGCTGAGCGGATTCAGCGGGTACTCCGCGTTGCGGTAGGTCTGCCGCAGCCCGGTGCCAGCCACCCAGCAGAGACTGCTCCAGCCAAGCCGGTAATTCATCACTCCGTCGAAATACCCTCCACCGAGCCAGGCGCGGGCATCTCCCCAAACCTCGCCAACGATCCAGGCATCGGGATTGACGTCCCGCACAACCTGTCGGAACGCCGACCAGAAGTCGGCTGGAACTTCAGCGGGAACATCAAGTCGCCATCCATCAATTCCCCTCTCCAGCCAATGACGGGCCACCGCCAGCAAATGCTCCCGAACCGCTGGATTGGCGTGGTTGAACTTGGGCAGATCCGGCAAGGCCCACCAGGCGTCATAACCGCAGTTCTCACCTTCGGCCGGATAGGGGCGAACCGGCCAGGAATGCACATGGAACCAGTCGCGATACGGAGACGCTGATCCATTCTCAGCGAGGTGATGGAACGCCCAGAAGCCGCGGCCGCAATGGTTGAACACCCCATCCAGCACAAGTCGCATCCCCCGCCCATGCACTGCAGCTATCAGGGCATCGAAGGCGGCATTGCCGCCAAGCAATGGATCAACCTCGAAGTAATCAAAGGCGTGGTACCGATGATTGGCGGCTGAGCTGAAGATCGGAGTGAGATACAGGCAGTTGATTCCCATCTCCTGCAGGTGGTCCAGACCATCCACCACTCCCAGCAGATCCCCGCCCTGAAAGCCGTTCTCCGTGGGCTCCGACCCCCAGGAATCCAGGAGCAGATGCGACTGGGCCTGAACCCTTCCGCTGCGGCGAAACCGGTCCGGGAAAATCTGATAAACAACAGCATCGGCCACCCAGCCGGGTGGGTCGCTGAAGGGAGTCGAGCTCGTCACGGCTTTTCAGCTGACGATCCCCTCGCTAGCAGGGAAGAAAAGCAACGGCTATGGCAGATCAGCCTCTCCTGTTGGCTCTGGATCAGGGGACCAGCAGTTCGCGGGCCGCGGTCTTCGATCGCAGCGGAACTCTGGTGGCCAGTGCTTCAGCGCCCCTTCCCATCGACTATCCGGCGGACGGGTGGGTTGAACAGGATCCTGACGCGATCTGGAACAGCCAGCACCAGGCCCTGATTCGGCTGAGCGGTGAGCTGAGCGACGATCAGCGGAGCTCAGTGGTGAGCTGTGGAATCACCAACCAGCGGGAGACAACGGTGCTCTGGCGCCGCAGCAGCGGTCGCCCCTGTGGTCCCGCGCTGGTGTGGCAGGACGGACGCACCGCGGACATCTGCACAGCCTGGAGTGAGGCTGGACTGGCTGAAACCTGGTGCGATCGCACCGGACTGCTGCTCGACCCTTATTTCAGCGCCAGCAAGATCCGGTGGATGCTCGACCATCACTCCGAAGCCGCCGCTGCAGCTCAGGCCGACGATCTCTGTTTCGGCACCGTTGAGTCCTGGCTGCTGTGGAAGCTCACCGACGGCCGCCGTCACGGCAGTGACATGAGCAACGCCAGCCGGACGTTGCTGATGGATCTGGAGCAACGCTGCTGGGTGGATGAATTCCGCGATCACACAGGATTGCCATCGGGGGCATTGCCGGAACTGCTGCCCTGCCGTGGCCACTTCGGGGCCATTGCAGCCGATCTTCCCTTCGCCGGCACGCCGATCCAGGCGTTGCTCGGGGATCAGCAGGCCGCCACGCTCGGGCAGCTCTGCCTGCATCCCGGCGAAGCCAAGTGCACCTATGGCACCGGCGCCTTTCTGGTGATCAACACCGGAGCAACGGTGCGCCGCTCCGGTGCGGGGCTCCTCAGCACCCTTGGCTGGACCGATGCCGAAGGCAGTCCCACCTACTGCCTGGAGGGGAGTCTGTTCAACGCCGGCACCGTGGTTCAGTGGCTGCGGGATGGGTTGCAGATCATCGATGCGGCTGCTGAGGTGAATGACCTGGCCCTGTCGGTGACGGATTCAGGGGGAGTGATGCTGGTGCCTGCTTTCACCGGCTGGGGGACACCCCACTGGGATCCTCAGGCTCGCGGAGTGATGGTCGGCCTCACCCGCAGCAGCAGCAGAGGCCATATCGCCCGTGCAGCTCTGGAGGGCATCGCCCTGTCGGTGGCCACCCTGGTGGAACTGGCTGAGACAGCCCTTGGCCATGGCCTTGGTGAACTGGCCGTGGACGGTGGAGCGGCAGCCTCAGACCCACTGCTGCAGGCCCAGGCAGACAGCACCGGGCTGACGGTGCGACGCCCTGCGAATCTGGAGAGCACAGCCCGCGGAGTGGCGCTGCTCGCCGGGATGCAGGCAGGTTTGATCAACGACCTGGAGGATCTGCTGCCCGAGCGCAACACGGGCGTCCAGCACTTCCATCCCCAGATCGAATCCGAACAACGCAGCCGCTGGAAGAACCGCTGGGCCGATGCCGTGAACCGGAGTCTTGGCTGGCATGGCTGATCACCACTGCGATCTCCTGGTGATCGGCGCTGGTGCCAGTGGCGCGAGCGTGGCCTATGAAGCCATACGCCGCGGCCTGTCCGTTGCGATCCTGGAAGCCGGGGATATCGGCGGCGGAACCAGCTGCCGCAGCACAAAGCTGCTGCATGGCGGTGTGCGCTACCTCGAGCTGGCCTTCAAGACTCTCGATCTTGCTCAGCTTCAGTTGGTGCGGGAAGCCCTCATGGAGCGAGGTCACTGGCTGAGGACTGCCCCTTTCCTGGCCGATCGCCTGGAACTGGTTCTGCCGACCAAGAACTGGTTCGACAAGACCTATTACGGCCTGGGGCTCGGGCTCTACGACGCTCTCTCAGGGAAAACGGGTCTGGGGCACAGCCGCAGGCTCAGCCGGGATGAACTGGTTCAGGCACTGCCACAACTCTGCCCTCGTCAGGGTGGGGTGGCGTACAGCGACGGCCAGTTTGATGACGCCCGTCTCAACCTGCTGCTGGCCCTGACGGCGGAACAAGGCGGTGCAACACTCCGCCGCAGCTGTCGGGTGATCGGATTCGAACGCAATCCTGACGGACAACTGCGTGCAGCCATCAGCGAAACGACGACCGGTCAGCAGGAGCGTTGGGTTGCTCGGGTGATCGTGAACACCACCGGCATCCATGCGGATTCCATTCGATGCCTGGCCGACCCTGAAGCTCCTCAACGGCTGCTCACCAGCCGCGGAACACATCTGGTTCTGAAAGACAATCTCTGCCCGCAGGGCATGGGACTTCTGGTGCCAGCGACCGAGGACGGACGGGTTCTGTTCATGCTTCCGTTTTTCGGTCACACCCTGGTCGGCACAACGGACCAGACCTGTGAACAAAGCGAGGCTGTCGTTCCTTCAGACGACGAAGAGGCCTACCTGCTCCGGTATGTGCGGACGTGGTTCCCGGATTTGAAGGACCCCGCCGTGAGCAGCCGCTGGGCCGGCGGGCGTCCTCTTCTCATGCCAGGCGGAGGAGAAAGGAGCAGCAGCCAGGTTGTCCGCGAACACGAGGTGGAAACACTGCCCTGCGGTCTGGTGAGTCTGATGGGCGGGAAATGGACCACCTGCAGACCGATGGCCCTGGACTGCCTGGCGGCTGTCGAACGTCAGCTCCAGTCGCCCATGCCCAAGCCCCAGACGCTGCCGCTGCTGGGGACGGCCACGGACCCTGACCAAACCATGCCCGAACTGCGTGGGCAGGCCGACGCTCTCAGGGCACTGCTGCCCGAAACACCGATGCGGGCGCAGCAGATCGCTCACCTGCAGCACAACTTCGGACTTCGCGCACAAGCGGTGCTGACTGAATCGACCGTTGGGGAGCGAGAACCTCTGAGCGGCGTGATGCCGATCTGCCGGGCAGAAATCCGCCATGCCATTCAAAAGGAACATGCCACGAGCAGCTGTGATGTCCTGAGCCGTCGCTGCCGCCTGGCGATGGTCGATTCGGCTGAAGCCGAACGGCTTCGACCCGTCGTCGAAGAGGAGCTGGAGAGGTTCCTGGAACCGGAGCATCCCCACTGACCCCCTTGCGGACAACCGGTCGACTCAGCAGCTCCAGCCTCGGTTGCGTTCAGGCCCCGGGGGACTCGGCCTCCACTTCACCAATCAACCACCAGTTGATGCCGTAAGGCGGCAGGTTCACAAACCATTCCGGACTTGCCGGGGGGAAATCACATCCCCACATCACCTCCCGGGTGCGTTGCTCCTCCCAGCGGGACAAATCAAGACTGAACGAGGCTCCGGCGGCAGTGACGTTCGCCACCACCAGAACGGTCATGGCGTCTGTGGAACGCACGTATGCCAGGGCTCCAGGGTGACTGCACTCAAGGAGCTGGAAGTCACCCTGATGCAGCGCTGGGAGCAAACGGCGACAGGTGAGCATGCGCCGGTGCCAGTTCAGCAGTGACCCCTGCAGCTGCTTCTGCACCTGCACATTCACCACGCGGTAGTCGTATCCCGGGGCCGTGATCGGTGGCAGCACCAGCAGCGGATCGGGGGCCGAAGAAAAGCCGCCGTTGCGGTCGGGCGTCCAGGCCATCGGCGTGCGGTTGGGATCTCGATCCCGCAGCCCAGGCCAGTCGCCCATGCCCAGTTCATCGCCGTAATACAGACACGGCATGCCGGGCAGGCTGTAGATCAGGCCATGCAGAAGCCGGTTGGTTCGGGGATCACCGTTGAGCAGCGGGGCGAGACGCCGGTTAATGCCCCAGTTCAGCCAGTGCCCCTGACCCTGGGGCAAACCAACCCGGATCGTCTGGATCACCTCCTCAGGGATGAGGTGACCGTCACCCAGCCACAGCTCGTCATGGTTGCGCAGCGGCAGGGCCCAGCGCACTCCGGAGATGGCCTGCTCCGACTGAGCCAGACAGGCCTCCAGCTGACGGGTGGAGCCACCGGCGACGGCAGCGAACAGATGGGCCGTCAGAACAAAATTGAAAGCCCCATGCAGCTCGTCATCCGCGAGGTAGGGAGCCGCCTCCTCCACCGGCTGAATGGCCTCGCCGAGAAGCAGCACCTCCCGCTGGTGGGATTCCACGCGCTGACGCAGGCGCTTGAGAAAGTCATGGGTTTCCGGCAACCCCTCGCAGCGTGTTCCTTCGGCTTCAAACAGAAACGGAACGGCGTCCAGCCGGAAACCATCCACCCCTCGCTCCAGCCAGAAGTCCACAACCTCCAGCATCGATTCCTGCACCGCGGGATTGGCGTAATTCAGATCGGGCTGATGCCGCAGGAACCGGTGCAGGTAGTACTGCTCCGCCACCGGGTCCCACTCCCAGTTGGAGGATTCGAAATGACGGAACAGCACAGGGGCGTCGCTGTAACGCGTCGGGTCATCGCTCCAGACATAAACATCGTGTTCCGGGCTGCCCTTGGCGGCCCAGCGGGCCCGCTGGAACCACGGGTGCAGATCACTGGTGTGATTCAGCACCAGGTCGAGAATGACCCGCATCCCCTGGTCATGGGCCGCGGTCAGAAAGCGATGAAATGCCGCCAGATCGCCGAGTTCGGGATGAATCCCGGTGAAATCCGTGATGTCGTAGCCGCCATCCCGCAGGGGTGATGGATAGATCGGCGTCAGCCAGAGAGTCTTGACCCCCAGCCAGCGCAGATAGGGGAGCCGTGAGGTCAGGCCCTTGAAATCACCGATGCCGTCACCATTCCCGTCGGCATAGCTGCGAACGATCAGTTGGTAAATGACCGCTCCGGTCCACCAGGGCATGGTTTTGGCCATCCCCCGGATGCCACTGAACCACTGCTAGACCCGTCTGGCCCGATCGTCAGCCCCGTGTCCCTGTCCGTCGAAGAGCTACGTCTGATGCAGGACCGCGTCGGCCGAGGAGAAACACGGCCGTTGTCCTGGCGTCTCAATCAGCTGCAGCGGTTCCAGGCACTCCTGGAGAACCACGAGCAGGAGGTTCTCCAGGCACTGTCTGAGGATCTCGGCAAACCGCCGACGGAAGCCTTCTTTGAACTGCTGGCCCTCCGGCAGGAATTGAAGCTGGTGCGGTCGAACCTGCGCCGTTGGATGCAGTCCAGACCTGTTCCCGTCCCGCTGCCGCAACAGCCCGGGCGGGCAGAGCTCGTCCCCGAACCGCTGGGCTGCGTGTTGATCATCGGCCCCTGGAACTACCCCTTTTCACTGACGCTGCAACCCCTGGTCAGCGCCCTCGCCGCCGGAAACACCGCTGTCCTGAAGCCATCCGAACAGGCACCGGCCGTGGCTGCCCTGATCGAGCGACTGGTGTCGGAACACTTCTCAGCGGAAGTGGTCCGCGTGGAGCAGGGCGATGGCGGAGTGGCCGCAACTCTGGTGGCACTGCCGTTTGATCACATCTTCTTCACAGGGGGTGGAGCGATTGGCCGCCGGGTTCTCGAAGGAGCTGCCGCCAACCTCACGCCGGTCACCCTGGAACTCGGCGGCAAAAGCCCTGCCCTGGTGATGAACGGAGCAGACCTGGAGGTGAGCGCTCGCCGCCTGATCTGGGGCAAGGGACTGAACGCCGGCCAGACCTGCATCGCCCCGGACCACCTTCTGGTGCAGCCCCATCTGCAGCAGCCCTTGCTCAAAGCCATGGAGGCCGCTCGAACCGAGATGTACGGCGCTCAGCCCCTGCACTCCGAGCAGCTGGCCTGCATCGTCAATCAACGCCAGTTCGATCGTCTCGAAGCACTGCTGGAGCAAGCCCGGGATGAGGGGAGGATCCTGATCGGCGGCGAAATCAACAGGGATCAACGCCGCATTGCGCCCACCGTGATCCGCGTTGCCGACAGGCAGGATCCATTGATGGCGGATGAATTGTTCGGGCCTCTGCTGCCGGTTCTGCCGCTGGAGGATCTCAGCAACACTCTCGCTGAGATCCGCCGGGGCCCAAAACCTCTGGCGCTCTATTTGTTCGGTGGGACCGATCGCCAGCAGCAGCAGGTGCTCGACACCACCAGCTCCGGTGGGGTGTGCCTCAACGATGTGGTGATGCAGGCCGGTGTTCCCGATCTGCCCTTCGGTGGCGTCGGTGGCAGCGGCATGGGCAGCTACCACGGGAAGGCCGGATTCGACACGTTCAGCCATGCCAAGGCTGTGCTGAGGCGGCCCTTCCGGTTCGACTTCAAACTCCGCTACCCGCCCTACAACCTCGATTTGAAACTTCTGAGGAAACTGGCGGGCTGATCCTTCAGCCGGATGGAAATCCCTTCCACACCAAGGGCTCTGAGGCACTGGCGCTTTGCGACAAACACCGTATGGTTCGGGCAACGATTGGTGATGCATGCGCCGCTCTGCTCTCGCCCTGCTGGTGATGACGGCCCTCCTGCCCCTGCCCGCCACTGCGGCAACGATCACGGTGCGGCCGGGGCAGACCTTGTCGGATATCGCCGATGACTACGGGGTGAGTGTTCGCCAGCTGATGCAGATGAACGGAATCCGCGATTCCAATCACGTGGAATCCGGAAGCAGGCTGACCGTTCCCGGACCTCAGGTGAGCGCAGGGTCGGGGCGTCATCGCGTCAGTCCTGGCGAGACGTTGAGCACCATCGCGAGCCGCTATCGCGTCAGCAGTCGCGATCTGATGGTGGTGAACAACATCGGCAACGCCAATCACGTTGAGGTGGGACAGACCCTGAAACTGCCCAGCAATGCCGTGATCGCCAAAGCCAAACCGAAGCCGGCCCCGATCCGGGTCGTTCCAGGCGCAAGCCAGCACACCGTTGGCCGAGGTCAGACCCTGACCCAGATCGCCAGGGCATACCGCCTGCCTGTGGCCACCCTGATTGATCTCAATGCCATCAATGACCCCGACAACGTGAAGGTCGGGGCCACTCTTTATCTCAAATCACCGGATCAGCCTCTCTCCAGCTCCAGCCTCAACACCTCATCGCAGCTGGCCACCAGCTCGTCCTCAGCAAGCTCCATCCCCACCCGGACACCTGTTGAACGGAAACCCGCTCCAACAACGCGTACCGGACAACAACAGCCTGCAGCCGCCAAAACAGCAGCCGTGACCACAACGGTGGTGAAACAGAAGCCAGCCGTCAAAAAACAGCCGGTTGCCAAGAAACAGCCGGTTGCCAGCACCACCGTTGTCGCCAAGGGGGCGGACTGGAGATCGTATGGGCCTTTGAAGGTGGACTGGGCCAACTGGCAGACCATGGGAGACAGCCGGGTGGTGCCCACGCTCAACGCGGCAGGCCAGCCGCTGTATCTGGCGGTGAACTGCGGTGCTCAGAAAATCAACGTCACCGGTGCCGATGGCAGCTGGAAAGCCTGGGCCGCCCCGAGCAGCCGCTTTGAAAAAGACCTTGTGAAAGACCGCTGCCAGGCCACCGGATGATTCAGGCGGCGTAATCCAGAGGCCAGGGGGCGTCCAGGAAGCGACGACCGCTTTCTCGCAGATAAAGGCGCTGGATCCCGTCATTGCTTTCGCTGATCAGCTCCTCCTGGACGAGGCGGCGAGCCAGCCAGGTCCAGCGATCACCTCGGCCGGACTCATTCAGGGCCAGATATTCACCGAGGCGTCGCATGTCGGTGCCGTCCTGATCCTGCAGATGGCTCAACAGCGTCTCCGCCTGAGTGGACCAGTCGCGGCGCTGAACTGTTCCGCGGCAACGATCGCAGCGATGACAGGGATCCACCAACTCACCCACCGCGAGCAGCAAGGCCTGTTCTCGGCAGAGTTCACCCTCTGCAATCGCCTCCATGCGCCGGAGCTGCTGTTGCGCCAGATCCAGACGCCGCTGTTCATCGTTGACACCTTTCTTGCGGGCTGAAGCCTGCATCGCCCAGCCGAGACTGGTGCGGTCTCCGGGAGAGAAGAGCACGAGGCAATGGGCCGGAAGCCCATCCCGGCCGGCGCGTCCTGATTCCTGCAGATACCCCTCAGGCGTGGCCGGCAGATCGAGATGGAGCACCAAGCGCACATCCCCGCGATCGACTCCCATCCCGAAGGCGACAGTGGCCACCAGCACAGGCCTCTGCTGCTCGAGGAAGCGCGTCAAGGCCCGCTGACGCGTCTCCGGATCAAGGCCGGCGTGATACGGGGTGGCATCAATGTTCTGCTCCTGAAGCCGCTCGGCCCAACGCTCCACCGAACGTCGCGTGCGCGCGTAGATCAACGACGCTCCATGCGACATCGCCAGCGCTTCCAGCACCTGAGGCATCGGATCCCGGGGACGCCGCTGCATGGCGTAATGAAGGTTGTCCCTGCGGGCGGAACTCACCTGAACCAGAGGGCTGCGCAGGGACAGCAGTCGAATGATGTCGGCCCGCACCCGAGGAGCCGCTGTTGCGCTGAGGGCCAGCATGGGAACGCCAGGGCAGAGGCGGCGGATCAACCCGAGCCGTCTGTAGTCCGGACGGAAATCATGCCCCCAGGCGCTGATGCAGTGGGCCTCATCCACCGCCAGGGCCACCAGTCGCCCGGAATCAGCATGAAGTTCCAGCATTCGCTGGGTTGCTTCGCCCTGCAGCCGCTCCGGGGCCAGGTACAACAGCCGGAGGCTTTCGTCGCGCAGGTGCGTGAGTGCCTGCTGTCGGCGGGCGGCATCCAGGCCTGCATGCAGACAGGCTGCGGCGATGCCGCGACGCTGCAGCTGAAGCACCTGATCTTCCATCAGGGCAACCAGCGGTGAAATCACCACCACCAGGCCTTGGCGCACCAAAGCTGGAAGCTGATAGCAGAGCGACTTTCCACCACCGGTGGGCAAGACCGCAAGGGCGTCGCGACCTTCGAGAACAGCTTCAACGACAGGGCGCTGACCGGAACGGAATTCGCTCCAACCGAAATGCTGATGGAGCGCGGCTTCCAACGAATCCAAGAGCCACCACTACCTGTAGCGTTCGCAGATTAGCCGCCACAAGATCTGGGGTCAGGCCAAAGGTGGCGGTTCCAGTTGATCCGGTGACTCCTCCACCAGCTGCAGGCGCACTCTCTTGCCCCCTGCCAACTCCCCCAGCGAGACGCGAAGGGTTGCGCCGCTGAGGGATTGCAGGGCATTCAGCACATCACGGAGATAGGGAGTGCTGCTGCCGCTTTCCACCCAGAGTCGCTCCTGCAGGCCACCAAGACGGCGCCAGGAGGTGTGCAACTTGAGCACGGCGGATTCAAGCGCCTGTGCCTGCCCCACGGCATCGGCAAGCAGACCCAGGGCATCGAGGCGCTGTGCTTCCTGCATGGCTTTTTCCAGGTCCAACTCCCCCTGCTGAAAAGCCCGCACAGCCTCACCGGATTCCGTCGCTTTGGTGATCCATCGGGCCGTGCTGGTCACATCCTTGACCCGGTCGAGCTCCGGCTCGTCGCGCAACACCTTTCGGAGGTCTTCTCGCTGCTCCTCCGGGAGTTTGGCCAGCTCCCGCACCAGAGGGGCCACCGCCCGGGGGGGCAGAAGATTCTCCTGGGTGCGCTGACGGATCTCTTCAGGCAGCAGAGGACTGGTCGCCGCTGTGAATTCATCGGTGAGCCGTCGAACCTGCTTCCGCGTGATTTCCTGACCTTCATTGGCGGCTTCGGAAATCATCAGCTGCACCTCAGGGTCCGCCTGCGCCGTCTCCATGAAGGCTCTCTTGGAGAAACGATTCACACTGGCTTCCTCCAGAACACCCTCGCTGAACATGTCCTGCGCGGATTCCGCCAGCTGAATCAGGCCATAGGCCCGTGTTTTGCTGATTTCACGCTCCCTCAACCACTGAAGGAAACCGGCCCCCCTCCCCTCGCCACCACGTTTTTCACGGTCACGAACGGCCTTGAGAATGCGGCCTCTGAGAATTTCGGTCTGAAGATCAAAGCGGTCACAGACAGCCCAGGCCTGCTCAAGGCGGGCCAGGAATTCCATCGTGCTGATCTCATCGCAGTCCGGATCTGGAAGATCGAGCTCCAACGAAGGCAACTGATCCGGCTCCGGGAAAGCGTTCAAAGGAATCCAACAACAGCGGGGAAGACATTCTGTGACGCTGCAGGCTCCTGCCACTGCTCGCGAGATACGCTCAAAAATGCATCCCTTCCCGTCCAGCGATGGAGATCACCCGAGGCGCCAAGGTGCGCATCAAGCGCCCTGAGTCCTATTGGTACAACGAAATCGGAACCGTGGCCTCTGTTGACAAGAGCGCCGTTCGCTACCCGGTCACCGTCCGTTTTGAAAAGGTGAACTACAGCGGACTTCAGGGGGTTGACGGTGGCCTGAACAGCAACAACTTTGCAGCCAGCGAACTGGTCCTCGCCTGAGGGCTTTGCCGGAACTTCCTGAAGTTGAGACGGTTCGACGAGGTCTGGCGGACCGTCTCAAGACTTTTGAAATCAAGGACGTGGAGGTCTGTCGAACCAGGGCGATTGCCAGCCCGGGGGGACCACAGGAGTTTGTTTCAGGAGTCAGCGGAAGTCGAGTGGGCACTTGGTCCCGTCGCGGCAAATACCTCATGGCCGCCCTTGAACCCGACCGAGGTGTGTGGGGGGTTCATCTGCGCATGACCGGCCAGTTTCAATGGCACGACCAGCCCAGCGAACCCTGCTCCCATACGCGGGTGCGGTTCTGGAACCCGCAGGGTCAGGAACTCCGCTTTGTCGATGTGCGCAGCTTCGGAGAGATGTGGTGGGTCCCCCCCGGTCTGCCGATGGACCGTGTGATCACAGGGCTTCGCCGTCTCGGACCTGAACCGTTCAGCGAGGCGTTCTCCGCCGGCTACCTCCGCCAGCGGCTCAAAGGCAGCCAGCGACCGATCAAGACAGCGCTTCTGGATCAATCGCTGGTGGCTGGGATCGGCAACATCTATGCCGATGAAAGCCTGTTCATGGCGGGGCTTCAACCACTCACACCAGCGGGTGAACTCACCCTGGAGCAGCTGGATGGCCTGAGAAAGGCTCTCGTGAACGTTCTCACCATCAGCATCGGCGCCGGTGGCACCACCTTCAGCGACTTTCGGGATCTGGAGGGCGTGAACGGCAACTACGGCGGCCAGGCCTGGGTGTATCGCCGTGGAGGCGATCCGTGTCGGCGTTGCGGCACCCCCATCCGCAGGGAAAAACTGTCCGGCAGAAGCACCCACTGGTGTCCCACCTGTCAGGGCTGACGCCCCAGTGGCAGGCCTTTCAGATGATCGCGGAAGGGAGGGCGGAGCACACCGAATTCCGTGACAAGAGCTGTGATGAGGTGCGCTGGGGTGATGTCGAAGGCCGGGTTCCAGGCACTGGCCCCCGGTGCAGCCAACCGCTGCCCCCCGAGCGTGGTGACCTCCTGAGGGTCACGCTCCTCGATGGTGATCGCATCCCCATCCACGGTCGTGAGATCAATGCTGCTGCCCGGTGCGCACACATAAAAGGGAATGCCGTGGGCGCGAGCCACGAGCGCAAGGTTGTAGGTGCCCACCTTGTTGGCCACATCACCGTTGGCGGCAACACGATCACAACCCACCAGCACTGCATCCACCTCACCACGACGCATCAACAGGCCACTCGCTCCATCAACAATCACGGTGCAGGGAACTCCCAGACAGCCGAGCTCCCATGCCGACAGTGCAGCTCCCTGAAGACGGGGACGCGTCTCATCCAGCCAGGCATGCCTGAGCAGACCCCGCTCATGAGCAGCTGTGATCACACCCAGCGCAGTGCCGACACCAGCTGTGGCAATGGCACCGGTGTGGCAGTGATGGAGAACACGACAATCGGATGGCAGCAGACCAACGCCGTGATCGACCAACCGTTGCGTGAGCCGGCGATCATCAGCCTCGATCTCCGAAGCCAACTGCTGCAGCGCAGCGGGATCGACAGGTGGTTGTGCGGCCTGGGATTCGAGCATCCTGTCGAGTGCCCAGCCGAGGTTGACCGCTGTGGGACGGGAGGCGCGTAAAACAGCGACGGCTTCCTCGAGATCGTCCCCGGCGCGGGCAGCCAGCACAACTCCCCACGCAGCGGCAACCCCAATGGCAGGTGCTCCCCTGACAGCCATGGTGGCAATCGCTTCAGCCACGTCACGCCAGTGGCGCAGGGGAAGAATGGCGATGTCGTGCGGAAGGCGGCGCTGATCCAGCAAATCGAGCTGCTCTCCGGTCCATCGCAGACTGGGAGGAAGCATCTCCGGGCTCAGGGTGCTCACTCTTCTATAGGGGAGAACGCGAAACGGTCCTATGCGAAGCGATCAAACGGCGCGTGACGATCTCATCGAAACGATGCAGTTCCTCCATGGTCGGGGCTGGTGCGATGGAACAGGCGGCAACTTCAGTGTTCGACTCGAACGGGATCCGCTGCAGTTGCTGATGGCACCCAGCGGAGTTGACAAGGGGGATGTTCATGCAGAGCAACTGATCATTGTTGATGCCAATGGATCGGTGATTGAAGGAAATGGCCGAGCCAGCGCAGAGACAAAATTACATTTATGCATCATGTCGAATGTGAATGCCGGCGCCGTCCTGCATACGCACTCCGTAGCGGCCACGGTGTTGTCGCGAATCCATGATCGTGAAGGGAGCATCCAGCTGGAGGGCTGGGAAATGCTGAAGGGACTCGAAGGAATCAAAAGCCATGAAACAAGTTTGTCCTTGCCGGTTGTTGCCAACAATCAGGACATGCAACAGCTCGCCGAAACTGTGAAACCCCATCTGAAAAGACTGACATGGGGGATTGTCGTGGCGGGCCATGGTCTTTACGCCTGGGGGGAGACTCTGAAGCAAGCCAGACGGCATGTGGAAATCTTTGAGTTTTTGCTTTCAGCGCATTTGCATTATCAATTGATGCGCAAGATCAACAACCCAATCGAATCATGAGCATTCACCACCTTCTTCTCGATATCGAAGGCACAACGTGCCCCGCGAGTTATGTGAGCGAAACCCTGTTTCCCTACGCCATGAAACATTTGCCGAGTTTTGTCGCAGAAAATATCCAAAATAACGACATCCAAAATATTATTAAAGCCGCACAACATGAGTGGACAAACGACAACTCCGAAGCCAGCATCAAACTCAAAGAAATCCACCCGTCAACGGAAGGGAATTCCTTTGAAGGAGTGATCCAGTATCTTCAGCATCTGATCAGAACAGACCAAAAATCAACAAGCCTGAAAGATCTGCAGGGGAAAATTTGGCTTGAAGGCTACCAACGCGGCGACCTGAAGGCGGAAATATTTCCGGAAACAGCAGAGTGCTTTCGGCGATGGGCACAAGACAACATTTTCATTTCATCCTATTCATCTGGGAGTATTCAGGCACAAAAACTTCTCTACAAACACACTGATTGTGGAGACTTATGCTCACTCATTCATCAATGGTTTGACACTCACACGGGAAGCAAAAAAAGAGCTCAAAGCTATTCAACGATCAGCCAGCACCTGAAAGCCTCACCTCGAAACATACTTTTCGTTAGCGACAGCTCCGAGGAATGCGATGCAGCCAGTGAAACAGGGATGTTGACTCTGTTCAGCCTGAGAAACAGCAATCCCGATCAGAATTCAAACGGACACGGAGTTATTCAAAGCCTGCACGAGATCTCCAATTATCTCGAGCAATATTGATAACAGATCAGTTTGACCAAGCCAGAACTAATGCCCCCCGGAGTTGACAGGAGTGCACAAAAAAACCACCTCACGTGGAGGTGGTTTCTTCGGGAAGGATGGTGACGATCAATCGTCTGCTCATCACT
>CAJWZW010000031.1 GCA_913050565.1 uncultured Synechococcus sp.
TACTTTTTAGTTTTGTCACCGAGAACAACCTCTGCATTCGAAAATAAAAGCAAAGTTTGATTTATTTTGACAATAGATCAATACACCATTTATTCTTTCCAAGCTTGATTGCACTTGTTGATTAAAAGATGGTGGGTTGCTGTTCTGCCCAATGCAACATTGCATCAATGGAGTGATGCTTGATCACAAGCATTTTTTGAAATTTTTAAAGAAAAAAGCCGCCATTCGGCGGCCTTTGAGGAATTCAATGAATTGTGCTTAATCAGTTGATCCTGTTGTGGATGATCAAGCGTCGTAATACATGGTGAATTCATGAGGATGAGGCCGCTGACGAAGCTGCTGCACTTCCTCATATTTCAGATCGATCCAGTTATCGATGAAGTCATCTGTGAAGACACCACCAGCAGTCAGAAATGCACGATCAGCATTCAACGCTTCAAGAGCTCCATTCAGAGAAGCCGGAACCGTTGCAATTTTCGATAGTTCTTCGGCTGCAAGTTCAAACAGATCTCGATCCTCACCGTCGCCGGGATCAATCTGGTTCTTGATGCCATCCAAACCAGCCATCAACATTGCACTGAACGCAATGTATGGATTGGCAAGTGCATCTCCGGAACGGAATTCGAGGCGCTTTGCTTTCGGACTGGGACCCGTCAGTGGAATACGCACAGCAGCTGAGCGATTGCCCTCGGAATACACGAGATTGACTGGAGCTTCAAATCCTGGAACCAGACGTTTGTAACTGTTGGTGGTGGGATTGGTGAAAGCAAGGAATGCAGGAGCGTGCTTCAGAATTCCTCCGATGTACCAGCGCGCGGTCTGCGAAAGGTTGGCGTAGGTTCCTTCACCGAAGAAAAGAGGCTGACCAGCTTTCCAGAGGCTCTGATGAACATGCATTCCTGAGCCATTGTCGTTAAAGACAGGCTTCGGCATGAATGTGGCGGTTTTACCGTATTTTTTGGCCACATTTCGAACGATGTATTTGTAAATCATCACGTTGTCTGCCGCTTCGATGAGCTCTGCAAACTTCATTCCAAGTTCGTGCTGACCAGCACCTGCCACCTCATGGTGGTGCTTCTCAATCGGGATTCCCAACTGAGCCATCAGCAGGAGCATTTCAGACCGAATGTCCTGAGCGGTGTCGTTCGGTGCAACAGGGAAATAACCCTCTTTTTCCTGGATCTTGTAAGCAAGGTTGCCCCCTTCTTCGATCCGGGCTGTGTTCCAGCCGGCTTCGATGGTGTCAACGCTGTAAAACGAACTTCCTTCAGCGGAGTTGTAACGAACGTCGTCAAACAGGAAGAATTCCGGCTCAGGCCCAAAGAAGGCCGTGTCTGCAAGTCCTGTGCTGTTGAGATGGTTCAGAGCACGCTGCGCAAGAGCGCGAGGGCAGCGTTCGTAGGGCTGACCGGTGCGAGGTTCCTGAATTGAGCAGATCATGCTCAGGGTTTTGTGGCGATAGAAGGGATCAACCCACGCGGTGTTCGCGTCAGGGACCATGGCCATGTCAGAGGCCTGAATGCCTTTCCATCCGCGGATGGAGGAGCCGTCAAAAGCCAATCCCTCGGTGAAGGACTCCTCCTCGAGCAGGTCTGTGCAGACCGTCAGGTGCTGCCACTTACCGTGCAGGTCGGTGAACTTCAGGTCAATAAGTTCAATGCCTTCGTCCTTGATCTGGCGAAGGACGTCCTGAGGGGATTTGGCCATATGGGCGCCTGAAGACGGAGTAGATGGGACCGTAATGATCCGTTGGTCACCATTGTGTATCAATGCGTACTTTTGGCACGGCTGAAGGCTTTTGTTTCCTCTCTGAGCCAGATCGCGTAACCGTTTCTGTCAACTTCACTGGAAGTCAGGCCTGCAGAGGGTTTTCAGCTGTGAGCTGGTGTTAGTTTCTAGCCGGGCTGGTTCCGGAGATTTCAGAGCATGCGCGATGCCATCAGTGGTCTGATCGGTCGTTACGACCAGCTTGGTCGCTACCTCGACCGTTCAGCGATCGACAGCATCGAAGGGTATCTGTCGGAATCGACTCTCCGGATCCAGGCTGTTGAGCTGATCAATCGGGAAGCCGCAGAAATTGTCCGCGAAGCGAGTCAGCGGTTGTTCCGGGATGAGCCTGAACTGCTGCTTCCCGGTGGCAACGCCTACACCACCCGACGCCTGGCAGCCTGTCTGCGCGACATGGATTATTTCCTCCGCTATGCCAGCTATGCACTGGTTGCTGGAGACAGCTCGATCCTCAACGAGCGAGTTTTGAATGGTCTCGATGACACTTACAAGAGTCTTGGTGTCCCGACCGGCCCAACGGTGCGGAGCATCGTGCTCCTTGGAGAAGTCATTGGCGAACGTCTCTTCGAAGCCGGTGTTCCCGCTGATCGTTTGGCTGCCGTGATGGTGCCTTTCGACCACATGGCCAAAGGTCTGGGAGAAACCAACATCCGCAAGCGGTAGATCATTTTCATACCCAGCATTTCAATCGTGGAAATCCGCTCCGAAGCCGCTCGGTGACTGCGTAGGGTGCTCAGAACGATTGATGATCAGGGCCTTGGCGACAACCACTTCCCTACTGCCCGTCGACGAAGCTCACCGGAAGTCCTTCGCCCCGATCAACACTCCCGACAGGCTTCTTCTGGGCCCGGGGCCGTCGAACGCCCATCCCAAGGTTCTTGAGGCACTCTCAAGAACGCCGATCGGTCATCTCGACCCGCTCTATGTCGAGCTGATGAGCGAGGTCCAGGAACTCATGCGTTACGCCTGGCAGACGGACAACCGCATGACGCTTCCCATGAGCGGAACGGGCAGTTCCGCCATGGAGGCAACGCTGGCCAACACCGTTGAACCTGGCGACACGGTTCTGGTGGCCGTCAAGGGCTATTTCGGACTGCGTCTGGCGGATATGGCCGGCCGTTACCGCGCCAATGTCAAAACCATTGAAAAGCCCTGGGGTGAATGGTTCAGCCTTCAGGAGCTTGAAGCAGCTCTGATCGAGCACAAGCCAGCGATCCTGGCGATGGTCCACGCGGAAACCTCCACCGGTGTATGTCAGCCGATGGATGGCATCGGCGACCTCTGTCGTCAACACGATTGCCTGCTGTTGCTCGACACGGTGACCTCACTCGGAGGCGTTCCTCTTTACATCGACGACTGGAAAATCGATCTGGCCTACAGCTGCAGTCAGAAAGGCCTCAGCTGCCCTCCCGGACTTGGTCCCTTCACGATGGGACCGAGAGCAGAAGCGAAAATGGAGGCTCGCAGCAGCAAGGTGCCGAACTGGTATCTCGATGTTTCCCTGCTGAACAAGTACTGGGGCAGTGATCGTGTTTATCACCACACCGCCCCGGTGAACATGAATTTCGGCATGCGGGAGGCATTGCGACTTCTTGCTGAAGAAGGACTTGATCAAGCCTGGGCTCGTCATCGCAGCAACGCCGAAGCGCTCTGGAGCGGCCTGGAAGACCTTGGACTCACCATGCATGTTCCCTACGAACGTCGTCTGCCAACGCTGACCACGGTTCGCATTCCCGATGGGGTGGATGGGAAGGCCTTCAGCCAGCACCTCCTGAACACCCATGGCATTGAGGTGGGTGGTGGCCTCGGTTCCCTTGCAGGAAAAATCTGGCGCATCGGCCTGATGGGTTTCAACTCCACACCCGAAAACGTCAACCGCCTGCTGAACATCTTCGAACTGGAGCTTCCCAAATTCAGCGGCTCAACCGCCGCCGCCGCCTGAACCAGTCAGCAAGTTGATCTCCGGCTCGCTCCTGCATCAGCGGGCCGACAACATCCATGTTGTGGTGGGCACTGGCATCTTCCGCCAGGTTGAGACAGCCGCCCAATCCACCACGTTTCGGGTCTGTTGCACCAAACACAACACGCCCCATCCGGGCCTGAACCAAAGCACCTGCACACATGGGGCAGGGTTCCAGAGTCACCAGAAGTGTGCACTGATTGAAGCGCCAGTCCCCCAGCACCCAAGCTGCCTGTCGCAAAGCCACCAGCTCAGCGTGACCCAGCGGATCTCCTTCGGTTTCGCGTCGATTACGTCCATGACCGATGCAATGGCCTCGTTGATCAAGAATGACCGCTGCAACAGGAACTTCACCGTTGCGACCCGTTTCCGCAGCGCGTTCCATCAGCACCTCCATCCAGCGAATCCAGATCCGTTGGTCGTCCAAAACCCTTCACATCCCGTCCTGGTGATCCATCCTTGAGCAGCGCCCCTCAAAAGGCGAGGATCGGTACAGACCCGATGCAACCGGTGCACGCTCGTTCCGATCACCGGCCGGTATCAACAGTCGTTGATCCTTTCGCCTCACCGCACCAGATTGATCCTGCGCTGCGTCAATTTCTGCACAGCGCTTCTGATCAGCTCACGCAATGGCTCGGCTCCGCTGCAGAGGCGTCCCCATTACCGCTTGTGAGACCTCAGCCGCAGATCAGTCCCTCACAGGAGGGGGCTGACATGCAGAGCCTGCTGGATGATCTCCAGACGGTGATGGACGGTGCTTTTCAGCCATCCCATCCAGGATCGCTGGCGCACCTGGATCCTCCTCCTCTCACGGCTTCAATCGCTGCGGAGCTCATCTGTGCCGGCCTGAACAACAATCTCCTGGCCGAGGAGTTGTCACCGGGGCTCTCCAACCTGGAGCAGCAGTTGTGCGGGTGGTTCTGTTCCAGGCTCGGGCTACCCGAGCAATCCGGGGGTGTTCTTGCCAGCGGTGGAACACTCAGCAACCTCATGGGTCTGGTCGTTGCCAGGTCAGCTTCAGTTGCTGACAACGGCGTGTTTCTCTGCAGCAGGGATGCCCATGTCTCCCTGCAGAAAGCCGCAATCGTGATGGGACTGCCTGCAGAAGCACTGCAGCAGCTGCCAGTCGACGTCAACGGAACCCTCTCCACCGTTTCTCTTGAAGAAAAGCTCCAGTCGCTGAAAGCAGATGGAATCCCCTGCCATGCCGTGGTGGCCACAGCCGGCACCACCGTCCGCGGCGCTGTCGATCCTCTGGAAGACATTGCTGATCTCTGCGCCCATCACGGCATCTGGCTGCATGTGGATGCCGCAATCGGTGGGGTTTTCGCCCTGTCATCGACCACGTCATGGTTGATGAAGGGGCTCAACAGGGCTGATTCGATCACCCTGAATCCGCAGAAACTGCTGGGCATCACCAAAACGTCCTCACTGTTTCTGGTGCGTGACAAGGCAAGGCTGCGCAGGGCTTTCGCCACTGGTTTGCCTTACATGGAGTCCCCGACAGGCGAACATCACGGCGGTGAAGTGGGTCTCCAGGGCACCCGGCCGGCTGAGGTCCTGAAGCTCTGGCTGGGGTTGCGTCAGCTCGGAGAAAACGGCATCACCGCCGTTCTGGAGGGGGCCCTCGATCGACGCCGCCTTCTGATGCAACATCTCAGCTCCGACGATCTGGAGCTGTTGAGCGGCGATCTGCATCTGCTGGCCTTTCGCCCGCGCTGCAGTGATGCCGATCAATCCAGGGAGTGGAGCGACACCACAAGGAGCAGGCTTCTTCATGCCGGCTTTCTGCTCTCCCGTCCGCAGTACGACGGACATCACTGGCTGAAGGCGGTGCTGGGCAATCCACACACCACCCGCGAACATCTCAGGCAACTGGCGGATCTGATTCAGTTCGATCTGCCACGCTGACGCTCTGAATCGCGCCACTGTGCTGACGACCATGGCCAAACCTGGAGAGAGGCCGCGATGGGTGGCACTGGCCACTGGTGCAGTGTCCATCGCGATCGGGGTGATCTATCTGTTGCTGATCACGGTTCTTGATGCCCGCGGTCCCATGCGTCCTCCTCCGCCCGAGGCTCTGGGCGTGGTGGGAGCGCCCCAGCTCGCCGTTGCAATGGCTCCACAACCTGACGCATGGCTGTCTCCAGAAACCGTCGCAACGATGCATCGCGTTGGTTGAGTTCAAACACCTCCTGAACCACCTGCTGTAGACCGTCGTCACCCCAGTCCTGATCCTGTTCGAAGTAACGGATGAAGCTGGCACCGGCGATGCGAGTGAGCCAGGCGGTCGCAACCGCCTGAACGGCCTGGGAAATCAGAAGGGTCGGCAGAGTGAGGCTCAGGGCTGGGGTGATCAGCCGGAGAGCACCTTTGACAATCCCAAGCCCTGCAAGGGTCCGACCGACGGAAACGGCCAGTTCACGGGCTCGCTCCTTGGACAGTTCGATGCCGTAGACCCTGGCAATCTCAAGCACCATCTGGCCATTCACGGCAGCGGTGCTGAGCAGATCCACTCCCGGCAGAGGATTGGCAGCAACGATCCCTGCACCAATCCAGCTGTACCGATCAATGCAGCGACGTGCCTCACGTTGCCGCTGGCTGTTCAGCAGATCCCTGCCGCGCTGATCAAGGTGACGGCACTGCAGAAGAATGTTGTCGGCAATCAGCTCCTCGCCCTCGGCATGGAGGACAGCTGCAAGCCGCTGCAGCAGTTCACCGACATCCGGCGCTGGCTGGAGGGGAGATCGCCCTGCTCTGGGAAGGCTCTGTGGAGCCGCGCTGCAAGCAACGACATCCTGTGGTTGAACGAGGCCGCTGCAACGGCTGCGCAGAATCTCGAGGAGTCTGCGCTCCTCATCCGCACCACGGAGATCGCGTTTATTCAGCACCAGCAGCAGTCGCTTGCCGAGTTCGGCGATCGAACGGATCACCGTGAGTTCCGACTGACGCAGGTCACCATCCACAAGCACCACCATCAGATCGGCGCGGACCGCCTGGCGACGCGCTGTTTCCTCTCTGCTGATACCCGATTCACCCGCTTCCAGGATCCCCGGGGTATCCACCAGCTTCATCGCCCTTTCGAGACCCTGAAGTCTCAGGCGATAGGACTGTGTGGTTTGGGTTGATCCCATTGCGGCGGAGACTTCACCCACCATTTCCTGCAGAAGGGCACGAATCAGCGATGTCTTACCGCTGGATCCGGTGCCGAACACCACCACCACAAGATCCCCCCGGTTGAGTTCCCTCGTGACGCGTTCCCGCTCCTGCCTGAGGCTTTCACGGCTGACATCGTCAACGATGCGTTCCAGAAGTCGATCAATGCTGGTGAGGCTTTTCTGGGCGGCATCCCGACGGTTCGCTGGCGCATCCACATCAACGCTGGAGCCAGATGTCTTGCGTTGCCGCTGAAGCTGCTGCCACCAGGGCCAACCCACCTGAAACGCGACAGCAGCAAGCAGTCCAAGACCGAGGAGAAGGATGGGGGTGATCAGCCAGCCCGGCAGGAAGTAACTCAGATCCCAGATCAGGGTTCTGATGGCCTGCAGGATCCCACCGAGGACAACAAGGGCGACAAAAGCAGCTGCCAGACCCAACAGCATCCGTTGGCGACCCTTCATCACGATCCCTGCCGGTTGGATCGACCGCTGATCCATGCGTCCACGACAAAGCAGATCACGGCAAGGTTGATGGCGACGTCAGCCGCATTGAAAACAGGGAATCGAAACGGGACGAGAGCCAGGAAATCAATCACATGTCCCAACCGCCAGCGGTCGATCCCATTACCGATGGTTCCTCCCAGCAGGAATGCGAAGGCAAGCCCCTGCCAGAGAGGCAGAAAACGCCGCCGCGACAGCCAGACGAGCAGGCCAAGGCTCACCGCCAGACTCAGAATCGCCAGGGCAGCGACGGACCCACGGAAGAGGCTGAAGGCCGCACCCGTGTTGAACACCAGATTCAGCTCCAACAGACCCGGGATGGCCTCGATGGTGCGACCGTCAGCCAGAAGATCGGCAAGCAGACTCTTGCTGACCTGGTCTGTTGCAACAACAGAGGCTGCAATCAGCAGCAGCGGGCCACGGTTCAGAACTGGAACGGTCATTCCCGGATCAGCAAAAGCCAGCGCATGACGACCGCCAGCACACCTGTTGCGGCACACAGTGCAAGCTGCGTCGGCAGAGGACCCAGGCTGTAATCCATCACCAGCCTGAGGAAGGTTTCATCCCAGCGTCCAAGCAGGGAACCAAGAGCAATGTTGAGAAGGCCACAGAACTGCAACGTCACCAGTCCGGCAGCAGCAGCGGTTGTCTGGGCCTCCACCTCTCCCATACCCTGTTGCTGGGACAGGCGTCCCGTTAACCAGGCGGCTGGGATGAAACCGGCGAGATAACCGAAACCTGGTTCAAGCACATACGACAGCCCACCGCCGGCGGTGAAGACCGGAAGATCAAGCAGACCGAGGCTCAGGTAGGCAACAGCGGCGAGCATGCCTGCCCTCGGGCCGCAGACCAGGGCGCAGAGCAGGAGTGATGGAACCTGCCAGGTGGCCGGCAGATCAACAACGCTGAGCGTTCCGTCCGGCCAGAGCGATGCCACCGGAAGCAAACCTCCGATCACGATCAGCAGCACACCTGCCAGGGCTCCGCTCCAGGTAGCAAGGGCCTTCACGCCACACGAACATCTCGGCCCATCCTGCTCGACAATGCAGGCGCTGCCCAGCTTCCATGACTGTCTCCATCGGCGATCGCTGTCGTCTGATCACTCGTCAGACCTACCTCAAAACCGCTGATCCGATGCCAATGCTGCGCCCGCCCGATCTTGTTGAGCCAGGCGAGGTCGGTGAGGTGATCGCCTTACATCCCCTGGAGACTGTTGCTGTTCGATTTCGACGGGGAGCTTTTCTGATCCCGATCGATCAGCTGGAACGGCTTGAGACATCGTCCGACTGACGTCGTTCCCAGAGGGATTCCAGGCGACTGAGGGTTGATGGGGGCCCGCAAAGACTCAGCCGCGGCTGCTTCAACCAGCGTTCAGCCGCTTCACGCAAGTGCTTCGGAGTGAGTGTTTCAACGCGACCCAGACAACGCTGGTCATGGTCATCGGCGAGTCCAAGGCCATGCAACTGGGCGCTGCGATCGGCTCTCTGGGACGCTGTCTGAGAAGCATGGGCCATCTGCCCGCGATATTTCGCACGCGCCAGATCCATCTCTGCCGTGGTGAGTTCTCTCTCTGAAAGCTCCCGCCAGCTGTCCAGAAGCAGAGTCAGGGCCAGTTCGGCTCGATCGGCACTGCTGGAGGCATGAAGCAGAAAAGGGGCCGCTCCCGCACGGGCAGGGAGGTAGGCCCCCACGTCGTAAGCAACTCCGTGTTCCTCCCTCAGCCGCTGGAAGAGAAGGCTGGACATTCCGGATCCAAGGTGGCTCTGGAGCAAACGCAGGGCGAGATCATCCGCATGACCGTGGTCACAACACGCCTGCCCAAGGTTCAGCACCACCTGTTCGGTCTCCATGGCGGTGGAGACGAGGGTGACGTCGTTATCCGAACTCCAGTCAAAGACTGGATCCTGAGGTGTCTCCGTCGATTGCGAGGCAGGCCAGTTTCGAAAACCACTGAGTTCGTTCAGTTCACCATTGAGTTCATCGGGCCAGCAACCGGCCAGCACAAGCACCGCCGGCCCCTGCGGCAGTCGAAGGGAGAGCTCTCTGAGCCGCTCGGGAGCCAGGTTCTCGAGATCGGCGGACACACCAAGGGGGTCATGGCCATAGCCGGAATCCCGGTAAACCAACTTGCGCCAGCTTTCGATGCCGATCTGAAACGGATCCTCCCGCTGTCGCTGCAGGGCCTGCAGGCTCAGAGATCGCTCAAGTTCAAACTGATCGAGCGGCAGATGCGGCTCAGTGACCATCCAGCCCAGGAGAGGCAGAAGGTCATCAACGTCCTCCACCGTGCAGCGGAGGCTGATCATCAGGCCATCCTCATGCGCGTCACTGCGCAGCCCGGCCCCTCGTCCCTCCACCCGGTCCGCCAGTTGAAGCGGGTCCAGAGGACCACATCCTCTGCTCAAACAGGCGGCCAGCAGCTGATGGCTTCCCCGTTCCCCAGGTGCATCACAGGCACTCCCCCAGGGAAGGAGCAGTTTGGCTGCCATGACCCCGGGTGTCCGCATCGGCAGACGTTTCAACACGGGCAACGGCATCAGGAGCGCCCTACGGGAGTGGCAATCAACGTGCAGGCTCTGCCGGGTTGCAACTGCTGCATCAAATCAGCCTGAAGACGTTCCGATGACCAGCTCTGCAGATGAATCAAAGGATCTAGCAGGGCCTGCTCGCGCCCCCAGAGCCGGTGGGATGCAGACATCGATGCCACCTGCGCGCTCGACTCCAGTGCGTAGCGCAAACCTTTGCCAACGAGTTGTCTGCCGCGGTCGAGCTCCATCGATGAAAACGGCTCAGGAGCGGTCAGCTCATCCTGAATGCAGGTCTCCACTGCATCCAGTTGGCCTGGATCACAACTGATCTCAAGGGTGATCAGGCTTCCTCGCTCCAGGCTGGTCAGATCCATATCCACGGTCTCGGCGATCTGCAGTTCCTCTCGCAGGCGTGCCACCAGTCGGCTGCGCCGACCTTCTCCCAGGAGCGTTGTCGCCAGATCAGCCCCCAACACCCAGCACTGGTCGGCGGCGGCAGCTCCGCTCCAGACCATCAGCATTCGCGCTGACTCAAGTCGCTCAACCTCGATGCAGTGACGTCCGGGGGAAAGCTCCAGCAGCGATTGGGCTGAACTGGATGGTGCCGCCGGGAGGCCGGCCAGAGGCGAGGTCTCCGTGCACTGCCTGAGTGTTCCCGCACCACAACCGCTGATGGCCAGGCAGCAGTCGGATCCTCGGTATCGCCGCTGATGAAAGCGGCGCATCGAGTCCGGAGTCATGGCACGCAGACTTTCCGGTCGGCCAAGGATGGGGCGGCCATACGCGTGGAAGGGACAGGCCCGGGTGAGGGTTTGCTGCAAAACCCGCTCGTCGGGTTGATCCTCGTACTGCGCGATCTCTTCAAGAACCACATCCCGCTCGAGCTCGAATGCCTCCTTGCACAACGCGGGATTGAGAACCAGGTCAAGCAACAGCTCGAGGGCCAACGGTGCCTGATCAGGAGGGATCAGCACATGGAAATGAACATCATCAAATCCAGTTGCAGCATTGCTGCTGCCCCCGAGGGCTTCAATCGCCCTGTCGAATTCTCCTGCCCCAAGCCGCTCACTGCCCTTGAACACCATGTGTTCGAGGAAGTGAGCCATCCCCTCCTCACCCGCTTCTTCAGAAGCACTTCCAGCTCGGCACCAAAGGTCAAGACAGGTGAGCGGTGCATCAGGCATTTCAGCTGCGACACATCTCACGCCGTTTGCCAGCGTCCAATGCGTCAGCTCTGGGCTGGTGAAAGAAGAGATCAGAGCCGCCTGGATGGGTTGTTTACAAGATTAGTGATCCGGTGAGGACTGGGTTTCATGCCATTGCTGCCGTTGGTCGCTGATTGTTTTGCGTCCTGAGGAGTGGACGACACGAGCTGAACATGGGAAGGCGAACAAGAACTGAATTCACACCAGGAATCAGTTGTCGGAGAAACGAAACCGCGACATGCGTTTGCGATCCAGTCGATCAACAGCTGGACCTGTCATTGATTGGAGTCGTCCTCTTTAAGAACTCAGAGGATTTCAAGTTCAGACCGGCGGATATTGATGTTTCGCAGGAGGCAAACGAATCGATGGACCAGGCAGAACCGAGCCAGTCAAAACAATATGGTCAATTTCAAAAATTGCTCGAAAGGAGTTTCTGTTGCAGAAGGCTCACAGCTTCCCTGCGCAAACCAACCAACACAATGCTCACTCAAACGGAGCCGGCATATCAAACTTTTTGAATTCAGCGTTGATTTTTTCTGCGCAACGTTCGGTGCCGTCAAAATTCTGTTTCATGGAGCGGTCAAAAGCACTCGCAGGCTCTTGTCCATCTTTCATCAATGCGACGAACTCGGAGACTGCCAAAGCGGGGAGGCATGTGCCGGTCTGCTGAGCCGAAACCGGAACCGCACTTGCGAGAAGAACAGCACAGGCGGGAACGATCAATCTCAACATCAACGGATCAGCGAAACCACATCGATAGCAGTATCTTATTAGCAGTCAATGCTGTCAACAACATCGACCCTGAAATCAAAACTCAAAGCAGTGCAAATCAGAAGCTCAGCAATTCAAAAGTTTGATAATATCCTCCAAATTTCCAATTTAAATTCCCAAAAATCTACATCCGCATAGCTGCACAATTGACCATTTCACCGGTAAGTATGAATCACGGATCATGCAGTGAAAACTCCTCTAACCAGGCGAAGCTGGCCATGCATGTTAACAGGAATACAAGGATCGTTCGTGAAACAGCTCAGGCAGAAACAGGTCATGATTTTCAAATGACTTCGCCTCAACAAATGCTCAGCAGCAATTGGAAGCGGTTCAACGGATGCATGCTGTGAACAAAAGATTGAGCGATGTTGATTAACCCACCACCCCGGACCACTGCTACCAAGGGTTCGAGGCATCATCATCCGCTTTGCCGTTTCATCTGCGCAGCAGAAACCCACTGATTCGACTTGCCACAGGATTGTTTGTGGCAATGGTTTGGCTCATGGGAATTGCTGCAGTGAAAATGGGCTGCTACTGGTTCTTTTCTGGTTTTGACATGCATGCATTTTTATTATTGAGAGAGCCAGAGAAGGATTCAGCTATCAGCAATCTCGAATTTTTGCTCATGTGTGCATTGGGAATCGGATACTCCCTGGTCTTCAACCATTTATTTTTACGTGCGAGCAAACGATTGGGAAGAGCACTGAAGAAACAATTGGATTGGGACGAGATCTTAAAGAGTAGCTGAATATCACCACCTTTAGCAGGAAATATTCTTGAATATGGCTTATTTCTCCATGCAAATTATTTGAGTCGTTTTTCATCTCCAATCCATGAACTTAATCGTTGCATCAGTGAGATACCATTCGCCAATATCATCCGGCACGCCATCCACTGCATCGAAATAAACAATCCAACCTCGTTTATTTCCACGATGTGGTTGTCAAGATGCAATAGTTATTTGCTGCGCCCCGCTCCTGAATGGCTCCCCGGCCGTCCGAACCTCCACAGGTGATTCCTCCTTTGGTGACGGCTCTGAACGGTGTGATCCGCTCAGCATGGGAGGGATTGCCGGAACTGGAGCCGCTGCCGGTCAACCCAGGGCTCGATCGCATTGAAGGCGTTCTGGATGGCGAAGGCCTGTTGATCAGCAATGAGCTGCTCCGTTGCCGTGGGGTCCGCAAGATTCATCTCGAGCTGGCCCAGCTCGGGCGTGGTCTCCAGATCCTGCATTGCGTCTGGTTTCCCGATCCCCGTTTCGATCTGCCGATCTTCGGAGCCGACATCGTTGCCGGACCTGCAGGGGTATCTGCGGCCATTGTTGACCTGTCTCCGGTTTCTGAGGCCTTGCCGGGATCAATTGACCGCGCGCTGGCTGCACTGCCCAAGCACCCCTTCCGTCAATCCCGGGATCTGCCGGGATGGGGAACAATCTTTTCGCCTCATGTGTGCTTCATACGTCCGGACGGTCCGGACGAAGAAGACCTTTTTCAGCAACAGGTTTCCAACGTTCTTGATGTTCTGCATCGGGCGGTGCTCGCCGCCACCTGCGAACCGGCGGACGCGGCTCCTACGATCGATCGATATGAAGGTCAGTTGAACTATTGTCTACAGCAGAAACGCAACGACAAGACTCGACGGGTGCTGGAAAAGGCTTTCGACGCGGAATGGGCGGATCGCTACATCGAATTGCTTCTGTTCGACAATCCCTGCCGTCCCGAGTGAATCGGACTGCATCAACAGCATTTCTGATTGTCGGACTCGCACTGGCAGCTGCCTCCTGCAGCCCGAAGGAAACCGTTTCAACCCAGGGACCAGCCCAGGGCAACACTTCACAAAAGTCTGATGAGGCGGTTGCGGCACTGGGGCAACTGGAGCCCAAAGGTGATGTTCGGAGGCTGGATGCACCCATCGCCGGCAGAGCGATGTCGCCGCGAATCACAGAACTTCTTGTCGATGAAGGCGACACGGTGACCCGTGGCCAGGTGCTGGCTCGATTCGATAACCGAGAAGGCCTCCAGGCCGATCTGGATGAACTGGATGCGGAAGAGGCCAGCCTGAGGGAGGAAATCGCCATGCAGCAGCTGGAGATTTCCAGATACACCAAGGCTGCTCAGTGGGGTGCCGCATCACTGGTCCTGCTTGAGGACAAGCAGGAGGAGCTGATCCGACTCGAAGGGCGTCTGGACAGAGTCGAAGCGCGTCAACGCGGCCTGAAAGCAGATTTCGACCGGAGTGAATTGCTTGCTCCTCTCGATGGCCTTGTACTCGACGTGCATGCCAGGGAAGGAGAGAGGCCGGGATCGGCTGGAGTACTTGATCTCGGGGCAAGCCAGAGCATGCAGGCTCGCATCGAGGTTTACGAGTCCGACATCTCACGGATTCGCCTCGACCAGTCAGTGCAGTTGAGCAGCGAGAACGGTGGCTTTGAGGGTGAATTGACAGGGCGCGTGATTCAGATCAGCCCTCAGGTGCAACAACGTGAAGTGCTTTCAACAGATCCAACAGGTGATGCTGATGCGCGCGTCGTGGAGGTGCTCATTGCACTGGACGATGACGATGCACGCCGCGTCCTTCGGCTGGCTGGGTTGAAGGTGATCGCCCGGTTCAAACCATGAGAAATCTCTGGCAGGGGCGAAAGATTCCTCTGTCCTGGCTGCTGCTTTCCCGGCAACCGGTCCGTTTGCTGGTGGCCCTGGCGGGGATCAGCTTCGCCGGAATCCTGATGTTCATGCAGCTGGGGTTCAGAGATGGGCTGTTTGACGCCAGCGTCACGGTGCACCGCTTGTTTGATGCCGATCTGGTCTTGATCAGTCCACGCTCCGCCAGTTCCATCCGAATGGCTGGTTTTCCCCGCAGACGTCTGGTTCAGACCCTCGCTGATCCGGATGTTGAAGGTGTCAGCCCTGTTCACTGGGGACTGATGCTGTGGCGGAACCCGGAAACGCGTCTCAACAGGGCGATCCTCGCGTTGGGATTCAATCCTGATGATCCGTTCTTCCTCGACCCGGGTCTCTCGCAGAAGACGGAGGTTCTCAAACAGAAGGGGCGAATTCTCTTTGACCAGCTGTCTCGTCCGGAGTTCGGCCCCATCGCCGATTGGTATCGAGAGGGACGAACCGTTGAAACAGAGATCGCGGGCAACCGAATCCGCGTTGAGGGTCTGGTGAGCCTTGGCACGAGCTTTGGTGCCGACGGCAATCTGCTCACCAGCACGGAAACCTTCCTCGACCTTTCACCTCAGAAACCGAGGGGATCCATTGAAGTGGGACTGATTCGTTTGCGGCCTGGCTCCGATCCGCAGCAAGTTGTGGAAAGGCTTCAGCTGCGACTCCCCGATGACGTGAAAGTTCTCACCAAACAGGGGTTTATTGAATTCGAGAAGAACTACTGGAAGAGCGGAACTTCCATCGGCTTTATTTTCACCCTCGGCGCCGCGATGGGCTTTGTCGTTGGCTGCGTGATTGTTTATCAGGTTCTGTATACAGATGTCAGTGATCACCTTCCCGAATACGCCACGTTGATGGCGATGGGACACCGCCTGAGCCACCTTCTCGGTGTTGTGGTGCGTGAAGGGTTTTATCTGGCAGTGATGGGTTACGTCCCCGCCTATCTGGCCGGTCAGGGGCTGTACTGGTTCGTGCGCGATGCCACAAGTCTTCCTGTGGGAATGAACGCCACGCGGGCTCTCACCGTCGGTGGAATGATTCTGGTGATGTGCATGCTCTCAGCTCTGCTGGCGATGAGGCGGCTGGTGGATGCGGATCCGGCGGAGATCTTCTGATGGCTGCCGTTGAAATTGATTCTCTGAGCCATGCCTTCGGCCAGGGGGACATGCTCCGAACGGTGCTCCAGAACATCAGTCTCAGGATTGATTCTGGAGAAGTGGTTCTGCTGACAGGGCCGTCGGGTTGCGGCAAGACGACGCTTCTGACGCTGATTGGTGCGTTGCGAACCGTTCAGCAGGGTCGGGTGAATGTTCTGGGCGAACGCCTTGATGGTGCCGGACGTCGCCGTCGACAGCAGGTTCGGCGCCGGATCGGAATGATTTTCCAGGGCCACAACCTTCTGCGCTGCCTCACAGCTGAACAGAACGTTCAGATGGGGGCTGATCTGTTGCCCGGTCTGGGCTATCGGGCCCGTCGTGATGAAGCGCGTCACTGGCTTCGATCCGTGGGTCTCGAAGATCAGATGGGCAAGCTTCCCCATGATCTGTCCGGCGGGCAGAAGCAAAGGGTTGCGATTGCCAGGGCACTGGCGGCCCATCCCCAACTGCTGCTGGCGGATGAACCGACAGCAGCCTTGGACGGCGCCACAGGTCGTGAAGTGGTGGAACTTCTCAGACGGTTGGCCCGCGAGCAGGACTGTGCCGTTCTGATCGTCACCCATGATCCACGAATCCTGGATGTGGCGGACCGGATTCTGCGGATGGAGGACGGATCTCTGTTGCCGCCAGTTGAGTAGAGTCGGACTACATACAAACGATCAACGCAGGATGGCCAAGCGCAGAAACCTGAAGAAAGAAAAGCAGGAACGCAACCGCGCCTACGCCCGCAAATTCAAGAAGCGCAAGATGCGCAATGACGGCCGCGGAGAAGGTGCCGGTAACGGTGTGACCGGAACGGCCAACAACGGTGGCGCCGCCGATTGATCACCGGATCGGTCAACCAGCTTTTGAGGGGGCCATGCCCCCCTTTTTGTTATCCGTAATCTGAGATCTTCCGCTGTGCCGGTTGCCGCGATGTTCGTCAGCGTCGTTATTCCGACCTACAACCGCCGGCCGATTCTGGAAAAGTGTCTGTCGGCGCTGGAACAGCAGCACACAGCCGGCACAGCTGTGGAACGCTTCGAAGTTGTTGTGGTGGACGATGGTTCCACCGATGGCACACCCACCTGGCTGCGTCAGAACGCGGACCGGTTCACTCATGTGCGGCTGATCGAACAGGTTCACGGCGGTCCTGCCGAGGGTCGAAACCGAGGTGTTCAGCATGCACAGGGAGACGTGATCGTGTTCATCGACAGCGATCTGGTCGTGACACCCACGTTTCTTGCCAGGCATGCTGAAGCGCTTCAGCACAGTTGGAGTCGCGCGGGTGATCGGCTCTGCTTCACCTATGGCGCTGTGATCAACACCGCCAACTTTGAAGAACCCACCACGGAGCGCCACAAGCTGCGCGATCTGTCCTGGGCGTATTTCGCCACAGGCAATGTGGCCATCGATCGCGATGTTCTGCAGCGATCCGGTTTGTTCGATACGGGCTTCCGCCTGTACGGCTGGGAAGACCTGGAGTTGGGAGAACGGCTGCGACGGATGAAGGTCCGTTTAATCAAATGCCCGGAAGCGGTTGGCTACCACTGGCATCCGGCCCTGAGCCTGGATCAGATACCCCGGTTGATTGAGGTGGAAGGGGAGCGGGCCAGGATGGGCCTGGTTTTCTATCGCAAGCATCCAACCCGGCGGGTGCGTTTCATCATTCAATTCACCTGGCTTCACCGCGTTCTCTGGGAATTGCTCACCCTTGGCGGGCTGATCAATGAACGATCACTGAGGCCTTTGCTGCGCTGGTTGCTTCGCCGAGGTTTGTCCGGTGCCGCCATGGAGCTTCTGCGCCTGCCCCTGAATCGCATCGGTGTGCGTGCACTGTTCCGGGAAGCAAAACGGGAAGGCCTGCACTGCCCGGCGTTTTGATAACTTCATCAGGTTCTTTCACACCGCACACCTGCCCGTTTCGGGTGCATGTGAATCCGGTTTTCGCCTGACGGCAAAGCCGAATTTCATCCCTGGCAGGTGGAGGCGAACCCGAAACCTCAACTCATGGCTGTTGTCACCCTCGCCGAAATGATGGAGGCGGGTGCCCACTTCGGGCACCAGACTCGTCGTTGGAACCCCAAAATGTCGCGCTACATCTACTGCGCGCGTAATGGTGTTCACATCATTGACCTTGTGCAGACCGCCGTCTGCATGAACAACGCCTACAAATGGACCCGTTCAGCCGCCCGCAGTGGCAAGCGTTTCCTGTTTGTCGGCACCAAGAAACAAGCATCCGAGGTGGTTGCTCTCGAAGCGGCCCGCTGCGGAGCCTCTTACGTGAACCAGCGCTGGTTGGGCGGCATGCTCACCAACTGGACCACCATGAAGGCTCGGATCGACCGCCTCAAGGACCTCGAGAGAATGGAGTCCAGCGGCGCCATTGCCATGCGTCCCAAGAAGGAGGGTGCTGTCCTCCGCCGCGAACTTGAGCGTCTTCAGAAGTACCTGGGGGGCCTGAAGAACATGCGGCGTCTTCCGGATGTGGTGGTGCTGGTGGATCAGCGCCGTGAATCCAATGCTGTTCTGGAGGCTCGCAAGCTCGACATTCCCCTGGTGTCGATGCTTGACACCAACTGCGATCCCGACCTCTGCGAAGTGCCGATTCCCTGCAACGACGACGCTGTGCGTTCCGTTCAGCTGGTGCTTGGTCGTCTAGCTGACGCCATCAATGAAGGCCGTCACGGCAACAACGAGCAGCGTGGTGGTGATTCCACCGAGGGCTGAAACGCTCTGAACCGCTAACTTCATGCCGCCGTACCGCTTGGTCGGAACGGCGGCATTCCTGATTACTCTTCCGCTTCCAACCTCCGATGGCCGTATCCGCAAAGCTTGTCAAAGAACTCCGCGACAAGACCGGCGCGGGAATGA
>CAJWZW010000032.1 GCA_913050565.1 uncultured Synechococcus sp.
CAGTGTGATGGGGGACTGCTGTGGCTGAATTCGACCTCTGGTGGGGCATCCCTCTGCTGATGGCCTTGATGGTCGGAAGCCTTTGCCCTGCGGCTGGATCGTTGTTGATCACCCAGCGGCGCATCCTTCTGGCCAATCTCATGGCCCATTCCGTGCTGCCTGGACTGGTGGTGGCACTCGCCCTGGAGGTGGATCCGAGCATCGGGGGGCTGATCAGCGGCCTGATCGGCGCCCTGGTGGCAGAGCGTTTGAACCAACGCTTCCGAGGACGTGAAGAGGGTGCCATGAACACCGTGCTGGCTGGATTCACAGCCCTCGGTGTCCTGCTGGTGCCACTGCTGAAGGCCCGAATCGATCTTGAGTCGATTCTGTTTGGCGACATCCTTGCCGCAGGGGGTGTCGATCTGGTCCGCACCGGGGTTGCGGCCCTCGCCCTCATGCTGCTGTTCACCACCCGCTACCAGGATCTGGTGTTCATCGGGGTCGATCCCGAAGGAGCCCTTGCAGCAAAGCGTCCCGTCAGTCAGATCCGTTTCATCGCGATCGTGATCACGGCCCTGGTCGTGATCAGCGCCATCACGGCGGTTGGAATCGTGCTGGTGATCGGTCTGCTCTGCGCTCCGGTCCTGGTTCATGTGGAACGCAGCACCAGCCTGGGAAACCTGATTCTGAAATCCTCCGGCACAGGGCTTTTGCTGTGCGGTGGAGGAATGATGCTCGCCGTTCTGCTGGATCTGCCCCCCGGCCCTCTCATCGGGGTTCTCTGCATGGTGCTGCTGTTTCTGCGCCGGCCCTGATCAATCCGGTGGCAGCCGCAGCATTCGATTGAGACGGCGGCGCATGCGTTGCCGGCCGCTTCTCTCGCGCTCAACTCGATCGATGCGGCCAAACGAAATCACCAGCACCCCACAGGTCAGAGCCACTCCTCCGCCGAACAGGATGAGTTGGAGTGATTGAAGGTCAGGCATGGGGTTCGACCGATCGTCTCAGGACACGGATGCGAACCAACCACCAAGCACCGCCGCAATCAAACCGCAGGCCAGTGCCTGCAACACAGTCTGAGACGAATCCGGACGCTCCCATCCATCGATCACCCGGGACGCTGAGTCGTAGGTGTCCAGGTTGGCCTCGAATTCGCGCAGACACGATGCGATGGCCGCCTCATTGAAATCAAGGCGGCGAAGTTTGGCCCGCAGACGATTGCGCTCTGGATCGGTCATCGCAGCACTCCGATCCCATGCTGTTCAGGGTTGGGAGCCCAGGCTCTGCAGATCCCGAAAACGCTGGATGCGCTGCTGTTCCGGAACATGGCGCCCCCAGAGACCCTCCCAGTAAAAGAAAATCACGCCGTAACCGCGATCACGTGCCAGGCGCACCTTGGCCTGCAGATCTGCTGTGGAGGTTGTTCGCTTGCCGAATCCAGCCAGGATCCCGATCTGGATGGGAAGGTTCCACTCCCGCGCCTTGCGCAGAGCCGGCTGATCCAGATCCCGCTCAAATCCTTTCACGGAATAGGCATAGTTCTGAACCACGAGTTCATCGATCAACTCACCGAAGGCCCAGAGTTTCCAGTCCTGCAGCCAGAGGTTGTACGACTGTCGGAAAGGTCCGGGCGACAGGCTGATCCGCCTGGAGAGGCCTTCCTGCTGAAGACGCAAGCGCAGCTCCCGCAGCAACTCCGTCAGCTTGCGTCGACGCCATGACATCCACTGATGATTGGTGTGATCCACAGGTGGCGGACCACCTGTTTCCTGCTCATACAGATCCGTCGTGAAGCGGTCGTAACCGAATTGCACGGGCCAGGCGAAATGGTCGTCCAGCTGCAGGCCCTGCATCGGGCAGCGCTTCAGTGTTTCCACCACAAGACCAATGAACCGTTGTCTGACGGCGGGATGAGCGGGATTGAGCCAGGCCATGCGATGGCTGCCGTGCAGGTTCATCCATCGCTGACCATCGGCACGGGCGAGGACCCAGTCGGGGTTCTGCTGCACAACCTGGGACGTTGCAGGCTCCATCAGCCCGTACTCGAACCACGGCATCACCTGAATGCCGCGTTCACGTCCCTCCTCCACCAGGGTGCAGATCGGATCGATGGCAACTCCGGCCTTCTGCAGGGCTGACTCAACCGGCGCGTAGGCGCTTTGGTGAAAAGTGGTGCCGCGACTCCAGACGTTCGGCAACACACGGTTGAACCCGGCCTCCTGAAGTTGCTTCATCGCCTCGCGGATGCGAGCACGGTCGTAATAGAGCGTGCTCGGGCTGTTGGTCAGCCAGACGCCTGTGGTGGAGTGCGGTTTAAGCAGTCGTTCCAGACGCGACTCAGCCTGTGCCGACGCACCAAACCCAAGGCTGAAGGCAAGAGCCAGAACGGCACTAACGGAACATCGAACTGACAGAGCTCTCTTCGTGAATGCGCCAGATGGCTTCGCCGAGCATGTTGGCAACAGAGAGGACATGGAGCTGGGGGAACATTCGCTCCTGTTGGATCGGAATGCTGTTGGTGACGACCACCTGCTCAAACAGTCCATCGGCGGACAGTCGTTCCGCTGCCGGTGGAGAAAACACGGCATGGGTTGCACAGGCCAGCACGCGCTTGGCTCCTTGCTGACGCAACAGACGGGCACCGGCACAGATCGTGCCTCCGGTGTCGATCATGTCGTCGATCAGAACGGCTGTACGTCCGGAGACATCACCGATCACCGTGAGGCTTTCCGCCATGTTGTGACCCGTTCGCCGCTTGTCGATGATCGCCAGAGGGGCATCGTTCATCTGCTTGGCGAAGGCCCTGGCCCGGGCGACACCCCCCACATCCGGCGACACCACAACGATGTCTCCGAGATTCTGGGTGGAGAGGTAGTCCACCAGCACCGGTGACCCGTAGATGTGATCGCAGGGAATGTCGAAATAGCCCTGGATCTGGGCCGAATGCAGATCCATGGCCAGCACGCGGTCAACGCCCGACTTCACCAGCAGATTGGCTGTGAGCTTGGCGGTGATCGATTCACGGCCTGCGGTTTTGCGATCAGCTCTGGCGTAGCCGTAATAAGGAACCACGGCTGTGATTTGCCGCGCGGAGGCTCGTCTGCAGGCGTCCACCATGATCAGCAGCTCCATCAGGTGATCATTCACCGGAGCACAGGTGGGCTGAATCAGGAAAACATCGCAGCCTCGAATCGATTCCTGGATCTGCACGTACAGCTCACCGTCTGCAAATCGTTTGCAGACACGAGGACCGTCAGGAACACCGAGATAGGCCGCGATTTCGCGTGCCAGACCCGGATTCGATGTTCCACTGAACAGCCTCAGACGTCGGCTGTCGGGAAGCGCATCGGCTTGATTCGTGCGGGCAGTGGTCAGAAAACTGGTCACGGCGCCCGCGGGACAAAGTTTGCTGTAATCCGATGGTAGTGCTGTGCAGGACACCCATGTCCACTGATATCCCGCTGCTTGTTGGGGCGGGCTCAGTGCCGGAGCTGCGGATGCGGGAAGCTGCGGAAGCCCTGGCAAGGCTGTGGTCTCTGCCTCTCCAGACCCATGCCACTGGTGCATCACCGGCCTCCGTGCTCACGGAGACTGAACCTGGTTTGATCCGGCTCAGTGGTGATCCCGCACGCCAGAGACCCGATGGCGGCCACTGGCTGGATGCACTCGCCGACTGGCGTCGACCCCTGCTACTGCTGGTGCCTGGGGAAACAGACGGCAGCGTCAGTGGACAGGCCGCGGCCTACGCAGCGCTTTGTCATCAGCTCGGTGCTCCGCTACGGGGATTGATTCAGATCCAGGGAAGCTGGAACCAAGAACAACGCCGGCGTGATGGTCTCCTGTGGTGCGGATGGATTCCTGCCAGGGATGATTCCGCCCATGCGTTCCAGCTGGATCGCCTGCACCTCTGCCTGCAGAGATCCGGCGTCATGCAGACGCCTACAACTGCGGCCAGAGGGGAAGCGGCTGCCCAGGCTTGAGCTGACGCAGGGGCTGGTCCCCCGCTCGATCCGCCAGGGGAAGTTGAGTGATCTTCACCGGCTTCGGACTGGCCACCGCAGCTGCGGCGAGGCTGAGCATCTCCCCCTTCGACAAGTTGGTGTCAAGCAGAGGACTGACGCCTCCGAGCATCCCAGCCAGCACGCCGATTCCTTCCGGTGCCTGGATTTGATCCACAACAGCTCGGATCAGCTGCTGCTGACGCTTGCGCCGGTTGGAGTTGTCACCGGCATCCTTGCGGTATCGCACCAACTGCTCCGCCTCCGACCCATTCAGGCTTTGGCGACCGGCATCGAGCTTCACCCGGTAATCCTGAGCGAGATCCTCCTTGTCAAAGGACTGATTCAGGATCACATCGACAGAGCCGAGACCATCCACCACCTGCCGCAGTGCCGACCGCGGCATCACGGCATAACGCTGGGGATGACTGGCCTCCAGGCCGACGATTTCGTCGATGGCATCACGCAGCAGGCTGACACCGCCGTCCTGCCAGAGGCTGGCGAGGCTGATGGGTGCATCCGCACCGGGCGTTTGCACAGCCAGTTCTGCCGGGATTTGAAGAACCTCAAGCTGACGGCTTGCATCGATCCGCAGAAGCATCAACGCATCGGCATTGGCCAGCCCGGCAGGAGCTGCTCCATTGCTGCGATCCCCCATCCGATCGGAGTCGACGCCCACCAGCAGAACGGTGACCGGCGCCAGCGGATAGGGAGCGAGGCTGGCGGGGTTCTCGAACGTCGGCGGTGTATCGCTGGCCACCTGGTCCGGTTCCGGCCACACCAAACCAATCAACCAACCTGTGGCACTCACCCCGGCAAAGACGCAGGCAATCCGAAGCGCGATACGCCACGGATGCCCCGCCCACCAATGGGCTTTCGGCTTCGGTTCGGAGGTCGTCATCGACCCAGCAATGCCAACGGCGCTTAGTTTCGCCCAATCGTCCAGTTTTCAGCGCCATGGCTCTGCGCACCGACTTCCGCGACCGTCCACCGGAGTCGGTGCGAGTGGTCGTCTTCGGGGCGACCGGATACATCGGTCGCTTCGTTGTGAAGGAGCTTGTAAAACGCGGCTATCAGGTGGTGGCCTTTGCGCGCGAGCGCAGCGGCATTGGCGGCAGGCAGAACCGCGACGCTGTGACAGCCGACTTCCCGGGGGCATCAGTGCGCTTTGGTGATGTCACCGATCCGGCATCGATTGCAGCCGAAGCCTTTGATCAACCGACCGATGTTGTGGTGTCCTGCCTTGCCTCCCGCACCGGGGGGCGCAAGGACTCCTGGGCGATTGATCACCAGGCCACGTTGAACACGTACCGGGAGGGGCGACGGGCCGGCGTGGCGCATTACGTGTTGCTCTCGGCCATCTGTGTGCAGAAGCCTCTCCTGGAATTCCAGAAAGCCAAACTGGCCTTCGAGGCGGAATTACAGGCGGATGGGGAGATGACCCATTCGATTGTGCGGCCGACCGCCTTTTTCAAAAGCCTGGGGGGACAGGTGGAGAGCTGCCGGAAAGGCGGGCCTTATGTGATGTTCGGAGGGGGTGAACTCGCCAGCTGCAAGCCGATCAGCGAAGCGGATCTTGCACGGTTCATGGCGGACTGCATCAGCGATGCAGACAAAATCAATCAGGTGCTTCCCATCGGTGGACCCGGACCAGCTCTGAGCGCCAGGCAACAGGGCGAAATGCTCTTCCGGGCACTGGGGAGGAAACCGCGGATGCTGTCGGTTCCCATCGCTTTGATGGATGGCCCGATCGCTGCGCTGCAAGGGTTATCCAACCTGTTCCCCGGACTTCAGGACACTGCTGAATTCGGCCGCATCGGCCGCTACTACGCCGCGGAGTCGATGCTGGTTTGGGATGAAGAGCAGCAGCGCTACGACGCCGACGCGACCCCTTCCTATGGAGAAGACACCCTGGAACAGTTCTTTGAACGGGTGGTGAGGGATGGCATGGCGGGGCAGGACCTCGGCGATGCAGCTTTGTTCTGACAAGGCCATCCTGAGAGCAGATCGGAGATCCGATGGTTCATTCCGCACCGCCGCAGCCCCGCAGTAGTGGTGTGCTGATTCATCCCACAGCTCTTCCGGGGAGTCCGGTCTGCGGAACATTTGGAGAACCTTCGAGACGCTGGATCAATCTCCTGGCCGATCACAACATCGGCGTCTGGCAGATGCTGCCTCTCGCCCCTCCGGACACCACAGGTTCTCCTTACAGCTCACCATCCTGCTTCGCGCTGAATCCCTGGTTTCTCGATGCGGAGGATCTCCGGAGGGATGGCTTCATCAGTCAGGAAGCCTGCAACACCCTGCCAGGCGCTGATGCACCGGCAGGAAGCGTTGATCACCTGGATTTCGATCTGGCGCAACGCCGCAGTTCAGCCCTCGCTGATGCCCTGCTCGAGGCCTGGCCTCAACAGAGTCAGAGCAGTCGCGACGCCTTTGAAACCTGGTGCAGCTCCCAGGATTGGCTCGATGATCACGCCCGGTTCAGCGTTCTGCATGCTCAACATCAGGGACCCTGGTGGAGCTGGCCCGGTGAGCTGGCCCGCCACAACAGCAGTGCCCTGAACAGCTGGAGCGAAGACCATCCCGATGATCTGCTGCGCATCAAGCTGCTGCAGTGGCATCTGGACCGGCAGTGGCAGGCGATCCGGGAGCTGGCTCGAGACCGAGGTGTGCTGCTGTTCGGCGACCTGCCGTTTTATGTGAGCGCCGACAGCGCTGATGTCTGGAGCCACCGCAACCTGTTCACGATCAAGGAGAACGGCGAACTCACCACGCAAAGTGGCGTTCCGCCCGATTATTTCTCCGAAACGGGGCAACTCTGGGGTTCTCCCGTCTATCGCTGGGGGCGTCATCGGCTGACCCGGTTCCGCTGGTGGAGGAAGCGAATTGCACGGCAGCGCGAACTGGCCGACCTGTTGCGCCTGGATCACTTCCGAGCACTCGCGGCCTATTGGGCCGTACCCGGTGGCGACAAGACAGCGGAAAACGGCCGGTGGCAACCCTCCCCCGGCAACTCCCTGCTGAGCAAACTGCGGCATGACGGAGGTGGATTCCTGCCTCTCATCGCCGAAGATCTCGGAGTGATCACACCGGATGTGGAGGCCCTCAGAGATGGCTTCCAGCTCCCCGGGATGAAGGTGCTGCAGTTCGCTTTCGACGGCCTTGCAGACAACCCGTACCTGCCGGAAAACATTGAAGGTCGACGTTGGGTTGTCTATACCGGCACCCACGACAATCCCACCACGCTGGGATGGTGGAGGGCACTGGATCAGGACAGCCGAAACCGGATCAACGCGAGGGTGCGGGGTGATGTGGAGGCACCGGCCTGGCACCTGTTCGACATGGCCTTTGCAACCCCCGCTGAACTGGTGGTTGCACCCCTGCAGGACCTGTTGCATCTCGACGATGCAGCCCGTTTCAACACCCCGGGGACATCGAATGGCAACTGGAGCTGGCGCCAACCAAGTTTTGATGGCGACCTCGAGGGAGCCCTGAAGGGTTACGGGGAGAGAGGCTCGGTCTGGGGGCGTTCGAGGGATGGAGCCTCCGCGCTGCTCCGTTCAACGCGGTAAAGACCCGGATCATCATCTTTGGGGGTCAACACCTCCCCATTCCAGACAACCCGCTCGCTGCCGAGCGGCTTTGGCCCAATCTTGAGTTGCACCGGCAGGGCGAGTTTGAGGGTGATCGTTCCCGCTGTGGCAGCCAGGTTCAGGCGGTCGCCGCCCCCACTGTTGAGTTGCAGATCTCTTGGCTTCTTCAGCTGCACCGTGAGGACACCGGAGCCCGTGGGTCGGAGCGTGGCTGGGTCAGGAAGCCAATCCTGTGGCTTCCGCTCAAGGGCCTGTTGAATCGGACGCAACGCCTGGATCTGCTCATCAGGCAGCTGGAAAGTCCCTGGTTGCTTAAGGCTGTTCAGATCGGCACGCACCGGCTCGATGGTGAGGCTGTTGCGGACGGCCAGTTCATGCTGCTGCCGGTTGAGCATCAGCAGACCCACCACCATCACAAGGCCGTAGACGACACCGCCCTGCCAGGTGGTGAACACGTCGATGCTGCCGAGGGTGAAGCGACCAAGACCTCGCCCGCTGGTGCGACGTGGAGCCGAAGCTGGCGGCAGCACCGCATCGAGTGTGCCTTTGGGCAGGGCCAGTCGCTGTTCCAGCTGCGGCAGCATCGAAGCGAGATAGGCCCGCTCGGGTAACCGATCCCCCCAGCCACGCTCGAGGGCTTCAATCACCGGCGTGGTGATCCGGGTCTCACTGGCCAGCTGGCGCATGGTCAACCCTTCGGCTTCACGCCTGGACTGCAGGGCGGAGCCGATCTCCCGGAGTGTTTCGCGTCGCTGATGCTCCGTATCGATCGGATCAGCCGGCGGACGGAGACGGCGCCAGGGCAGCAGAAAGCTCAGTCGCATCGATCTGATTCCTGCTTTTCAGACACAAGAGAACTCCATTCTCCCTTGTTCAGCCAGCGCCAGCACCCCTCTGCGAGGGAGCCCAACCGCAGATGCGCGATGGCCACCCGTTGGAGATCGATGACGGGGTGTCCCAGATGATCAGCCACACGTCGGATCTGGCGGTTACGACCCTCCTGCAGCACCACCTCCAGCAGAGTGCGCTGCGAATATTGCCGCAGGAGTCGAAGTCCGGCAGGCCTGGTCCGTAGGCCATCGAGAACCAGGCCCTGACGCCATCGATCGAGAGTGGCCGTTGCAGGGACTCCCTCCACCCAGACCCGATAGGTCTTGGTGTGGTCGTAGCGGGGATGGGTGAGCTGAAGCGTCAGAGCTCCGTGATCCGTCATCAGCAGAGCCCCGCGGCTGTCGGCATCGAGCCGGCCCACAGGATGCAATCCCCGACGATGATCCGGAGGCAGCAAATCCAGCACGGTGCGTCGACCACGGGGGTCGTGGCAGGTGCTGATCACCCCAACCGGTTTGTTCAACAGCAGCACCCTCGCCTGCTGACGCAAGTGCAGCTGGCGACCATCGACAACGATCGATTGACGATCAGGATCAGCCTGATCACCAAGGCGGGCGATCTGACCGTCGACACGAACACGACCGTCCTGCAGCCAGAGTTCGGCCTTGCGCCGTGAGCACAGACCAGCTGCTGCCATCAGCTTCTGCAGGCGCTGGCGGGTCATGCTCCGGCGGGATGCTCTTTCGGCAACAGAAGCTCCAGACAAGCACCGCCATCGGGATGGTTGCGCGCCTCGATACGCCCGCCGTGATTCACGGCGATCTGTTGAACGATGGAGAGTCCAAGGCCGCTGCCGCTGCGGGCCGATCTCACTCGGGATGGATCGCCCCGGTAGAAGCGCTGAAACATCCTCTTCAGGTCGGATTCACTGAGACCGGATCCATGGTCTCGAATTCTGAGGATCCACCAGGCGCCACTGGAGAGAATTCTCACGTCAACCGTGTCGTCATCGGGGGAATGGCGAAGTGCATTGTCCAAAAGGTTGAGCACGGCTCGATACAACCGGCGCTGGTCACCCAGCAGCCGTCCCTCGTCACTGGATTCCAGCGAAAGGCGAACGGAGCGATTGTCCGCAAGAGGTCGAATGCTGCTCCAGGCGTTGTTGACCAGGTCTTCCAGGCTGATCGGAACGTATCCACTTCCGTCCTGGGGAAGGCAGTTTTCAAGCCGAGAAAGCTCCAGCAGATCCTCCACCATCACCTTGAGCCTTTGCAGCTCCCTCTGAAGACGTTCCACCAACACAAGATCCTTTGAAGGCACCGCCTGCACGAGGCGATCCGCCACCAACATCAGAGCCGTCAGAGGTGTTTTGAGCTCATGGGCGACATCACTCACCCAACGCTCCTGCTGCTGCTGCTGCGCCTCAAGCGACTGCCGGCTCTGAATCAGCACCAGAAGCCATTCGTCGGAACCCGGCAGAACGACGGCTTCCAGTGGCTCACCACGAAGCTCCCATTCGCTGCGCTGTGGCCGTTGCAAATGGCTGGTGCTGATGATGGCTTCATCCAACTGTGGAATCGACAGCACATCGTTCAGCGGCTTGCCCCGCACCAGCCGATTGCGCGACAGCCGCAGCAGCCGCTCGGCTCGGTCGTTGATGTAGGTGATCCTGAGGTCAGAACCCAGCACCATCCAACCCTGGTCAGCGGCATCGATCCAGGCCAGTAGCTGGGCGGCTGTCAGAGCGCTCGATGCAGGGCCTGCACCGGCGCGGTTGTGTTGGCGATGTCGATGGCGCTGCAGTGCCACCACGGCCGCAACCCCTGCGGCAAATCCCAGAAACAGAGGAACGAGCACAGGAATGGGTTACCCGAAGCGGTAGCCGAATCCGCGCACCGTGCTGATCAGCTGAGGCGACGAGGGTTGCTCTTCAACCTTCTCCCGTAACCAGCGGATATGAACATCAACGGTTTTGCTGTCGCCAACAAAGTCATCACCCCAGATTTTCTCCAGTAACTGATCGCGAGTCCAAACCTGCCGTGGATTCTGGATGAACAGTTCAAGAAGTTTGTACTCCTTGGGGGAGAGGTTCAGTTCGCTGTTGCCACTGGTGACACGGCGTTCGTTGACATAAAGGCGCAGGTTGGCGTGGCTGTACACCTGCTGTGGCATGGAGGAAACCTGCCGGGCACGGCGCAACAGAGCCCGGCAACGCGCCACAAACTCAGGCAAACCGAACGGTTTGACCAGATAGTCATCCGCCCCGACCTCGAGGCCGAGCACACGATCGGTTTCGCTGTCGCGGGCGCTGATCACGAGTATCGGGATGAGGTTGCCAGCCCGTCGCAACTCACGGCAGAGATCGAGTCCACCCAGACCGGGCAGCATCAAATCAAGCACCAGAAGATCGATGGGAGCTGATGCCTCATTGGTGATCAGCTTCAGCGCATCGGCACCATTGGAGCAGGAGAGAACTCTGAAACCCTCCGTTTCAAGAACCTCCGCAGCGATCTCCCGGATGCTTTGGTCGTCCTCGACCACAAGAACAGTGCATGTGGCCACTGCTGCAAGCATGGTGCTCGAGAGCGAAGTATCAACTAAAAATCATTGTGATCACTGGGTCTGATGCTTAATCAGAACCTCAGGGTTTGTTCAGAAGAACTCATCAAAATTGTCAAAATCAACCGCTTTGAAATTGCCGCTTTCCACCTGACGCATCAGGCGCTCGAGCTGAGCGAACAAGGCACCGCCGGTCAGCAGGGACAGCAGCAGGGCAACCAGCAGAGCGGCGCCGGCCGCGAAGCCGAAGATCTGCAGGCAGCAACCGATGAACAGGGTGATCCCGATGAGAGTGGCGGCGAAACTGAGGGTGATCTCAGGAGTGCCCAACGGCAGAAGCGGAATCCTGTCCTGTTTCCAGCCATCGAGCTTGGACTGCACCTGACGACCAAAGGTGAGTCCGCAGAGAACAGCGATGCCGAAGCCCACACCAGCCAGCAAGTAGGGAGGCTGTTGGATCACAGCCATCTGCAGGAGCATCTCCAACTGCTCGGCGGTGATCTCCTCAGGCATCAGGGGTGGTCAAATTTGATGAAAGGCGACCTTAACCGGATTCGGTCAGGCTGCCGCCAGGGGATTGAGCTGTTGCAGCAGCCCTCCCGCGATGCGACGGGGGCCGAAGGTACGCCCCAGCAGCCCGAACAAGGCTCGAACGTCATCGGTGTGGAGACGATCGTCTCGGATCAGGGTGAGCAGAAGCCGCCTGCGCAAATCAGCACCGTTTCGACTCAGCAGGAGCCGCAGGCCGGCGCCGGCAACCGGAAGCAGCTCACGGCCCGGAGCCGGGGCATCCTGGCCAACCACCGCCAGCAGATTTTCCAGCCTGTCCAGGCGAAGGCGACCATCGCTGTCGAAGATCACCTCGAGCAGTTTGTCGCGCATTTCACGGGTGTCTCCCGCCAGCAGACGACGTGCGACATAGGGGTAGGCCACAGCAATGATCCGGAACTGGGGGTCCAGTCGCAAGGCAAGGCCCTCCTGGCTGACAACCGCACGAATGATCAGGGCAAAGCGCGCCGGCACCCGGAACGGGTAGTCGAACATCAGCTCTGAGAAACGATCGGTGATCGCCTTGAAGTTGAACGAACCAACTGAATCTCCAAGGCTGCCCCCCAGCACTTCCTCCAGCGCTGGAATGATTGGCGAAAGGTCCGCTGTGGGGCTCAGGAAGCCGAGACTCTGGAAATCTGCGGCGAGGGAGGCGAAATCACCGTTGATCAGATGCACCACCGCCCCTGTGAGGGTGAGCCTGTCGCTGTCGCTGATCGAATCCATCATGCCGAAGTCGACATAACCGACATGGCCCAGGTCACCGGTGCGGCCCGAAAGGGCAAACAGGTTGCCTGGGTGGGGATCAGCGTGGAAGTACCCGAATTCCAGCAGCTGCTGCAGTCCGCAGATCACACCCGTGCGGATCAGGGCAGCTGGATCGAGCTGCAGGGCCTGCAGTTCGGCGCTGTCGCGCATCTTGGCGCCATCGATCCAGGTGGTGGTGAGAACCCTCTTGGAACTGAGCATCCTCTCCACCCGCGGAACATAAACCGCATCATTTCCAGCGAAGAGAGCGGCAAATCGCTCGGCATTGTCCGCCTCCTTTTCGTAATCGATCTCCTCGAAAAGGCTTCTGCCGAACTCATCGATGATTTCACCGAGGCCGAACCCCAGGTTCAGAGGCAGCAGGGGCGCCGTGAGAACACCGAGCATCCGGATCAACACCAGATCACGACGCAGGATGAACGTCAGGTTGGGTCGTTGAACCTTCACCGCCACCCAGGCCTGTCCCTCGAGCCTGGCCTTGTAGACCTGACCAAGGCTTGCTGCGGCGATCGGTTCAGAGGGAAATTCGGCGAACAGCTCATGGACCGGAGCGCCGAGTTCCTGCTCAATCCGCTCCAGCGCGAGAGCATGCGGGAATGAAGGCAGGTCGTCCTGCAAACGGGTGAGCTCATCCAGCCAGTCCCGTCTCACCAGATCGGGGCGGGTCGAAAGCGCTTGGCCCACCTTGATGAAGCAGGGGCCAAGACCCGTGAGTGTGTTGAGGATGCCTCGGGCAAGCTTGAGCTGAACATCCGCACTCTTGCTGCCCCCCCGCAACAGCAGAACCAGCACCAGACCCCCCAGGGTCCAGAGCACCTGAAGCAATCTTGGGATCAACACCCAGGGCCGCAGCAGCAACCAGCGAAAATCGCGCCCGGGGTTGTACTGCATCAGGAACGCCTTGTTCAGAAGCAGACTTTAAAGAGATCCACCGGAACGCATGGTTCTGCTGCGGTTGCTGCACCGTCCGGTCGGTCAGGCCCTGTTCCTGCCGGCCCATGGACGCGGCAGAGCACTTCCGGATTCACTCCGCCGTCTGCTGAGTCGACGCGCAGGGGTGTGGGACCTCCCGGAACTGCCCTTGATCGGCGGTCCGTTGGAACCTGAGGGAGCCGTTGCTCTCAGCCAGCGTCAGGCGGCGACAGCCATGGGGGTCGACCGTTGCTGGTACGGAGTCAACGGCGCCACCGGATTGCTGCAATCCGCGCTGCTGGGACTGTGCCGGCCAGGGCAGGCCGTGCTGATGCCGCGGAACAGTCACCGCAGCCTGATTCAGGCCTGCGTGCTGGGTCAGCTCACCCCGCTGCTGTTCGATCTGCCTTTTCTGAACGACCGGGGGCAGTCCCAACCTCCTGATGCAGCCTGGCTCGAAGGCGTCCTTGAAGCACTCCCGGATCAACACCCCAGCATCGGAGCGGCGGTTCTGGTCCACCCCACCTACCAGGGATACGCCATCGATCCGGCTCCCCTGATCCGTCAGCTGCAGCAGCGGGGATGGCCCGTGCTTGTGGATGAAGCCCATGGGAGCCATTTCGCCACGGGTGTCGATCCCACCCTGCCTCCCAGTGCGGTCGAGGGCGGGGCTGATCTGGTGGTTCACTCCCTGCAGAAATCAGCCACCGGCCTGGCACAGACCGCAGTGCTCTGGTTGCAGGGACACCGCGTGGATCCGGATGCGATCGAACGCAGCATCGGCTGGATGCAGACCACCAGCCCAAGTGCCCTGCTGCTGGCCTCCTGCGAAGCAAGCCTGAAGGACTGGCAAACAACACCGGGACGGCAGCTGCTGCAACAGCGGCTGGATCAGGCCCGTCGGTTGAAGCATGACCTGCTGAATGATGGGTTGCCGCTGCTGGACACCCAGGATCCCCTTCGACTTGTGCTCCACACCGGTGCTGCGGGAATCAGTGGATTGGAAGCGGATGACTGGCTGCTGAAGCATGGCCTGGTGGCGGAACTGCCTGAACCGGCCACACTCACCTTCTGCCTGGGTCTGGCCCGACATCGGCGGCTTCGTGCGCGGTTGCGCGGGATGTGGCGGGCCCTGTTGAAAGCCCACCCGAACCGTCAGCCACAGGCATCATTCGCAGCGCCACCACTGCCCCTGGTGAGTCAGCCGGAGCAACCCCTGCATCAGGCCTGGCGGGCACCGCGGGAAATCCGCCGGCTGAAGGAGGCGGAAAACAGAGTGGCGGCTGAGTTGCTCTGCCCCTATCCACCGGGCATTCCGCTGCTGGTGCCGGGTGAATGCCTCGATGCCGCTCGGCTGAGCTGGTTGCTGGAGCAGCGACGTCTTTGGGGTGATCAGATTCCAGACATACTGGAGGTGGTGGATCAAACCGCTGAACCCGAAACAACCTGAACCGATTTGATAGGCCTTTCAACCGGGGTGCTTCAGCCAGCGTGATCAGCGAGGTTCTGACGTCCAAATCCGGCTCCACAACACGGACCACCAACCCCCGCAAGCGGCTGATCAGCGGCCTTGCTGTTGGTGTGTTCGGGGCTGTGGTCGTGATCCTCGGCGGCTGGTGGTTCACAGCAGCGGTGGGGGTGATCGTGCACCTGGGCCTGCTGGAGTTCTTCCGCATGGCGCAGTTCAAGGGGATGCGGCCTGCCACCAAGACAACCCTGGTGGCGTGCCAGCTGCTGCTGATCACCACCCAGTGGGGAGCGGTTCAGCCCGGATGGCCCGCGGAGCTTTCGGCTGTGATCCTGCCGCTGTCCGGCGCTGCGGTTTGCGCCTGGCTTTTACTGCAACCCGTCACGGGCTCCATCGCCGATGTGGCGGCCTCCATCTTCGGTTTGTTCTACCTGGGATTCCTGCCGAGCCACTGGTTGGCACTGCGCAATCTTTCAGCTCCGGAACTCGCACCGGGAACGGCATCGCTGTGCAGCAGTGGACTGGCCATCACCTTCTCCACCTGCCTGATGATCGTTGCCTGTGACATCGGCGCATGGGGCGTGGGCAAACGCCTCGGCCGGCATCCACTGTCTGCGATTTCTCCCGGCAAAACAATCGAAGGGGCCATCGGCGGATTGATCAGCTCGATGGTGATGGGACTGATCTGTGGTGCCGTGATGGGATGGCCTTTCGGCGGGCTTCCCGGACTGCTGCTGGGTGCTGTGGTCGCCCTGATTGCAGTGGTGGGAGATCTGACCGAATCAATGATGAAACGGGATGCCGGTCTGAAGGATTCCGGTGATGCCCTGCCGGGCCACGGCGGCATCCTGGATCGGATCGACAGCTATCTGTTCACCCCGGCGGTTGTCTCCAGCCTGATCTCCCTGGCTGAACCCCTGTTCCAATCCCTCACGTCCTAGGGCGAGATCAAGGGCTGACATCGGCAACGCCGGTCAGGGTGACCTGCCCTGCCGCAAGCCGCACATCGGTGATCCGAATCGATGGATCCATCGGCAGAGGTGTGGATGGAGCGTCATCGTCGAGGGGACAGAACCGAACCGTCCCTGCATCGGCCTGCAGGCGGAAACGTCGATGAATCGAATCCGTTTGGGCTGACACCTGGGCGCGAAGCTCCAGAACTGTGTTGTCGATGCACAGTGCCCCGAGGGGTGTCACCCCCAGCAGCTGCTCAGCCATCCAGTCAGCCAGATCACGCCAACGCTCGGAACCCAGTGAGACATTGAGCTCAGCACCCGGCAGCGTCACGGTGCCCTTCACCTGAAATGGATCGCGCAATGCCAGCATCCGACCAGGCTTCAACAGGCTCAGATCAAGTTGGATCGGTCCACTGCTGAGCTCGGCGAACTGCAGGGGCAACCCGTCAAACCGCACCTGACGTGCCTTGAGATCGGCTCCCTCCAACCGGCCCTGCAGCAGAGCAAGGCTCGAACCCCGCAGAGTGAGGTCGAGCTCTCCAACCTGGTCACAGCGACTCGCAATCCAGAGACGCAGGCCGGAGGAGATCAATCGAAGCAGCGGATCATTCATCGCTGAAGCAGATCAGAACAACGTTCCGCCACAAGACTGGGCTGATCGATATGCGGAAGATGACCGCAGGGTTCGATTGTTTCAGCTGGAGTGGGCAGCAACGCTTCAGCCGCCTGCTTCAAACGGGGCCGGAGGATGCGGTCCTGAGCGCCCCAGATCACATGCAAAGGTTGTGAAGGCAGCGGTGATCCACAGCCGGAGAAGCCACCACTGCGGGCGAAAGCTGCCAGAGCGAAGGCCCAGCCTGGACATTGGAGATGCAGGGAAGCGATCTGTTCCTCCGGCGCACCCACATCAGCATCAGGATCGGCAAAGGCCTGTCGGCACAGCCCGCGTCGCACACCAGGCCGCCCAAGAAACCAGGCCCCAAAGCGATCGAGCAGGGGTGGCACCGGCATCGGCTGACCGGTCAGACCAGCTGGTGCGAGCAACAACAGATCACGCACCCGATCCGGCTGACGTCGAGCGAGTTCAACCGCCACCGACCCACCCATGGAGGCCCCGATCACCCCAACCGATTGTGAGGAAGGAAGCCTCTCAAGTAACTGGTCGAGATGGTCCAACACCGCCTCTGGTCCGTAGGTGGCCTGCGGTGGCCGCGGTGAAAAGCCGAAACCGAACAGGTCGGGAATGAACAGTTGAAACGAGTCGGCCAGCAGCGGTGCAAGACGACGGAATTCCAGAAAACTGCTGTCGAAGCCATGCAACAGCAGCAGTGGAGGGCCCTCTCCAACAACCGCAACGGGGAAAGGATCGTCCACGTCCAGTGCAGGGAGGTCCCACCACTGCACCTGGTCCACCAGATCTCCGGCCTGCGGATCGAGCAGACCAGGGCGGAGTTGATCAAGCAGTGTCTTCAAGAGTGAAGCGGGCTTGGTTCCGCAGCACCAACCAGGGCTTCAAGCAAGGCCCCGGGGGTGACGGAGAAGGGGAGATGGTGCAGGTCGGATCCATCGCGACAGGCGAAGGAGCAGACCTGCTGAAGATCGCTGAGACTGGCCTGGGCTAAGCCAAGGTCATCAAGACAGACCGGTAAACCCAGCTGACGCAGCAGTGGCAACAGCTGTCTGTGGGCCTGAGCGGCCAGACGGTTACCACCCATTCGCTCTTCCAGGCGCAACTGAACCAGAATCCCGAAGCCCACCTTTTCACCATGCAATGCGTCATGGCAGGCGGGGAGCTGCGTCAGACCGTTGTGAACGGCGTGGGCCGCAACGGTCCTGCATCGGGCACCACCAAGCCCACCCATCACACCAGCCGTCAACGCACAGGCCTCCGCTGTTCGCACCCAGGCGGGGCTGTTGATGTCCTCCATCGCAGCGGGACTGTCAATCAGGAGCTGATCCCGCAGCACCCGGGCCATCTGAACGGCTTGCTGCACCAAACCATCGCTGCTGTCAGCACTGCTGACGGATGCCTCGTACCACTTGGCGAGGGCATCAGCCACTCCGCTGGCCAGGGTGCGGGGAGGAGCCTGACGCACAAGGGTGTGATCAAACACCAGAAGATCAGGGCAACGATTCAGGGAAACATCACTCTCGAAGGCCCCCTCCGGTGAATAGATATTGGACAACGCAGTCCAGCCCGCACAGGTTGCCGCACTCAGCGGAACCGTGATGCAGGGGAGAGAAAGTCGGTGTGCGAGGAGCTTCCCGGCATCCAGAACCTTGCCGCCGCCTGCAGCGATGACGGCATCGCAGGGCTGAGCTTCAAGGCGGAGATGGGTCAGGTCCCGCTCGCAGCAATCAAACCGGAGTTCAGCCGATGCAGGAGCCAGACCGGCAGCACTGAGATCGGCCTTCAGGTGATGGCGCAACCGCGAGGTGGATGTGCTGCGTCCAAGCAGAAGAGGCCTGGAGCAGAGGGCCCGGATCCGAGGAAGAGCCTCAGACCAGGCTCCCTCCCCCCTCAGCACCGCAGCAGGTGCGATGGCGTGGGAGGAGAACGACTGCTCCATCAGATGCTGGCGCCTGCAAGTTGCGGTGCGGAATCAACGCGACCTTTATGACGAACCACCACCTTCTTGTTCTCGTCCACATCCACTTCAGCGTGGTCACCGTCCTTGATGCGACCTGAGAGGACTTCCTCAGCGAGGGAATCCTCGAGCAGACGCATCACGGCACGACGCAGAGGCCTGGCTCCGTAGGAGGGGTTGTAGCCCTCCTCCACCAGCCGCTCCTTGAAGGCATCGGAGACGGTGAGGGTGATTCCCTTCTCGCCCATGCGGCCGAACACCTCCTTGAGCATGATCTCGGCGATCTCCTTGACCTCGTCGCGACT
>CAJWZW010000033.1 GCA_913050565.1 uncultured Synechococcus sp.
ATCTGTAAGCAATTAGTTTGTTTTAGAATAAAATCTCTTCTAATTTCCGGCATACCATTTATTTTGTCGCAAGAAAATCCCTGTTGTTGGGACCTTTTCTGATTCAATTTGTTTTGGTTTTTATTTGCATTTTTTGTTCAATTTGTTAATCACTTTCGGGTAGGCAATTTTTTCTCTTTCCGCATTGATTTGCGTTGTTTGGTGCTTTGGCGATGCCACGTTCGTCGGACATTTTCACTGCGCGCTCTCTGCAGCACACCACTGATTCAAACCCTTCAGTGATAGTCAGGTGTTTTTGTGGATGAGTTGCACCGCAGTTGGCTTCATGATTCGCTGAAATGGACTTATTGAATTCATAACCAATGGCGTCCACGCCCCTCAGCAAACTGGCTTACAAAACCCTCCAGCAGGGAAAAGCCATCGCTGGGTTGGCTCACAAGGAACTCAGCACGAAGCTGATGGAGTGGGTGGCGCCTGAGGCTGTTCCAAGTATCAAGTCCGTCACTCCAGATCTGATGAAGGATCTGAGAAGTTCGATGGCTCAGCTTGAGGAAAGGGATTGGGAAGAGGCGCAGCAGGGGATTTATCCAGAAACCCAGCTGTTCGATGCCCCATGGCTTGAGTGGGCTGGTCGTTACCCGCAGGTCTGGTTTGATCTCCCATCCACATGGAGTCGACGTAAAGAGAGAAACGTCAGGGATTTGCCGAAAAAAACAGATCCCAGCCTGTACCCGGACTACTACCTGCAGAATTTTCACCATCAAACCGACGGTTACCTCAGTGATCATTCCGCTGAGCTCTACGACCTCCAGGTTGAAATCCTGTTCAATGGGACGGCTGATGCGATGCGGCGACGAGTGTTGTCTCCCTTACGGCGAGGGCTGAACCACTTCTCCGACTGCAGTCCTGGGTCCATTCGAATCCTGGATATCGCCACAGGCACCGGACGGACCCTGCAGCAGGTGAGATCTGCCTTTCCTCATGCAGAGCTGATCGGAACGGATCTGTCCGAAGCGTATCTTCGCCAGGCCAACCGCTGGCTCAACGGCGGTGATAACCCCTTGGTTCAGCTCATCAGAGCCAACGGGGAATCACTTCCACTGGCTGATGAAACACTTCAGGGGGCCACGTGCGTGTTCCTGTTGCACGAGCTCCCAGGCAAAGCTCGGCAGAACGTTCTCAACGAAGCCTGGAGAGTGCTGCAGCCTGGCGGAACGTTTGTTCTCGCTGATTCCGTTCAACTCGCTGATTCGCCGCAGTTCAGCATTGCCATGGAAAATTTTCGTCGTGTTTTTCACGAGCCTTATTACCGGGATTACATCGGTGACGACATTGAAAAGCGGTTGCAATCAGCCGGCTTTGAAGCAATTACTGCTGAAACCCACTTCATGACACGCGTCTGGAGTGCAAGAAAGCCTCCAGTTCCAGCTGTCTGAATGCATTTGCTGACAGAGAGGCCTTGCATGATCCTCCCTGCGCCATAGGGTGATCATGCAGTCGAAAGGGTCTACCCGTTGACGAATCCCTTCCGACTCCGTTGGCTCCAGGGATGGACTTTCCAGGTCGTCTTCATGGATGGCCACGTTCAGGTGGAAGCCCAGGGTTTTGGTATCCGTTTGAGAACGGCCATTCTTCCTGGAGAGAGCCCTCAGAGTTCAGCTGACAGACTCGTTCTTGCCGAAGACCAGCGTCGCCGCGCTCTGCACCATGCCTGGTTGCGGGGTCAGTCTCTGGCTCAGCCACTGGATCCTGGTTCCGATGACAAAAAACCGGATGCCGGTGCGGGGCTGATGTCGCTCGTGGTTGTGGATCGTTCCGGAGAACAGGTCGCAGCCTGAAGACCTGATCCTGCTGCAGCCATCCTGCATCAGCTTTTCAGCCACCAAGCCAGGATGAATCCTGCTCCACTCCATCGCAGTCCTGTCCAGAATCTCGAACCACTGCTGGATGGAGTGATCCATCCCTTGACATCAGAGTCGAGTAAACGTTGCCCCAGCTTTTGTCGTTGTTTAGAACGGCGCGCTGCAACTCCTCTGTGATGGGTCAGTGATGTGGCCTGAAACCGACCCAGCTGCAGCAAATGGCCGACGGCATGCAACCACCGCAGAGGTTGTCGGCGTCGTTTCACGCTCACAGTCACAGGTTCCACGAAACTAGGTAGCCACTGAGCAATTGTGATGGTGTCCAAACGAGCTGAATGGCCTGATCAGGCTCTGGTCAACAGTCAGTCACTGCATGGGTTGCTGCGCATCGATGAACGCAGCTGGCACCGTCTGAAGGGCAACCGGAACCGGCGCGCTGCTGAACTTCTGAGCGCCGCTCTCGTTCAGCTTCTTGGAGACGGCGATGTCTCTGATGTTGAAGCACTCACCCAGCAAGCTCTGGGCTGGATCAAAGGGGAACTGAAGGATCCTGGATGTCCCCATCATTGAGGGGGCGGCGACAGGCCAGCTGCACTCGATTGCCTCGCCGGCTCCAGCGAACATCGTCAAAGCACTGATGGATGAGGAACAATCCCCGGCCCGTCAGGGCTTCCGGATACTCCGGAAGGCATGCTGCTCGTGCATCTTGGGGAACACCAGTTCCTTCATCCTGGATCTGCCAAACAAGCCAGTTCGGCGTCAGGATCTGGCGAATTCTCACTCGCTTGTCTCGATCCTCGGAATTGCCATGACGCACAGCATTCACGAGAGCTTCCTGCAAACCGAGCTGAACTCTGTGCGAGGTCATTGCACAGTTCACCGGTTGAATGAGTTGTTGCACCAGCGGTGCCAGCTGCAGGGTTGATGGATGACTGAAGTCAGTCCATCGAAACGAGAAACCGGAAGGGCCTCGCCCGGCGTGATCCAGCAGGCATTCGGAATGACGACCCTCGTCCAACCCCTCGTGCATCACTTTTTCTGAATGTACCGGTTCCAGTGGTTCAGGACAGGCCGGCTTCATCGCGATGACGGATCAACTCCGGGTGGTTGAGAAGTGAGTCCATCAGACGGACCCCCCGCAACTGATTGATCAGCGGCATGTGTCCCTCCGGCGCATCAATCGACCATGTGAATGCCCCTGGATACCGGGTCCAGACACCGTCCACTTTCCAGCCGATTCTTGGCCAGAGCTTGACGTAGTTGCCGTCAAGACCCTTGAGCAGTCGTGCCTGCGTTGAAAAGCCGAACCGACCTTGCGAGTAGACGGTCCACAGCCGGTCGAGACTGACAAGATCCAGGCCCGCCATCGGTGGGACTTCACTGAAGTAGACGTACCCGCGCCGTACGGCGGCGGCTCCGGCAAGTTCGCGGAGGATGGCACTGGTCCTTCGGTCCGCTTCCTCAAAGTTCTCGTTGAGCAGAAAGGACTGAAGCTCGCTGTAGTCGATGCCTGCGCTGGATTCGGTCTGAAGCCAACCCTGTGAGGATCCGATCAACGTTTTCACGTGTTCGGGATCGTGTCGGTTGAGAACCTGCAGGATCCAGCCTGCAGCCCAGTCGCAGCCTGCGGAGTCGAAGGATTCGATCACGGCACGGCCAAGACCGACCAGCTCGGAGGCTCTTGCCTCGATGCTTTTGATCAGCTGGCGGCGTTGCCGAGGATTCCCCTTGATGAATCGCTCAAGGAGCTGTTCGGGGGTTGAAGAGGTGGTGGGTGTTGTACCGGAAAGCATGAATCGCAACCGGCCCGGACTGGCACGGCGTTGGCCCACTATGTCAGGCATGGTCGACGTTTTATCTCTTCCGGTTCAGGAACTTCGCTCCAGGGCGGGTCCGTTGGTGGACGTGCGCAGTCCTGGGGAGTTCGCGAAGGGGCACTGGCCTGGTGCCATCAACATCCCCCTGTTCAGCGATGAAGAGCGGGCAGCTGTAGGGACGACCTTCAAACAGCAGGGCAGGTTGCCGGCGGTGCATCTCGGCCTGAGCATCACGGGGCCGAAGCTGGCCATGCATGCAGCGGAACTGGAGGCAATCAGCGTTCAGGGAAATCTGAGGATCTACTGCTGGAGAGGAGGGATGCGTTCCTCCAGCATGGCCTGGTTGGCCAAGCAGATCGATCTTTCCCCCACCCTGCTCAACGGTGGTTACAAGGCTTACCGACGTTGGGCTCAGGAGCAGTTTCTGCGGCAGTGGCCCATCAGGGTTCTGGGAGGTCGCACCGGAACGGGCAAGACCGACCTCCTGCTCGCCATGGAGCGCAAAGGTCTTGCCATCGTCGAACTTGAGGGATTGGCGAATCATCGCGGCAGCAGTTTCGGAGGTCTCGGCCTGCCAGCTCAGCCGAGCACTGAGCATTACGAAAATCTGCTCGCTGAGGTTCTGGATCGGCATCGGATGTCTTCGGCTGAGGCGATCTGGGTGGAGGCGGAAAGCATTCAGGTGGGTCGTTGCCGGATTCCCAAACCCTTTTTCGACCAGATGCAGATGGCACCCGTTGTTGAGATCCAGCGAAGCCTTGATGAGAGGGTCAGGCAGCTGGTGACCGTTTACGGACATCAGGGCCGAGAAGCGCTTGCTGATGCGACAGAACGAATCAGCCGTCGTCTGGGTCCGCAACGCACAAGTCAGGCGCTGGAAGCCATCAACCGCTCGGACTGGGCCGGGGCCTGCAGGGCCACACTCGATTATTACGATCGCTGCTACGACCGGGAACTGGAACGAACGCCGCAGCGAAACCGCGTTGATCTGGATGGTCTGACTGCCGACCAGGCCGCGGATCAACTGATTCGTGACGGAATCATCGCTTGAACTGTTTAAAGTCCACCATCCGGATGTGGTGGCCATGGCCCAGGCAGCGATTCAGTTCTTTCGTGGCATTGACGAGCCTGTCGTTCCGGACATCCGTTTGACGCGCAGTCGCGACGGCCGCACCGGTCAGGCCACGTTCGTGTTCGAGAAGCCTCAGGCCCTCGCTCCTGAAACGCTTGGAGATATCGGCGGAATGTGGATGGTGGATGAAGAGGGTGAAATGGTGACCCGAGAGGTGAATGGAAAATTTGTGAACGGCATACCCAGTGCCCTGGAAGCCACCTACACCTGGAAGACGGAACAGGATTTCGAGCGCTTCATGCGCTTCGCCCAGCGCTACGCCGAAGCCAACGGACTCGGTTATTCACAAAATCAAAATTCGGATCAGACTGACGAAGAGAGCGATTCGGAAGATTGAGATTTTCCCAGTTGATGGCCATCGCGGCACTGTTGGTCGCTTTGGTTCTTCTCTGGACTCTGCGTGACCTGTTGCTGCTGCTTTTCGCAGCTGTGGTTATTTCAGTCGCGCTCTGCAGGTTGATCGGCTCGATTCGACGTTTCCTGCCGATCGGAAGAATTCAGGCACTGCTGTTAACCCTGACCGGACTTTCTGCCGTTCTGGCGATTTTTGCAGCGGTTGTCTTCCCCCCCTTCATCGAGGAATTTGCTCTGCTGCTGGCAAAGCTGCCCAAGGCAGCAGCCATGCTGATCAACTTGCTGGTGGGCTCACTGGAAGCCCTGAGCAATGCCATTTATGGATCTGACGCAGGAATTCAGCTGGGCGAACAGGGCCTGGAGGCGATTCAGCTTCTTCCGGACAACGCCACGTTGGCGTCCGGTGTTGGCAGTGGCCTGTTGAGTTTGCTGGGTGTGGCAGGAAACACCGGCACCGCGATTCTGCAGGTGCTGTTCGTTCTGGCGCTTGCCCTGATGGTCACGGTTCAGCCAGATGCCTATCAGGCGGCTTGCATTCAACTGGTGCCATCGTTTTATCGACGCAAAGCCAGGCGAGTCCTGCTCCGTTGCGGGGCAGCACTGAGCAGCTGGATGGTGGGCGTGTTGATCAGTTCCCTGGCTGTCTTCATCCTCTGTGCCATCGGCCTCTCTCTTCTGGGAGTGAAACTTGTGATGGCCAATGCACTCCTCGCTGGGGTGCTGAACGTCATCCCGAATCTGGGCCCCACGCTGGGCACTGTGTTCCCCGTGGCTGTGGCCCTGCTTGACGCCCCCTGGAAAGCTGCGGCGGTGATCGGTCTGTACGTCCTGATCCAGAACCTTGAGAGTTACGTCATCACCCCATCGGTGATGCACCACCAGCTGCAGCTGCTTCCGGCTCTGACCCTCGCCGCACAGGTGCTGTTCACCTTGATGTTTGGTCCACTTGGGCTGTTGATGGCTCTGCCTCTCGCCGTGGTGCTTCAGGTGGTCATCCGAGATGTGCTCATCCACGACGTTCTCGATCGCTGGTCGATGCATCGACTCTCTCCATGAATGCTCAATCCGCACTGCTGACCCTCACTGCTGTGGTGCTGGTTCTGTTGCTTTGGCAGCTGCGCTGGGTGCTTCTGGTTCTGTTCGGTGCCGTTGTGCTCGCCGTGGCTCTGGATGTCCTGATCCATCAGTTGCAGCTTCGGTTCCGCCTGGATCGTCCACGAGCACTGGTGGTGGTTCTGGCGATCCTGCTGCTGGCCGGTGTGGTCATTGGTCAGCTGTTGCTTCCCGAGCTGATCACCCAGGTTCAGCAGCTTGGGCGGGATCTCCCGCAGCTGATCAGAAAACTCTCGGGACTTCTGGGACAGGATCCGAGGCTCGCCTCCATCAACCAGGCACTCAGCCCCGGTCTGAATGCAGAGAGCCTTCAGTCCCTGGGCCGTCAATTGCTGGATGTGGCGGGTGGGGCGGCCAATTCAATGATTCAGGTGCTGCTTGCCATGCTGTTGGGTGTGCTGCTGGTTCTGGATCCTGCATCCCATCGCAGGATGGTTCTGGCGATCACACCGCGTCCAGCACGAGATCTGATGCTCGAGCTGCTGGACGAAAGCCGTCAGGCTCTCGGCGGTTGGCTCACCGGGATGACGCTGTCGGCGACAACGGTTTTTCTGCTGACCTGGGGAGGTCTGGCACTGCTGCAAGCTCCGCTTCCCTTGCTGAGTGGTCTGGTTTGTGGACTGCTCACCTTCATTCCGACGATCGGCCCCACCGCAGCCACCGTTCTTCCGGTTGGACTGGCTTTGCTGCAGTCGTCTCAACTGCTGGTTTCCGTTCTGATCTTCCGTCTGGTTCTGCAAAATCTCGAAGCTTTTCTGCTGACGCCGCTTCTGCTTCGCAAAACCGTCAATCTTCTGCCCACGGTTGCCTTGATGGCCCAGTTGAGTCTGGGTGCCCTGCTTGGTTTACCGGGCGTCCTGTTGGCATTGCCGCTCGTCGTGGTGATGCAGGTTCTGATGCATCGCGTTGTGGTGGAACGCGTGATGGATCGCTGGTGATCAATTTCGGAAGGTTGTATCCACTCGAACACCACCATTGATCGAGGTCGTTTATAAATAAACGGCAGCAAATTGCTGCTCAGCGTTCACCTCGCACAGCGAGGCGCAGATCGACTCAGGCCATGGAACGGGGGCTGAGCTTTCGATGAAGAACATCATGAACACTCTGCAACTCCTCAAGGAGCGTGAGCTGCGTGCGAAGCGTCAACGTGATGCGCGTGGTCACATCGTGCCGATGAATCGCTCACTCGATTACCACACCTCAGCTCACCAGTCTCCAGCTCGGCTGAACCAACAACGTCATATGGCCCAAACCCTGGCCTATCGCGGTGTTTCCTACGAATCGATTCGGAAGAACTGGCTCTGAATCGAGCTTTTCCCGGCGATCCTGTTGATGAGTCCGGCCCCGACCACAGTTGTCAGGCCGGGCCTGTCGAAGGGCAATAACGGGCTCCTGATGCCGGTCGACCGCTCCCATACGGTGGAGGTGGCCGACCGGCTCATTTCCTGTGGACGTCATCTTCAATTTCTCCCGCTACGAAGAACTGAGGCAGTCAGTTGTTCAGCTCGTTCGTGAGAACCTCGATCCGGACATGCTGCAGGAGGAAGCCCAGGATCTGTTCGAGTCGTGGTGGGCTGCTGATGCCAGCAGTGGTCAGTGGAATGAAGACGTGAAGCAACGTCTCTGGACCTCGCTGTGGGAGGAATTCGGCCGTCACTCCGATCAGCCGTAACGCCGCCAGAGTGAAGGCGCTGCCAGCAAGACCATCACGGCAAGTGCGTGATGCCTCACTCCATAAATGAGGCTGGTGAATGTGAAATGGTCCAGAAGCAGCAGAAACTCCATTCGCAGATCCACCAGCGCCAGAACAATCAGCAGCAGAGGCAGACCGCGAGCTTCCGATCTGGAGCGTTCAGGCGTCACCTGATCGATCCCAAACGGTGAGCAGCGAAGGGGCCAGAGCAATGCTGGACCAGCTGCCCACAACCACTCCCAGTGCGAGAGCCACGGCAAACCAGTACAGGGTTGATCCACCGAACAGAATCAACGCAACCAGAGGAAGCAGAGTGGTTCCGCTGGTGTAAAGGGTTCTGGTGAGGGTGGCGGAAACGGCTTGATCCACCTGTTCCTGCAGAGAGAGATCAGCATCCTGACGGCGCCGTTCACGGATGCGGTCAAAGACCACAACGGTGTCATTCACGGAATAACCGGCGATCGTCAACAGGGCAACCGCAAAGAGGCTGTCGACCTCCAGCTGCAGCAACAGTCCAAGCCAGGCAAAAATCCCGCAGACGATCAGTACGTCATGGGCCAGCGCCACAAGGGCCAGAACCGCATAACGACCGTCGTATCGGAAGGAGATGTAGACAGCGATTCCGGCAAAGGCCGCCAGGAGTGATATCAGCGTGGTCCGGAGCAGTTGGCGACCCAGGCTGGGTCCAATCGTGTCCACCGCCTGCCCACCGTCGACGAATGGTCCAGCCACAGGTTCAACGGCTGCGATCAGGGTTTGCCCCTGGGCAGCGCTCAGTGTTGGCAATCGCAGCAACAGGGATTCACCACCATCGAGGAGTTGAACCCTTGGTGAGCGAATGTTCGGTGGCGGCTGGTCCGATTCCGTGGGCAGCTCAACGGTGCGGATCAGATCGGAGACGGCAAGGGCCTTCAGATCACGACAACTGCTCCCACAATCGCGCTCCAGCTGAATCTGGGTGCCTCCGGTGAAATCAAGACCGGGGCGAAGCGGGGTTCCAATCTCCGGGTTGAACCAGCAGGCCAACAGCCCTGCCACGGAAAGAATGAGGGCCAGTCCTGAAACAAGCCAGACGCGCCGCCGCGACGCACTCAGCTGCAGTCGCAGCACCTTGATCTCGGAGGAGGAATCGGCCATCGATCAGGCTGCTTTGGTTGGGAGTTGCCCCTGGGGCAGAAAATTGCCGGGTCGCCGCAGGCCGGCGTAACCCATGAGGAAACGCAGCAATGTGCGGGTGCAGGTGAGTGCCGTGAACAGACTCAGCAGGACCCCAATGCCGAGGGTGGCGGCAAAACCCTTCACCAGGCCGGTGCCCAGAAGAAAAAGGGCTGCACAGCTGATCAGCGTTGTGAGGTGCCCATCAAGAATGGATGAGAAAGCCTCTGAAAACCCTGTATCGATCGAACGGATCAGGGTGTTGCCCCGTCTCAGTTCATCTTTGATCCTCTCGAAAATCAGCACATTGGCGTCCACCGCCATACCGATGGACAGGATGAATCCAGCGATCCCAGGCAGCGTGAGGGTGACCGGCAGAAGTGCGTAAACCGTGAGGTTGAACAGGGCGTAGAGGCTGAGGGCGACAACCGCCACCACACCAGGCAAGCGATAGGCGACCACCATGAACACCGCCACCAGAGCCAGACCCGACAGTGCTGCCTGGAGACTGCGACGGATGTTCTCGGCACCGAGCGTTGGTCCAATGGTCCGAACTTCAATCACCTCCACCGGTAGAGGGAGAGAACCGCCGCGCAGTTTCACTTCGAGCTCACGGGCGGTTTCAGCGCTGAAATTTCCGCTGATGGTGGCTGCACCGCCGGAAATCCCTGCATTTTTGAACTGTGGTCCAACGCTCGCAGCGCTGATCAGGCGATTGTCGAGGGTGATGGCGAGAAGTCGATCCGTCCCGGCGATGGATTTGGTGAGATCCGCGAAGGATTCGGCCCCCTCCGAATCGAAATTAAGGGTGACTTCCCAGCTGTTCGGATTGTTCTGGAGGGGCTGACGCCCGGCTGAAACGAGCTGTTTGCCGGTTAGTGCTGCTGGTTCGAGAAGCGTGAGCAATTCGGCATCCACACGCTCGAGAATTGTTTTCAGCTGAGCGTCACCATCTCCCGATGGAAGAGCAACGCCGAGTTCGGCAAGGGTTTCGGAAAGTGTTTCAAGGTTGAGCGGCTCAGGAGTTTCTCCCCGACTCCGCTGGTTCTCACGCAGTTGAAGAATCGCGCTGGCCTGGGATTGCAATTGACGCAGACTGCGGAAATTGACTTCGGAATCAGGCGACTGCGCTCGGAATTCCAGCAACGCTGTGTCTCCCAGAATTCGCGCAGCGGCGGTGGGATCCTGTTCACCCGGCAGCTGCAGCACCAGCTGGTTGGTCCCGACGGTCTGCAGGGTCGACTCCGCGACGCCGAGACCATTGACACGCCGATCCAGCACCGCCTTCACGGCCTCAAGTTCCTTGTCGCCGACTGACGTGATCTCGCCGGCAGGCCTGAGTTCAACGGTCAGCTGACTTCCACCCCGCAGATCCAGACCGAGCTGCAGGGGCGTGCGAACAAGAAACATTCCCGCTGCAATGGCCAGGGCGAGAACGAAGGCGAACCAGCCCTGATAGCGCGACATCAACTCAAACCCCTTGACGAACCATCTGCTGCGCCGCTTCAACAATCTGATGCGGCTGGATGATGGTCAGATTCTCCAGAGAGCCGTTGTAAGGCGTCGGGATGTCCTGACTGGACAGACGCACCGGTCGTGAGTCGAGCTCGTCGAAGCACTGCTCGGTGATCAGTGCAATGAGTTCGGCTCCAATCCCACCTGTTTTCATGCACTCCTCGACAACAATCACCTTGTGGGTCTTGCGAATGGAACGGTTGATCGTCTCCATGTCGAAGGGTTTGAGACTGATCAGGTCGATCAACTCCACGCTGATGCCATCAGCCTCCAACTGCTCCACGGCCTTGATGCAGTGATGTCGCATCCGCGAGTAGGTGAGGATCGTGACGTCGGATCCCTCCTGCACGATGTCGGCCTGATCCAGGGCGCAGGTGTAATCACCCTCCGGCAGTTCCTCGCTGAGGTTGTAAAGCAGAACGTGCTCGAAGAACAGCACGGGGTTGTTGTCGCGGATCGCGGCCTTCATCAGACCCTTGGCATTGGTGGGAGTGCTGCAGGCCACGATCTTGATTCCCGGTACTGCGTGGAAATAAGCCTCCAGTCGCTGGCTGTGTTCCGCACCAAGCTGTCGGCCCACACCACCGGGCCCGCGCACCACGGTCGGAATGGTGAAATTGCCGCCGCTTGTGTAGCGGAGCATCCCCATGTTGTTGGAAATCTGGTTGAAGGCGAGGAGCAGGAAGCCCATGTTCATCCCTTCGATGATCGGGCGGAGGCCCGTCATCGCGGCACCCACGGCCATCCCTGTGAAACCGTTCTCAGCGATCGGTGTGTCCAGCACCCTGAGGTCGCCGTACTTCTCGCACAGATCCTTGGTCACCTTGTAGCTGCCGCCGTAGTGACCAACGTCCTCACCCATCACACAAACATGTGAGTCGCGGGCCATCTCCTCATCGATGGCTTCGCGCAGGGCGTTGAAGAGAAGGGTTCCTGCCACGGCGTCGCTGCGATCCCGGCCAATCCGGGGTGAGCGGCCAAGCTATCTCAGTCAGTGCTTCGCCAACGAGTGATGGCTCAACCGCCGGCGGCGAAGGTGAACAGCAACAGAACGGACAGCAGCATCGCGGGCGACAACAGCAAAGCCAACTGACCGAGGTCGTGGGGCGTCATCCAGCGGAACGTGAATGACTGGACGCTAGGCAGCGTCATCGGCTGCATTCGTGAAAAGACTGCGAAGAAACACGAGCGTCAGTCCCAGGGCCACAAAGCCAGAACTGAATGTGGCGAGGAAGGACAGACCCACCAGCAACGTCTTCAGGGTGACGGCGATGTTCTGTGCAATCGGAGAGCTGTAATGCGGCGGGTGAACCGCGAAATACACCACCATTCTCCGGCTCAGCCCCAGGGCCAACCAAGCGATCAGCCCCGCTGTCAGGGCGCCGGACAAGAAGCTGATGGGCCCTTTGCGCGGATCCTGAGGGTCTGGTGTGGTCTCGGTCATGCTTCGATCCTGACGCCGTCCGGGCGCAGCGGGCAGCACCAGCTGCGCAGTCCTGCTTCGTGGAAGCGATCCAGAAGCTCTGCCTGCGCTTGCTGACAGTGCTCCGGATTGCGAAACAGAGCAAAACAGCTGGGGCCTGATCCGCTCATGGCAACAGCCAGCGGCTCCTTCAGCGTTTGCAGCAACTGCAGCGCGATCTGAACAGCCCTGGTCTCTGGCTCAACGACGGATTGCAGATCGTTGCGCAGTGGCGGAGGATCCGCTCCACGCAGAGGCTGCGTCCACTCCGCCTGACGCAGGGCCTCCCGGCGTTGCTCGAAGGCCTGTTCCCCCTCGAGATAGTGATCGCTGTTCTGTTCCCTGAAGCGTTTGTAGGCCCAGGGGGTCGACACGCTCACGCTGGGATCCTTCACCAGCAAAACCGTGAGGGGTTCCAGAAGGGGAGGCAGGGGTTCGAGTCTTTCCCCCCTTCCGAAGCAGAACTGACCGCCTCCCGCCACGCAGAAGGGCATGTCAGACCCCAGTTCCGCTGCCATCCCCTCCAGTTCCGCTGAACTGTGGCCCAGTCCCCAAAGGGCATTGAGGCCCACCAGAGCTGCAGCACCATCACTGGACCCACCGGCCAGCCCCGCTCCGACGGGAATGTTCTTGTCGAGCTGAATGCTCGCTCCAAGATCTGTGAATCCCGACCGCTTTCGAAGCAGCTCTGCGGCCTGCATCACAAGGTTGTCCCCGGCAACGCTCAGCGATGGTGCATCGCAGCTCAGCGTCAGCCGGGCATCGGCGGTGTTGGTGAAGTGAAGACGATCAGCAAGGTCGATGCTCTGCATCACCATCGCCAGTTCATGGAATCCGTCCGGGCGTAACCCCAGCACCTCCAGGTGCAGATTCACCTTGGCAGGAGCCGTGACCGTGATCGTGCCCATCGGACGAGGCTGCGTCAGTCGAACTGATTCAAACCCCTCGCCAGGGCAACCCACTTTTGCGGGGCCAGCTCCTGGGGCCGCTGCTGAAGACTCACGCCCGCTTCCTCTGCCAGTTGCTGGAGCCTGGTTTCAGGCAACAGCGATCCCAGGGTGTTGCGCAGCATTTTGCGACGCGCCAGAAAGGCCAGTTTCAGCAGCATCTCCACCCGACGCGCCAGCAGCGGTTCCAACCGCTGCTGAGCAGGCAACGGGTCCAGCTGAATCACCTCCGACTGAACTTTCGGAGGAGGTTGAAAACAGCGGGGTGGCACCGGGCAGACGCTGTTGCAACGGGCCAGCAGCTGCATCCGCACACTCAGGGCACTGAAGCTGCTGTGGCCAGGTCGTGCACGGATCCGTTGGGCCACTTCCTTCTGCACCAGAAGCACCAGGCGCTGATAGGCAGGCTCCACGGGGCGATCCAGCCGACCCACCAGGCGTTCCAACAGAGGACCTGTGATGTTGTACGGGATGTTGGCCACCACCTTTCCAGCCGGTTCACCGTCGTCGAGCAGCAACGGCAGCTCCAGCACATCCCCCTGGCGCAGGCTGAAGCGAGGCTCATCAGCAAAGCGAGCCTTGAGCCCACCAACCAGATCCCGATCGAGTTCCACCGCGTGAACGGCGCCCGCGGGAGACGCCAGCAACCGCTCGGTGAGCGCCCCTCGTCCCGGTCCCACCTCCAGCACACGATCATTTCGGTGCAGATCAGCAGCGATCACGATCTGATCCAGCACGCTCTGATCCTTCAGCCAGTGCTGGCCGAATCGTTTGCGGGTCTGGTGACCTTGAAACCCCATGGCTTCACTGTGCATCAGCACAGTTGTTCCAGAGGGAACCAGCGCACCGGCCCGTTCGATGGTGGCAGCGGCACAACCGCCACCGCCACCTGCAGCAGGCAATCTGCCCGTTCAGGGTGCTCTGCACGCCAGCAGCTGAATGCGCGCCCGAGACGTCTCCGCTTGGCGGACATCACGGCTCGCGTTCCCCACACGGGCGTGCGCCTTCCCTTGACCTCAACAAGCAGCAGCCGCCGACCTTTGATCATCAGCAGATCCAGCTCTCCCCAGCGGCAGCTCCAGTTCCGATCCAGAAGATGCCAGCCACGGCGGTGCAGCTCTTTCAGCACGCGCGTCTCCGCCGCAATCCCCAGATCCCGGGCCGTCATCAACATCGGCGTGACTGCCGGAAGCGTTCCCCTCCAACCACAGTGGGCACTAGGGTTCCTGGATCCCTGGACGCTTCAGATGCGCTCCCGCCTTCTGTCTCTGCTCGGCGCCCTAGCCCTTTCGATTCTGTTGCTGGCACCCGCTCCTGCGGCCCATGCCGCCATCGATGTGGCCAAGCAGGTGTTGATCGGCTCCGATTACTCGGACAAGGATCTGCGTGGCGCCACGTTCAATCTCAGCAATCTGCGGGAGGCCAATCTTTCCGGTTCCGATCTCCGCGGGGCCAGTCTTTACGGAGCCAAACTTCAGGACGCGGACCTCAGCAACACCGATCTGCGTGAAGCAACCCTGGATTCCGCTGTTCTCACCGGCACCAACCTTTCAGGAGCCGTGCTGGAGGGAGCATTTGCCTTCAACACCCGTTTCAAGGACGTTGTGATCGTCGGAACTGATTTCACCGACGTACCGATGCGCGGCGACCAGCTCAAGAGCCTCTGCGCTGTGGCTGAGGGAAACAATCCAGTCACCGGTCGCTCGACGCGCGACAGCCTCGGCTGCAGTTGACCGATGAGTTTTGATCCCCGCAGTCTCGAGCGCCTGCGTGAACTCGGGCGCCAACTCCCCAAGCCCCTTCCGGATCCGGAGGGGCCCGTCACGCCGAAAGCCCGACAGGTGAAGCACAAGGTTGAGACGGAGCAGAACCCAGAACAGCTCTTTCGCGAACTGATGCAGGTGAGCGAAGACGGCACGGTGCCTGAGCACCTCATGGCGCGACTGAAGATGCTTGAGGGTCAGAGATCCTCCAGTTCAACCCCTGTCGCTGGAGCCCTGGATGTCGACTCCCGATTGCCTCCTCTTCCTGTGTCTCAGGCCGGCAAGGGCAAGACAACCCGTCCGAATCGACCGGATGTTGCTCCGGGCAGTGAGGAGGAAAGCCTTTACATCGCCTTCGGGCAGATGTTCCACGAAATGCTGGAGGAGGATGGGGACGATGCATGAACATCAACCGCTGTCGCGTGCTTGCCGTTGGCAAGATCCGCCGAGGCTGGATTCAGGACGGAATTGATCTCTACAGCAGGCGCTTAAGAGGTCTGTCGGTCATTGAGCTGCGCGATGGCACTCCGGAAAAGGAGGAGAGTGCCATCAGGGCCGCACTGCTGCCTGATGAACGGTTGGTTGTCCTGATGGAGGAGGGGGAAACTCTGGCTTCCATTCCCTTCGCCAGACGCCTTGAGGGCTATGGCAATGAAAGGCTCGCCTTCATCATCGGCGGCGCAGATGGACTGACGCCAGGTCTCAAGGCGGAAGCTGACTGGCGACTCAGCCTCTCGCCGATGACCTTCCCCCACGAGCTGGCGAGATTGATGCTGATTGAGCAATTGTTCCGTGCTCAGGCCATCATTCAGGGCAGTCCATACCATCGCGCCTGAATCCGATGTTGCATGTGGCCGATGCTCTGCTGCCTGATGCGCTGCTGAACGGGCTGAGGGACCTCTGCGATGCCCATGCTGTGCTTCTCGAGGAGCATGACGGTGACGCCATGTTCAGCTGGAAACCTGAAACGGGCGATGCCCGATCCCTGCACAGCCCACAGCACCAGCTGCTGATGGAGCGTTACCTCAAGGATCATCTTCTGCCTCTGGCACGACCACTGGCTCCGGGACTGACCGGTGTTGAGTGGTGGTGCAACACCAACAACGACCTCGACTGGCATATCGATAAGGACGAGGCCGAAGGTCGTCGCAGCGGCACCTACCAGCTTCCATTGCTGTCGACTGTTTTTTATCCCCATGTGAGTTGTGCCGGTGGCGAATTGCTGGTGGCCGACAATCCACCGATCAGCTCGGGGTACAACGGTCCGTTGCCCTGTTTCAACTCGGTGATGACCATCCCGCCGGCACAAAACCGGCTTGTGATGTTCTCTCCTGGTGTGCTCCACCGGATCAATCCGCTGGAAGGAGAGCGCTACTCCGTGGCGGTCAATCTCTGGGCCACCGAACCTCTCGTCACATCCTGATCAGTTCCGCCGACGTGAATGTCATTCGGTGATTCGTGCGGCAGTGGATGGATGACCATCCAGACCTCTCTGAGCGAGAGGTCTGGCTCTCACTCAGGCAGCCATTGACTGGAACAGCTCCTGATGACATTCACAGACTTCCTGATCGGTGAACGCCGGCTGCATATCGAACTCGACTCCAAACATCGCTCTCCAGGGTGCGAAGTGCCTGAACAACGCCTTGCTTCCCGATGCCTTGCAGATCACCACACCACTGCCTGTCTGAGGGCAATGCGTTCTGCTGATCAGTTCGAATCCTTCAAAGCTGTCCCCTTCGGCTCCACTCGCCATGTACTCGATCAACTTGGCGTAAGCGGCTTTCTGACCTTCGATCTCAGGGAATTGCCAGGACACGTTGTAAAGCTGCATGGAATGGGTGAATGAAACAGGCCCTGGCTAGGTCAGTCGTCCCGTTGCATTGGTGTAGGCAGCTACCAAGGGTCTGCTCAAACAAGACCGTTGAATCCATCGGCTCTCACTCCGATCAGGAATCCTTCTTTCTGAAGCCAATGCTGATGTTCACCTTGTTGTTCGCCCGTTGACGGTTCGGTGACCACAGATGCTGTGTTGAATGTTTCGCTGCTCAACAGCTAACCCAGTGCCATGAGCTGCTGGAGACTGATCCAGGCCTCCACAGCATGGCTTCTTGCATGATCGACCAGATCAGGATCAGTGGGTTGTTGGATCCTCTCGGCAAGCTCCTCCACAGAGACCAGTTCACCACCCATGTTGCAGAGCTGGAACGCCAGATCGCCAACATCAGCGGGGAGATTGAACGGCAATCCAGCAGCTTGCTCAATCAGTGAGATACAGCTGTGGATCTCAGGCATTGTGCTGCTGAGCTTCTTGGTGATTCATAACTCCGGCTCGCTGACTGTTTCAAGAGCATTCGCTACTGATCGTTGACAAAAAGAGAATGCTCCTGCTTGTCGATCAGCTTGATTGTATTCAGTTTGATGCCATTGATTGATCACCATTCAGCTTGCCGCGCTGCGTTTTTTATGCCTGTTTCTCGACTTATTCTTCGCATTGAATATAATTATTTTGCCATGATCTTTCTTTTGCTTGTTAAGAGCTGATTGTAACGGTGATGTTGATGGTGCCCATTGCGCCGAAGCTCATCGAAAACCAAATCATGGCCAGAAGGTTTTCTTGTCTCGCTCTTTTTCAGTCAATATCCATGTCTGTCGGAATCCGTATTTTTCGGAGAGGATTCTCACCACAGCTTGTTCAGCGCAACGGGCCTGAATTTCTCGATGGATAAACTCCAACCGCGCAGGGTGATGGATTGCAGAGCTGCCTGAAATGCAGCTGTATCTCCACTGTTCAACCAGTCCGCCTTGATTTTTGGAAGATCCTCCGGCAGCCGCTCCATCTGCAGTTCCACCACCATCAGAGCTGTGGGTCCATCGGCCCGTTGAAGAGGTCCGTCATCACTGCGTTGCCAGATCCGTAACAGCAGTTCCAGCGCCAGAACATGAGCCAGGGCTTCAGGTGTTTCTCCCGGCGGCAGGTTTTGCTGTTGCGAACGTCCGCCCAGCGGCATGGACCGTGAACCTCCCTGGTTCACCAATGCCAGACAAACCAGATACGGAGCATCAGCCATTCAAGACGACTTTTTATCAATATCAAAACTCTACGTGAGTGATCTCATTGCCGGTTTTAATTTTTTCAACCAACTCAATTGTTGTCTGTCTGCTTTCCTCTATGTATTGAGCAATATGATGCTTGTGCATGTTTTTTAATCTGTAATTTTAAGTTTTGATTGGATCTGTTGTGGAAAGCCTGATTTTTCAAGACTTTCCTGTTTTTCAATTCGCCAGGCTTTGG
>CAJWZW010000034.1 GCA_913050565.1 uncultured Synechococcus sp.
CAAACAGAAAAAAGCGTGCCAGAGACAGCACATTGATGCCCTGGGACTTGGAGAACTCAGTATTGATTAATAAGTTGAGCGCATCAGAGCCATTGTCTACAGCCCTTACCGCAAAATTCTCTTTCCCGCCCGCTAGTACCGCGCTTTGGCGAATATCATCATCTGCGGCAATGATAAGCAATCTTGGCTTCTTGATTTTATCTTTTATGATTTTAAGCGAATCGTTCGGCTCAGAAAGCTTTTTCTCTGGATTCTTGGCCATGTCAGGGAGCACAGCGTAATTTTGAAGTGGTCATACCTAAAGCTGAGTATGTTGCTCGACCTTGAAATTGACCTCCACAATAGCAAACTCATACCAACCCTTAAACTAATCTGCCAGCCAAAATAGTTAATACATTAATATTAATTGGTGGTTTTTTGATTGCGTTAAAGCAAAGTTAAATTTGAATTAAGGCCAGAGATAGTGTCATCTACTCCTTTAAGTCAGCATGTCTAGCGGTTAGTTCTGACCATCTGCCGGTCGATTATCAATCCATGGACCAACGGCTTTTTTTTCCGGCGACGGAACGCAATCGCGGCCCTATCGGAGATCTGCTCAGCCAGCTGTTGCCTTCCTCAGGGGCCGTGCTGGAACTGGCCAGCGGCAGTGGTGAACATGCCGTCTGTTTTCAGCAGCGATTCCCACACCTGATCTGGCAGGCCAGCGATCCGGATCCGGACCATCGCGCCAGCATCGACGCCTGGGTCCGCCACCAGGGCCTGAACGATGTCATGCCAGCAGCCCTCAATCTTGATGTTGAGGAACGCCCCTGGCCCCTCCCCCAAACCATCGGAGAGTCGCTGAAGGCTGTGGTCTGCATCAACCTGCTCCACATCAGTCCCTCCGACTGCACCAGTGCGGTGCTCGAGGAATCAGCGCTGCTGCTCCCTGCTGGGTCTCACTTGATCATCTACGGCCCTTTCCAGCGAAACGGCGAGCACACCAGTGCCAGCAATGCAGCGTTCGATGCCAGCCTGCGGCAGCGCAATCCAGCCTGGGGAGTGCGGGATCTGGCCTGGATCGACGAGCTCCTGGAACCTCTGCCCCTGAAGCGAGTTGGTTGCCACACCATGCCGGCCAACAACCTCACCCTGGTGATGGAGCGCTGCTGACCATTGCAGCGGCTGACGGTTGAACGCACAATCGAACGACTGCAACTGGCGTCTCTGTGAGTGTTGACACCCTTTTGATCAAGCTGGTTGTTGGTCTGGGCATCACCCTGGCCGTCACCGTCTTCATCCGCAGATTGCTTCCCCGTTTCACCCGTCGAACGTCAACTGATTTCGATGATTACGTGCTTCGGGCCCTGGGCGATGCGGTCATTCCTTTCGGAATTGTCCTCACGCTGCTGATCGCCAAGAGCAATCTCGCTCTGCCCAATGATGTGGAGAGGGCCTACGACGTTGTCCTGCGGATCGTGGGATCGGTGGTTCTGATCCGCTTCGTCAACCGCATCGGCATCCGCTTTCTTCAGGGTGTTGCCAGGCGAAGCGACAGCGACCTTGAACAGCTGTTCAAAAACATTCAGCCTCTCGCGCAGGCATTGGTCTGGATTGTGGGCGCTCTGGTGTTGTTCCAGAGCCTCGGTGTGCAACTGGCGGCGATCTGGGCCCTGCTCAGCGCCGGTGGGATCGGCGTTGGCCTGGCACTCAAGGAACCTGCCCAGGAGCTGTTCGCTTACCTGATGATCCTGCTGGACAAGCCATTCACCGTTGGCCAGTTCATCAACGTTGGTTCGACATCCGCCACGGTTGAGAAAATCGGAGTGCGTTCCACCCATCTGCGCAGCCTGCGAGGCGAAGCGGTGGTGATGAACAATTCAGCTCTCACCCACGCCACTCTTCTGAATTTTGCCGACATGGAAAGTCGGCGGATGATCTACTCACTGGGCGTCACGTACTCCACAACCGTGGAGCAGATGAAGGCGATTCCAGCCTGGGTGGAGCAGATCATTGACGCCATCCCCAATGCCAGTTTCAGCCGCTGCCATTTCACCGAATTCGGCGATTCCAGCCTGAACCTCGAGCTTGTTTATTACATCGACACCCGCGATTACACAACGGCTCTGAACGCTCAGCAGGCCGTCAATCTCGGAATCATGGAGTGCTTTGCCCGGGAGGGGATTGAATTTGCCTTCCCCAGTCGCACCCTTTATCTGGACAATGATTCACTCGCAGGCAAGCTCTCCTGAACCGATGGCTGACTGAGCCGTTTCATCCACAGGCCACCGACCAACAGCAGAACGCCAAGTCCTGCAGCAAACAACGGAATCGTCCGCTGAGACCAGCTGCCCGGTTGATCGCGGCGGTGATTCAGCCATTCGACGCGACGGCAGTTGCTGCAAAGCCTTGGAGCATCACCGCCCCCCTTGATCTTGAAGCCGATACGACCAGGCAGTTCGATGAGAACACCACAGCTGTCGCACCTGAGAGAGAACAGGCTCATCCTCGCTTCGGCCCCCATGCCCCAGATCGGACTCAATCCTCTCGCGCTTTCCGCACCTGGCAGCCATCCCGGTCTGCTGAAATCGGTCTGGCAGGATCTGATCAGCCCTGCTGGTGACCGTGCCGCGTTTTCAAGCCCGCGTCCTCGTGCGCCTGCGCCCCTCCGTGCTTGATCCCGCTGGTGAGGCGGCCCGAGGTGCCGCAGCACGTTTGGGAGTGGACGGCGTCAGCAAGCTGCGCATCGGCAAAGCCGTTGAACTGGAACTCGAAGCCACTGATGCGGATGAGGCACGCCGTCGGATTGAACTGCTCAGCGATCGCCTGTTCGCCAATCCAGTGATCGAGGACTGGTCTCTCGAACTGCTGGACTCATGAGCATTGGAGTCATTGTCTTTCCCGGCTCCAATTGCGATCGGGATGTGGTCTGGGCCACCCAGGGATGCCTGGGGCTTCCCACGCGCAGAATCTGGCACGAGGAAACAGACCTGAGCGGTCTGGAGGCCGTGGTGTTGCCGGGGGGCTTCAGCTACGGCGACTATCTGCGCTGCGGCGCCATTGCCCGGTTCGCACCCGCTCTCCGCTCCCTGGTGGACTTCGCCGAGAAGGGAGGTCGGGTTCTGGGCATCTGCAACGGGTTCCAGGTGCTCACCGAGCTTGGGCTGCTTCCTGGAGCACTCACGCGGAACCGCGATCTCCACTTCATCTGCGAGGACGCCAATCTGACCGTGGTGAGTGATCGTTCCGCCTGGTTACAGGACTACAGCGCCACAGGGCAACTGACCCTGCCGATCGCCCATGGGGAAGGTCGGTATCAATGCAGCGAGGAGACCTTCAGACAACTGCAGGACGACGATGCCATTGCCCTGCGCTACGGGAAGAATCCGAACGGCTCGGTTGGTGACATCGCCGGCATCACCAACCCGAGAGGCAATGTTCTCGGACTGATGCCTCACCCTGAAAGGGCCTGCGACCCGGCGACCGGAGGCGTTGACGGTCGCGCCATGCTGCAGGCACTGATGAACTGAACCGATGCTCCACCGCCGCAGGCTGCTGATTTCAGGAGCAGCGGCAGCCGTGACGCCTTGGCTGACGGGCAGGGTGATGGCAGGGGTATCTCCGCTGGCACCACTGAGACCGGGTGCCCGCATCCGTGCGGTGAATCCAGGCACCTGGATCGAACCGGAGCGCGACCTCACTCCCCTGATCTCCCGCTGTGCAGCTGAGGGCTGGCGGCTTGAGATTCCGGACAGCGTGATGCAGCAGTGGCGTTACTTCTCGGCCACCGACAGGAACAGGGCCGACGACCTCGCCGCAGCCTGGCGTGATCCCACCGTGGATGCTGTTTTCTACCTCGGTGGAGGCTGGGGGGGAGCCCGGGTGTTGGAAGCAGGGTTCCGCTTTTCCAGTCAGCCCAAATGGACCCTTGGCTTTTCTGACAGCAGCTCGCTGTTGTTGGCCCAGTGGGCGGCTGGACTGCCTGGGGCGGTCCATGGCTCCTTGGGAGGGTCTGATGAGCATTGGCAGCGCAGCGTGAATCTGCTCAGCGGCAAACCGGTGAAAGCGCTTCAGGGTGCAGGCCTGAGAGCGGGAACCGCGCGCGGACCCCTGGTGGTGACCAACCTCACCGTGGCAACGCACCTGATCGGCACGCCCTGGCTGCCCTCCCTCAACGGAGCGCTGCTGGTTCTTGAGGATGTGGGGGAAGCTCCCTATCGAATCGACCGGATGCTCACCCAGTGGCGCAGTGCAGGGCTGCTGAACAACCTGGCCGGTGTCGCCTGCGGCCGTTTCAGCTGGGCGGAAGACGACATCCTTCCGGGGGACTTCAGCATGGAGGAGATTCTGGAAGAACGTCTCGGGGATCTCGGCATTCCCCTGGTCCTGAACCTGCCGCTGGGCCACGGACAGCCGAATCACTCACTGCCGCTGGGCGCCCTCGCGCAACTGGACGGACGCCGGGGCCAGCTCAGCCTGGTCCGATGATCAGGCTCCTGCTGCTGGTCATCGGGCTCTGCAGTGGCATCTCCACTGCCAAGGCGGCTCCGGTGAGCCGTCAGGACCCGGAAGCCTCCTTGAAATCAGCCAGGTCGGTCTCAACGGCGAGCGGCTCTGCCGTGGTGGTGACCGGTCATCCACAGGCCAGTGCTGCGGCATTGGCGGCTCTTCAGGCCGGCGGTCATGCCATCGATGCTCTCGTTGCCGCGCAGACGGTCCTGGCGGTGGTGGAACCACAGAGTTCCGGTCTCGGCGGTGGTGGATTCCTGCTGCACTGGAACGCCCGGCTGAAGGAGCTGGAGGTCCTTGACGGCCGTGAAACAGCACCGGAACGCAGTCGACCCGATGATTTTCTGGATGCTCAAGGGCGAGCACTGCCCTGGACCAAAGCCACCAGCAGTCTTCAGGCCATTGGCATCCCTGGAACCGTGGCCCTGCTCTGGGAAGCCCACCAGCAGCACGGACGACGGCCCTGGGCCGAGCTGCTGGATCCAGCCATCACCCTGGCCCGCGACGGCTTCGAGCCCAGCCCGCGGCTGCTGCGATCCATCGCTCTGGCCAAGCGAATCGGCGTCAGTCACAGCCGCGCCTTTCAGAGGCTGTATCAACCTGACAACGCAACTCTCAAGCCTGGACAACGCTTCCGCAATCCCGCCCTGGCGCGCACCCTGGACAGGCTGGCTCGCCATGGAGGCCTGGACTTCTACCGGGGGGCACTCGCTCATCAGGTGTTGCGCGAACTCACCGCACTGAAGGATGAGAACGATCGGTTCCGAGGCTGGTCAGCGAGCGATCTGGCGTCGTACAGAGTGATGAGGCGGCAACCGCTCTGCAGCTGGTGGCGGTCGTACCGACTCTGTTCCGTTCCGGCACCCAGCAGCGGTGGACTGGCGGTACAGCAGAGCCTGGCGCTGTGGGATGCCCTGGGCGGATTGGAGAGTGTCGCTCAGCCTGCCGGCTGGCAGCGCCTGGCCCAGGCACAGGCCTGGTCTGATGCGGATCGTCTGTACTGGACGCGGGATCCGATCGATGCCACACCCTGGTTTCCTGCCTTGCTGGATCCGACCTACATCCAATCGCGCGCGCTGCGGATGAAGGGCAACCTCTCCCTGAAAGCTGGACCTGGCCTTCCCCCCGGGCAGTTGAACTATCCCTTCGCCAGGCCTGACCGCGGCAGAGAGGACGGGACCACCCAGATCAGCATCGTGGATCGTGAAGGAAATCTCGTCAGTTACACCGCCTCGGTGGAGACCGTGTTTGGCAGCAGACATCTGGTGGCCGGCATGGTGATGAACAACCAGCTCACCGACTTCTCCCTCCATCCCAGCATCGGAGGGGAACCGGTGGCGAACCAGCGTCGACCGGGGCGTCGACCCATGTCCTCCATGGCACCGACCATCGTGTTTCTTGCGGGGCAGCCCGTGCTGGCCGCAGGCAGTCCTGGAGGTCGCAGGATCCCCCACTTCGTCAGCAGAACGCTTCTCGCTGCACTGGCCTGGCAGGAGCCTCCCCACCGTGCGGTGGCACTGCCCCATCTGTCGGTCAGCGATGGTGCGCTGGTGCTCGAACAGGATGGCCCGCTCCCTTGGCCAATGCCCCCGGAGCAGCTGATGATCCAGGGGCACGCCATGCGGTTTCAACGTTTCGGCAGTGGGACGGCCCTGCTTCAGCGAATCGAAGGCCGCTGGCACGGTGCAGCTGACCCACGGCGGGAGGGGAAGGCAATGGCTCTCCCCTGAGCCGATCGCCTGCGGTTGTGGCAAGGCGGAAAAAAGGGGGCCAGAGGCCCCCTGCCTTGGATCGATCGAAGCTGCTGTCAGACAGCGACGGCAGCTTTTGGATCCAGAGCGCCCTTGGCATAGAGGCCGGCGTAATGGGTGATGCTCTGCTGCTTGATCTTGCTGGCATTGCCAGCAGCCCAGAATTGCTGATAGCGGTCGAGACAGACCTGCTTCATGTACTTGCGGGCCGGCTTGTTGAAGTGGCGGGGGTCAAAATTGGCCGGGTCCGCCATCGCCGCCTCTCGCACGGCAGCGGTGAAAGCCAGACGGTTGTCCGTGTCGATGTTCACCTTGCGGACACCATTGCGGATTCCCTCCTGAATCTCCTCAACCGGAACGCCATAGGTTTCGGGGATCGCACCGCCGAAACGGTTGATCATCTCCAGCCACTCCTGCGGAACGGAGGAGGAACCATGCATCACCAGGTGGGTGTTGGGAATGGCTTTGTGGATTTCAGCGATGCGGCTGATCGCCAGAACCTCACCGGTGGGCTTGCGGGTGAACTTGTAGGCGCCGTGGCTGGTTCCGATGGCAATCGCCAACGCATCACATTTCGTCTTGGTGACGAAATCCGCGGCTTCAGCGGGATCAGTGAGCAGCATGTCCTTGGACAGCTCACCCTCGAAACCGTGTCCGTCCTCGGCTTCTCCCTTCCCGGTTTCCAGTGAACCGAGGCATCCGAGCTCACCCTCAACACTCACCCCGACGGAATGGGCGAAATCCACCACCTGTTTGGTGACGTTGACGTTGTAGTCGTAACTGGCCGGTGTCTTCGCGTCGGCTTCCAGGGATCCGTCCATCATCACGGACGTGAAACCGTTGATGGCTGCTGAATAACAGGTATCCGGTGCATTGCCGTGGTCCTGATGCATCACCACGGGGATGTGCGGATAGGTTTCCGTGGCGGCCAGGATCAGGTGTCGCAGAAAGATCTCACCGGCGTAACTGCGCGCACCGCGTGAGGCCTGGAGAATCACGGGGCTGTCGGTCTCGTCAGCCGCTTCCATGATGGCCTGCACCTGCTCAAGGTTGTTCACATTGAAAGCAGGAATGCCATAGCCGTTTTCAGCGGCATGGTCGAGCAGAAGCCGAAGCGGAACGAGCGCCATAGGAAAAGTCCGATATAGAACCTGGACGGATGAGACTCCGCCGGGCGATGACTTTACCTATTTGTGTTCAAATTGTCACCAAGCCTTGTCGCGAGAACAACAAGGCCTGGTGATGTCGGAATCAGTAGGTGTAACCGGCGACGAACAGCTGCTCATCGGATGAGGGCTGGGATCCGGGCACGTATTGACCGCGTGAAGCCTCTGAATTGGCCTGAGCTCTTGCAAGCAGAGCCTTCTGTCCTGCTTCCACGTTGGAACCAGCCCAGCCCTTGAGGCAGGAGTGCTGAAGGGCCCGGCCGTAGGAGAAGCCCAGATTCCACTTGGCTTTGCGCTCGATGCTGTTCATGTGGTTGAGGTAGACCGAAGCAGCCTCTTCGCTCAGTCCGCCGGAGAGGAACACGATGCCGGGAACGCTGGCGGGCACGCTGCGCTCGAGGGTTCTCACCGTCATGGCAGCAACCTTTGCGGGATCGGCCTTCTCGGCACAATCAGCCCCTTGAACGGTCATGGAAGGCTTCAGAAGCGTGCCTTCGAGCAGAACACCGTTGGCGTGGCAAGCGTGATACACCTCCTGAATCACATGCTCCTGAATACGAGCTGTGGTTTCGATGCTGTGGTTGCCGTCCATCAGGATTTCAGGCTCGACGATGGGCACCAGGCCGGACTCCTGAACGGAACGTGCGTAACGGGCCAGGCCCCAGGCGTTCTCACGAACGGAAAGGGCGGAAGGGCTTCCATCAGCAGTGATCTGCAGCACAGCGCGCCACTTGGCGAAGCGGGCTCCCTGGGCGTAGTAATCGGCGGCACGCTCGACCAGTCCATCCAGTCCGGTGCAGAGCGTTTCGACGGCATTGGCACCGCCCAGGGGTCTCAGGCCCTTGTCAACCTTGATGCCGGGAATGATGCCGAGCTTGCCCAGCTTGCTGACCATGGGCTCACCGTCCGCATGGTTCTGGAACAGGGTCTCTTCGTAGAGAATTGCTCCGCTGATGAAGTCACCCAGACCTGCTGCAGTGAACAACATTCCTCTGTAGGCCTGACGGTTGGCCTCGGTGTTCTCAACGCCGATCGAACCAAGACGCTTTCCGATGGTCTTGGTGGATTCATCAACAGCCAGAATCCCCTTGCCGGGAGCAGCAAGAGCCTTCGCTGTGGCGATCAATTCCGAGGTGTAGTCCGCCAGGGCCATTTTAAGGATTAAGAGAAACGCAATTCTTCAACCCAGACTCCCGAGTCCAGGCACTTTAAATACAACCAACTATCTAAATTAATACAAAAGCATTGCATTATTTGATGCAGTCAGGCGCGAGGAAGCGAGCCTTCAGTTCGGTCGCATGCATCACGGCTCAGCACCCCCTCGGCAAGGCCTGGGACCATTGGCCTGCCACTCCGGATGCTTTGAGCCCACCATCCCAGAACTCTTGCAACGGGGGCGATTCGACCATCACTCCAGGTTTCAGCAAACGCGAGGTCAACGTCCGCTGAAACCGATCTGAAGTCCTGACCTAACGGAGCATGCTGGAGCTCAAAACCATGGACATAGTCCTTTTGATTGCTGCTGCTGAGCAGAAGAGAACCATCGGTGCCGGTGATGTCCAGACAGAAACCACGACCATTCCGAGACACTGAACTGAGGCTGATCTGAGCGGGAACCGGCACATCCGGCCTGCCCTGCCAGTCCAGGCTGGCCTGAACCAGGGAGACATCAAAAGCATCCACAGGTGCCAGGCCACCCTCCGGATGGGGACGATCCTTGATCGACACACTGTTCAGGGCCTGAACTGACGCAACAGGACCAATCAGCCATCCGAGCATGTCGAAGGCATGGGTTCCAAGGGCGCCGATCACACCTCCGCCCTGATCAGCCTGGGAATACCAGTTCCAACCGCGAGTGGGATCGGAACGACTGCCCATCAGCCAGTCCAGTTTCACCAGCCAGGGGGTACCGACAGCACCTGAGCGCAGCAGCCGTTCAGCCTGCATGAACAGGGGTACGGCCCTGTACTCATAGTCAACGGCCACGGAGAGGCCACGCGCGATCGCAAGCCGCTGCAATTCCTTCGCCTGATCGGCGGAAAGGGCGACGGGCTTCTCTAGAAACAGATGTTTGCCCGCCTCCAGAGCGCGACGGGCCAATTCAAACCGTGGCGCCGGCGGTGTTGCGATCACCACAGCCTCAACGGAGGGATCGTTCAGAAGGGCGTTCCAATCGTCGTAACCGACAAGACCGTGGGCAAGGCAGGCCTCATCCAGTCGTTGGCGACGCGGGTGCCACAACGCCGCAGAGCAGAGATCAGAACAGGCTTCCAGGGCGGGGAGGTGAACCTTCTCACCGAAACCAAGTCCGGCCACGGCAACACCGATCGGTTGAACGCTCATCTCAGCCGGCCAGGGGTTCGTCGCAGACAGCCTCAATCACGGAGCTGATGAGCCCGTCATCCCCTGCAGCCTGCCAGCTGGCACGAAAGCGGGGGATGCCGTTCACCTGTTTGTCGCGATAGAGCTGCTGAGCACAGTCCAGCTGCATCACATAAAGCTCACCGGGAGCTTGTTCTCCATCGGATGTCGGCGCAGGCGTGAAACGGCTCAGAACGGATCGCAACCCCTGGCGATCGTCCCGGACGCTTCCACGATCCCACCACTGCTGGCCAGCTTCAGTCGCTGGGACTTCAATCCATTCAACGGGGCCAGCCGAGGCCGGCAGCACCCAGACCAGAACGCTGAGAACCAAGATCGAGACAAATCTGATCATGCGCTGGCGAGCTCCATGGGCCGGGCACCATGCAAACGCAAGAGGCTGGCGAGCGTTCCACGCATCTGATTGCGGGGAACGATGGTGTCCACAAATCCCTTGTCCTGCAGATACTCAGCCGTCTGGAAATCATCCGGCAGCTTTTCTCGAAGCGTCTGTTCAATCACCCGACGCCCAGCGAAGCCGATCAAGGCTTTGGGTTCCGCCAGGATCAGGTCGCCGAGCATCGCGAAGCTTGCAGTGACTCCACCGGTGGTGGGATGCGTCAGCAGAGGCATGTAGAGCAACTCAGATTCCCTGTGGCGCTCCAGAGCACCGGAGATCTTGGCCATCTGCATCAAACTCAGCATCCCCTCCTGCATTCGGGCACCACCCGAAGCGCAGACAATCAGCAAGGGCAGACGTTTTTCCGTCGCCACCTCGATCAGGCGGGTGATTTTTTCGCCGACAACGGACCCCATGGATCCGCCCATGAAGCGGAAATCCATCACAGCCAGAGCCAGGGGCAGGCCTTCAACCCGGCAGAGCCCCGTGACGACACCATCGTTCAAACCGGTGGATGCCTGACTTTCCCGAAGACGATCGGCGTAAGCGCGGCGATCCTTGAACCCGAGCGGATCCGTGGGAGTGAGCTCCTCATTGAGAGGTTCAAAACTGCCTGGATCGGCAATCACCGCAATGCGTTCGTTGCTGTTGATCCGGTGATGGTGACTGCAGCCCGCACAGACACTGGCATTGGCCCTGAGGTCTTTGAGATAGACGACAAGGCCGCATTCAGAACATTTGCTCCAGAGACCGTCCCCATCATCGGGCTCCTGAATCACCTTGCCGGTGGACTGCTCCTTGCGTCGATCCGCAAACCAGTCGAACAAACTCATACGGTCACGGGTTGAGGTGATAAATCGGTGAATGGCGGAGCAGTGACTTTCTGCTTGATCACAGGCAGGACGTCATCCTGTTCTTTATCCAGGACAAGATTGCCACAAGGCCGTTATCCAGCAAAATATACGAGTGCTTGTAACTCGCTTACTAGAAGACGTTTGCACAAGCTTTTTCAGTACTGGGACCAGACATTTTCAGTTCGAGCAGTGATCAGAACAAAGGCAATATCTGCAAGCTTTTTTATTCATAATTGGCCCTTACCCTCTTCAAGGAAGTTCGGCACTGCGATACCTGGTCAGAACGACGCAGAAGCGCAGCGAACCATTGCGATTATTCAGGATGCCATCAACCTGACAACTCAGGCCTGCGGGCAACCCAGCATCAAACAGAAGCAAATAAAGCAGCAAACAACAGCTGGCACTGGACGAGTGGAGAAAGGCATCACAGCAAGCAATGAAAAATAAGCCAAATAGTTAACAATTTTTGAGAGTATTTAAACATTCATCAAAGAGCACATCAAGCCTGAAAGAATCAAGAAACCCCGCAATTAACGTAAAAAATCTACGGGTTACCCATCAACAACCTCATTGTTTCGCAAGCATTTTGCGGCCTGTGATGTGTATATCCAGGACACGGCTGGCGAAGAAATTCTGAGTCCTTCATTGACGCATTGAGGACCGGCCGACTGCTGGTCTCCATTCCATGAGATACTGGAGTTACGCGAATGGGCCGAGAGACCACGACGCGCGAACTAGATAAAGGACCAGACAACATGAACAGAAGAGTGATCCAACCCCTCCTTTGGGGGGTTGAAGAAGGCGCATCCGATCACGTCGACCATCAGAACGTTGAAACCGGTTACGAGTCAGCCCAGCGAAAGCGATTCCTGAGATCGGAGGCGGAAGACTCCCGATCAAGCCGCGTCGCCTGAACAAAAAGAAACCCCCGCCGAAGGCAGGGGGTCCAAAAGCTCACTGGTTGTGTCCTTGTTTCCAACCGGTGAATTTTTTCCTCACACTGAAAATTTAGCTGTAGTCATCGACAGGGCGCCACCGAGGCGTGGACAGCTTGCGGCATGGCCGAAGCCACCTCAACAGGTCAACTGAACCTGTTCCGCCTTGTGAGCTTGAGAACTACAGAGACCGCGAGAAGAGCTTGCTCTTCTCGAGCGATGCGGTTTCTGCATAAACAAGTTCGTCCCAAACCAAACAAACCGGGGTAACGCACTGATTCTTTTCGGATTTCCAGGTCGCAAAACAGGGATCCCCAGGATCCCTAATGCAGGTGAAAGTGTTCTGCAGGACACCAAGTCGCATCAAAACAACAACAGTTCAGTGAATCGGCAACCGGTTTTTTAGGCATTTTCGAGAACCCGGAAATCCCTATCAAGCATTGTCTTATTGAAAAGTGAACTGCACTGGCTGGTACGAAATCAACCAATCAAGCAGAAGAACAAATTCAAACGTTGAAAATCGATGCATGAACCCATCAATCAATCGGAAACGGGAGAAAGACAGAAGAGAATTCATTCAGCTGGCTGGATACATTGAGTCCAGCGCACAGAGCAAAGAAAACCACATGCAACGGACAAAGTAATCAATCAACTGATGATTTCCACCTCAAAGCTGACAGGTCGGTTGTCAAAACTCCCGATGGTCTAAACTGAAGAAAAGTTGCGTTGTTTTTATCAATGACATCCCACACTGCAGCCATCAATGACCATTTAGCACTTGAGTTTCAGGCCAGTCACACCTACCTCGCCATGTCCATATGGCTGCGCGAGAAAGATCTCATCGGTTTTTCCGGCTACATGCTCGAAAAAAGCATTGAGGAACGTGGCCATGCCTCAAAAATGATTGCTTATCTTGTAGACAGTGAATGCGAAGTTCAGCTACCAACGATTCAATCTCCGGAACGCGAATTCCGAACAGTTCAGGAGCTTTTCAACACTGTCTACACCATGGAGAAGCAGGTTACGGAATCGATCAACAACATCTATTCCTTATCTGAGCAAGTTGGCGATCGCGCCGCAACAGCAATGCTCGACTGGTTCATTGAAGAACAGGTGAAGGAAGAGTCTGAAGCACGCTTTGTACTGAAACGATTACGCCTCGCCGACTCCAACACGGCAGCACTCATTCTGCTGGACCAGCAGTTTCTGGATGGAACGCTTCTGGCCAACATCAAAGCAGGTGGCGCATTCAGTCTCGGAGGGGGAGAGGCTCTCAGTGCTGCGGGCTGAAATTCAATCAGTCTGAATCAGCTCTGAAACCAAACGGAATAGCCCATGGATCAAAGAACCAAGACCTGAAGTAATCAAGGTTTTTAGTTTTCGTCGTTTGACACCACGTTCGGTTCAAAGACTGACGCCCAGAACCACGAGCCATTGTTCCCACCACCAGTCCGGTCCCGCCAGCCAGACCAGCCAGATTCCGAGAGCGATGTAAGGACCGAAGGGAAATGCCTGTCGTGGTTTCAGGCGTCCGGTCAATCGACCGAGACTGCCGACAATCGCACCACTGAAAACCGCAATGGCCATGGCAATGGACACTCCAAACAGTCCGAGCCATGCACCACCCAGTGCAGCAAGCTTGGCATCTCCCAGTCCCAGCGCTGGTTGCCCGATGACTCTCTCTGCGATGGCACTGAGAGCCTCCAGTGCCATCAGCGAGAGGACTGCACCGATCATGTGATCAGCAAAGACCGGTACCCCTCCACTGACACTCACCATCAGGCCCAGCAGAACACCCCAACGGCAGAGGGATTCCGGCAACCACATGTGATCAAGATCGATCAAGACCAGAGGCAGAAGAAGACCAACCAGGGGCAAACCGATCCAGGGCTGCAAACTCAGGGGAAGGTCACCACCTCCACCGGTGCCAATCCAGTGCGCACTGAGCCACAGCAGTGCACTCCCACATTCAACAACCGGGTAACGCCAACTGATGGAAGCTCTGCAATCTCGGCAGCGACCTGAAAGCAGAACCCAGCCCAGCACAGGAAGATTGTCGTGCCAACGCACCGCATGTCCACACCTGGGGCAGTGACTGCCTGGGTGCACCACGGATTCCTGTCTGGGTAAACGCCAGACAACGACATTGGTGAAACTGCCGAAACAGGCACCGAAAACGATCAACCAGGCCGGCGCGATCAAGCCTTCCATCGATTCCTGGTGCGAGCATGACGGGCTCGAAGCAGTTCCAATCCCACGAAATTCTCCTCCGGCAGGAGCACAGGGGGATGAAACACAACACGCCCATCCTGTTGGACAAGGTCAACAACAACGCCGATCGGCTCGGGCGCACTGAGAGTGTCTGAGAGGTAACTGAAGTACACGCGTCTTGCGAGCCCGATCAACTCTCTGCTGTCGATACGATCCCAACGTGGTGCAATCGGAGAGCCTGCAGCTCCACTGATTTCAAATGAGGGGGTTGCAGAAGAAATCAGCCCACACAAGTTGTATGGGCTGATTGTAGAGATGAATCGCTGAGACGTTTCAGATCAGCTGAGCTTCTTCTTCTCTTCGATCATGCGGTGAATGATCGGGGTGAGGATCAATTCCATTGCGAAGCCCATCTTGCCTCCGTTCACCACGATGCTGGTGGGGCTGGACATGAAGGAATCATGAATCATGTTCAACAGATAGTTGAAGTCGATTCCCCACTTCTCCCGTGCACCTTTACGGAAGTGAATGATCACGAAACTTTCATCCGGGGTTGGAATGTTCCGGCAGATGAATGGGTTGGAGGTGTCCACCGTGGGCACCCGCTGAAAGTTGATGTCGGTGTTGCTGAACTGCGGACAGATGTGGTTGATGTAATCAGGCATCCGGCGCAGAATCGTGTCCACAATCGCCTCTGCGGAATAACCACGCTCAGCGTTGTCGCGGTGAATCTTCTGGATCCATTCCAGGTTGACAATCGGCACCACACCAACAAGCAGATCAGCAAGATCAGCCACGTCGTAACCAACACCCTTCACTCCACCGTGAAGACCTTCGTAGAAAAGAACATCCGTGCCTGAAGGGATGTCTTCCCAGGGTGTGAACTGACCAGGTTCGAGATTCACGCCCAGGCGCGCGTTGTGCTCAGCGGCCTCTTCAGGACTGTGCAGGTAGTAGCGCTTCTGTCCGGCACCGGTTTCGCCGTAGGTACGGAACAGCTCGTCGAGCTTGTCGAAAAGATTGGCTTCCGGACCGAAATGGGAAAAATTCTCTCCTTTCGCCATGGCATCAGCCATGGCCTGTTTCATCGGCATCCGCTCGTAGCGGTGGTAGCTGTCGCCTTCCACAACAGCAGGAGTGATGCCTTCACGAGCGAAGATGTGTTCGAAGGCGCGCTTGACGGTGCTGGTTCCAGCACCGGAAGAACCGGTTACAGCGACTACCGGGTGACGCTTCGACATCGACGCAGGGACAAGATGCCCGGCGATCTTGCCAGATCAGGGTCCGTTTTCACCAATTCGTTCGTTAAAGAGCTTTTAACAGTTCCTGGCCCATGGCTTCACAACCCAGCTGTGTACAGCCTTGCGCCATCAGATCACCGGTGCGGAAGCCAGCCGCCAGAACCCGGTCCACAGCGTTTTCAAGCGCATCAGCGGCTGCTGGCTGCTTCAGACCGATTCGCAGCATCATTGCGGCGGAGAGCACCATGGCCATGGGATTGGCCTTGTCCTGACCGGCGATATCAGGCGCTGAGCCATGAACCGGCTCAAACAGACCAGGTCCATCGCTGCCCAGCGATGCCGAAGGGAGCATGCCGATCGAACCGGTGAGCATCGCCGCCTCATCGCTGAGGATGTCGCCGAAGAGGTTTCCCGTGAGCAACACATCGAACTGACGCGGATCACGCACCAGCTGCATGGCGGCGTTGTCCACATACATATGGCTGACTTCAATCCCGCCATAGCCCGGGGCCATCGCATCGACGCGATCCCGCCAGAGCTGACTCACATCGAGCACATTGGCCTTGTCGACGGAACAGAGTCGACCACGACGCTCGGCGGCGATTTCAAAGGCCACCTTGGCGATGCGGTCAACCTCGGAACCGGAGTAGGTCATCGTGTTGAAGCCGCGCTCGTCACCATCCGCCTCAAGACGACCCTTGGGCTGGCCGAAATAGATCCCGCCTGTCAGTTCACGAACCACCATCAGGTCCACCCCCTCAATCACCTCCCGCTTGAGGCTGCTGGCATCGATCAGGGCTGGAACGATCTTGACCGGACGAAGGTTGGCGAACAGATCCATGCCTGCCCTCAGCCCCAGCAGCCCGGTTTCCGGACGCTTCTCACGGGGAAGACTGTCAAAACGCGGACTGCCGATCGCAGCAAGCAGAACAGCATCAGAAGCTTTACAGGCTTCCAGGGTGCTGGCGGGCAGAGGCTCACCGGTGGAATCGATGGCGCTGCCACCGATCGGTTGTTCCTCAAAGACAAGTTCAAACCGGTGACGGTCACTCACCACCTCCAGCAACCGCCGAGCCACGTCGGTGATTTCCGGTCCGATGCCGTCGCCGGGAAGCAGAACGACGCGGTGCTGAGCCATGACGAACCGGGTTGGCTGTGGAGAAGCCGAGACTACTGAGGGGAGTTCCGCGTCAGCTCCCGCAGTGTCTTGGACATCTCCGGCAGCTTGCTGAAGGTGCTGGCACAACGGAGCCAGAGACGGTTGGGAATGGCAGGGAATCCACTCACCACCTGGCCAGCGGCCACATCGGCATGCAAACCACTCTTGGAGCTGGCGATCACCCGATCACCGACAACGACACGATTGCCCACACCAACCTGGCCGGCGAGAATGACCCCGTTCCCGATCTGGGCTCCGCCGGCGATCCCAACCTGAGCCGCGAAGGCGCAGCCGCGGCCAATGGTCACGCCGTGGCCGATCTGCACCAGGTTGTCGATCTTGGTGCCGGCCCCAACCCGGGTTTCACCGACGGAAGGACGGTCAATGGTGCTGCCGCTGCCCAGCTCAACCTGATCCTCCAGCACAACCCGACCGGTTTGTGGCATCTTCCGCCAACCCTTGGCGGTCGGGACAAAACCGAACCCTTCCGAGCCGATAACAGCATTGGCATTGACCACGCAACCACGACCCAGACAGGTGCCCGGATAAAGGACGGCATTGGCATGCAGCTCACAGCCATCCCCCACAACGACCCCGTCGTGAATCACGACTCCGGGATGCAGCACACAGTTCGCGCCGACGCGACTGCCTGCGCCGATGCACACCCTCGGGCCGATCGCAGAGCCTGCACCGACCACAGCCCGCTCATCGATCACCGCTGTTGGATGGATCTCGGCCGGGGGACGGTGGCGGGGCACCAGTTGGTCCAGGGCTTCCGCAAACGCCAGGCGCGGGTCGGAGAAAACGGCGAAGGCAATGCCGCGTTCACCGGCCCGATCAATCAGGTCCTGTTGATCGGGGAGCAGAAGAGCACCCGCACAGGTCTGTCCCAGCTGAATCTGAAGAGCGTTTCCCTTCTCAAGAAAGCTGAGCTGATTCGCGGCGGCCAGTTCAAGGGAGGCGGCGCCCTCCAGCAGCGGATCAGCACCGGGATTGCTCCAGAGCAATCCCGCATCCCCTGTTTGCAGGGCCTTGAGCAGGGAGCTGAAGCGCATGGTCAAATGGCGCGGCGGCC
>CAJWZW010000035.1 GCA_913050565.1 uncultured Synechococcus sp.
GCCGTATCCGCAAAGCTTGTCAAAGAACTCCGCGACAAGACCGGCGCGGGAATGATGGACTGCAAAAAGGCTCTGTCAGCAACCGATGGCGATTCTGAAAAAGCCATTGAATGGCTGCGCCAGAAAGGCATCGCCAGCGCTGAGAAGAAGTCGGGCCGCACCGCCGCTGAAGGTGCGATCGGCAGCTACATCCACACAGGCGCTCGCGTTGGTGTGTTGATTGAAGTCAACTGCGAGACCGACTTCGTCGCCCGTGGCGACATGTTCCAGGAACTGCTGCGTGATGTCTCCATGCAGGTTGCAGCCTGCCCGGGGGTGGAATACGTCACCACTGATGAGATCCCGGCGGAGATTCGTGAAAGGGAGAAAGCCATCGAGATGGGTCGCGACGACCTTGATGGCAAGCCCGAGCAGATGAAGGAGAAGATTGTCGAGGGACGGATCAACAAACGTCTCAAGGAGCTGGCTCTGATGGAGCAGCCCTTCATCAAGGACAGCTCGATCTCTGTGGCGGAGCTGGTCAAGCAGACCGCAGGCAAGATCGGTGAAAACGTCAAGGTGCGTCGCTTCACGCGCTACACCCTCGGCGAAGGGATTGAAGTCGAGGAAAACGATTTCGCCGCCGAAGTCGCCTCCATGCAGGCCGGCTGATTCCGGTGCGGAACCAGGACTTTTTGTCCGCCCATGATCCTGTTGAACAGCTGGCACGCCTTCAGAAGCTGTGCCGGCTTCGTTCGATTGCCGTTTATCGGGAGACCGCGCTGTATCTCCAGATCCTGCGGGAGGAACTGGATCCCGCTCTGCGCCAGTCCCTGTTTCAACTGATATCCGAATCGGATCCGCTGAGGTTCAGCCGGATGCCCGAATCGAAGCGTCAGGGTTTTCATGCAGCCGTTCAGCAACTGACACAACGTTGCTCCGTGCTGCTGACAGTCGAGCAGCAGATGCATCTGGCCGGCCAGATGCAGCGGGAACACCATCGGCGTAAGGCCCGCGCCAGCCGGCAGATGCTCCAGGGCCTGCAGGATGCAGCCGATCAGAGCGATCCAACGGCTGGCCAGCCTCCTGAAGCCGCAGTCCCGCAGCCTGGATCCGTGGAACTCAGTCTGCGTCCACCACTGGATCAGCCTCAGCGGTTTGGCTACATCCCAACCAGGCCTGAGTCAGACGAAACGGTTGCATCTCCCCCACCCTCACAGTCGTCTCCGACTCCGGACAGTGCCGAAAGCAGCGAGACCGACCAGCCGGATCTGGATGTTCTGCGATCGCTGTTCGAGCTGGCTGGCGAAGCGCTTCAGCAACAGAACGATCCAGGCCAGCTCCAGGCCTCGGATCTGTCGACGGTCTCCGCATCAGTCGACAACCACCTGCTTCCAACAATGCCGGATGCCCTGTTGCAGTGGATGGATGGCATGGACCTGGCTCTGGCACGCCGACTGCGCAATCTGTCGCACGCTGTGAATGTGCAGATGTTGCGCAGCGGACTGGCACAGGCGCTTCTTCCGGTGAATCTGCTGGAAGCGGTGATCAACGGACAGATGGAAACCCAGGCAGCTCCATCGAATCTTCTTCGGCTCAGGTTGCCCCTACCCATGGGCGAGCTTGATCAGGGGATGGATCTGCTCTGTGTTCTGATTCGGTTCAGTGAGCTGGAATTCGACAGCCATCGCCTGCGACGTTCCAGGCGCCGGCTGCGCGACCAGCAACGGGAACTGATCAAAATGGTTCGTCAGCAGCGCCATTGGGAGCGCCGCTGCCTGGATCGCGAGGCCCTTACCCCTTGGCAGAGTTCATCCGATCCCAGCAGCCAGAAGCACGGGGACTGACCCAGGATCAGCTTCGTGCGTTGCTGGCCTGGCTGAAACCACTGCAGCAGGCACTGACTCTGGAGAACGACCGTGGCTGCACCAACCTGCAGGGTCGTCGCCAGCGTTTTGACGGCTTCCTCCAGGAGCAGCTGTCTCAGCCACCGGAGAATCTTCTCCCACTCGGTGCTCCGGAACGGCTTGCGCGACTGAAGGAGCGTTTCGACGGCTACGCAGATCTGGACGGATCAGGTCGCCGCAGGCTGGTGTCCGAGACACGCCAGTGGCTGCACGAACTGCGCCATCGCCTGGAGCCCTCGGCACCGATGGCTCCGCCGCGACTGAAACTCAAAAAACCGGAACAAGGCTCCACCCCGAGGCCACTCTCCCTCGACAGTGGCCTGACTCAACTTCAAGGGGTCGGCCCCAAACTGGCGGCACGACTGGCGTCCATCGGGCTGCTTCTGGTTCGGGATCTGCTGAAGCACTATCCGAGGGACCACGTCGATTACGCGACCCGTCGTCGGATTGAGGCTCTCGAGCCAGGGGAAACGGCGACGATCGTGGCCACGATCCGACGCTGCAATGGATTCGTCAGCCCCCGTAATCCCAATCTCGCCATCCTTGAGTTGCAGCTCCAGGATCCGACAGGTCGAATCAAAGTCAGTCGTTTTCTGGCTGGACGACGTTTCAGTTCAACGGCCTATCTGAAAGGTCAGCAGCGGTTGTATCCGATGGGAGCAACGGTCGCCGTCAGCGGTCTGGTCAAGGACGGTGGCTACGGCCTCACCTTCCAGGACCCTCTGATCGAGGTTCTCGAAAGCAGCGACGCACCGGTTCGCTCCCGCAGCATCGGGCGACTGTTACCGGTTTATCCGCTGACGGAAGGTGTTGCCTCCGACCGCTTCCGCCAGCTTCTCGATCAGGTTCTGCCGCTTGCCGGCGACTGGCCTGAGCCCCTCAGCGTCCACGAGATGAAGGCATGGGATCTGATCAGCTGCAGCGAGGCTCTGAAGAACTTGCATGCCCCAGACGACCGGATGGCTCTGGACCAGGCGCGACGACGGCTGGTTTTCGATGAGTTCCTGCTGCTTCAGCTCGGTCTTCTCGGACGCCGCAGGGATCTGCGTCAGCGCCCTTCACCGCAGCTGGATCCGACCTCTCCGGCCGCAGGTCTGGTGGCGGAGTTTCTCGCTCTGCTTCCCTTTGCCTTCACCGCGGCGCAGCAACGGGTGTTCGCCGAAATTCAGGCGGATCTGCAGCGCCCTGAACCCATGGCCCGCCTGGTGCAGGGTGATGTGGGCTCCGGCAAAACCGTTGTGGCGATCGCAGCGTTGCTCAGCACGATCAGTGCCGGATGGCAGGGGGCCTTGATGGCTCCCACTGAGGTGTTGGCGGAACAGCACTACCGCAACCTCTGCCAGTGGCTGCCGCAGCTGCATGTGAGCGTTGAACTGCTGACCGGCTCCACACCGAAACCGAAGCGACGTCAGCTGCTGGATGATCTCGCCAACGGCAACCTGAATGTTCTGGTGGGGACCCATGCACTGCTGGAGGACCCCGTCGTGTTCTCAAGACTGGGGCTGGTGGTTGTGGATGAACAGCATCGGTTCGGGGTGCATCAGCGCGACAGGTTGCTCAACAAGGGCCTGCAGCCCCATCTGCTGACCATGACCGCCACACCGATTCCCCGAACTCTGGCGTTGTCGCTGCATGGCGATCTTGATGTGAGCCAGATCGATGAATTGCCCCCCGGTCGGACTCCGATCCGCACGCGGATGCTGTCGGCATCCAAAAGGGAGAAGGCTTACGAGCTGATCCGTGAGGAGGTGTTTCTTGGCCAGCGGGCCTACGTGGTTCTGCCGCTGGTGGAGGAATCCGAAAAACTCGACCTGCGTTCGGCTGTTGATGTGCATGCGGAGCTGGCCTCCGATGTCTTCCCTGAGATGGCGGTGGGTTTGTTGCACGGCAGGCTCAGCAGTGCGGAGAAGCAACAGGTTCTCGGGGACTTTGCTTCGGGCCGCAGCCAGGTGCTGGTGTCCACGACGGTGGTTGAGGTGGGTGTTGATGTTCCCGAGGCCAGCGTGATGGTGATCGATCACGCGGAGCGTTTCGGTCTGGCGCAGCTGCATCAGCTGCGGGGGCGTGTCGGCCGTGGTGCCGCGGCATCCCACTGCCTGCTGATCAACGGGAGTGACAATCCCCAGGCCCGTCAGCGGCTCGATGTGCTGGTGCGCTCCACCGATGGCTTTGAGATTGCGGAGATGGACCTGCGTCTGCGGGGTCCCGGGCAGGTGCTTGGAACCCGCCAGTCCGGTTTGCCTGATCTGGCACTGGCCAGCCTTGCCGATGACGGTGCTGTTCTTGAAGACGCCCGCTCGGCGGCCAAGGATCTGATGGAGCGAGACCCTGATCTTGCCGATCACGGCCTGCTCAAACAGCAGCTGGAGGATCAGCAGCGTCGGTTGAGCGGGGGGACGCCGCTGAACTGAACCTGTGGAAAGATGCGAACGTCCGATCGCTGGTCATGCGTCCCTGGAGTGATCGCCCGATCTTGGATTGCGATGAACCTCTGCAGCCTCTGCCTTTGAAGCTGCTGCGGCTGGAACCACACCCCTATGTCTCGGTCGGCGCCCCCTATGGCCCTGATGCGGATCCCTTTCGTCTGCGTTCCGGTGTTGTCCGACGTCTGCTGAAGGCCGAGCAGTCTCTTCAGCAACGCCATCCCGAACTGCGCCTTGCCATCTTTGATGCCTGGAGACCCGTGGCGGTTCAGGCCTTCATGGTGGAGTTCTCTGTTGATCAGGAGGCACAGCGTTGTGGGGTGGATCGCGATGATGCCGAAGCGATGCATGGCGTCCGTGAAGCGGTGAGTCGTTTCTGGGCTGAACCAAGCCGTAATCCAGCTACGCCACCTCCCCACAGCACCGGCGGAGCGGTGGACCTCACCCTTGCTTCGGCCCGTGATGGAACGCCCCTGTTCATGGGCGGAATGATTGATGCGATCAATGTGATTTCAGAGCCTGACCATTTCCACAAAGCAGCTGAAGGAAGCGACCAGGCGATCTGGCATGGGCGACGCTGCCTGTTGCGATCAGTGATGGGCGAAGCCGGTTTCGCTCAGCACCCCAACGAGTGGTGGCACTTCAGCCATGGTGACCAGCTCTGGGCCTGGAAAACCGGACAATCAACGGCGATCTACGCGGAAGCGGACAACAGCTCGTTGACGGCCTGATCGCCAAGTTTTTCGATGTGATCTCCGAAGCTGCGGCGACCACCGGCCGATTTCCAGCTGATCAGCAGGGGTTCAAGCCGCTTCTCCAGATCATCGAGGGGGAGCTTCTCCAGGTACGGACGAGCCAGCCGCTGCAGGTTCGGAGTACCACCAAGCCAGAGCTGGTACTGATTGAGGCCGTTTCCCACCAATCCGAGTTCTGCCATGTACGGCCTGGCACAGCCATTGGGACATCCGGTCATGCGCACCAGAAGCGACTTCTCGATCTCAAGACGGCGTAACTGGGCATCCAGCCGATCGATCACATCGGGCAGGATCCGCTCTGATTCGGTGATCGCCAGGCCGCAGGTGGGCAAAGCCGGACAGGCGATCGCATGCCGGGCCAGCGGGGAAGGTTCGACAGCAACATCAAACCCCAGCGCGCTGAGCGCTTCCCGAATGGTGGCCCGCTGGGCGGTGCCGATGTTGCAGAGAAGCAGATCCTGGTTCGCAGTCAGCCGGATCTCCAGTTGATAGGTCTCAACCAGATGGCGGAGGCCTTTTTTCAGTTCACCTTCCAGACGTCCGCACATCAGGGGCAAACCGACGAACCAGAGACCCGCCTTCTGGCGGTGCCAGCCGAGGTAATCAAGCAACTTCGGTTTGGGCTCGGTGCGCAATCCCCTGAGCTCACCATGGAAGTAATCCTTCTGGAGAATCTCCCGGAACCACTGGATCCCCCGGTCATGGAGCAGGTACTTCATGCGGGCGTGCTTGCGAACCTCCCTGTCCCCGTGGTCGCGTTGAAGCGCGAGGATCGCCTGGCACACATCGAGGATGTCGGCAGCCTTCACATAGCCGAGCGGGTCTGCGGTTCTCGCGAACGTCTCCTCCTTGTTATGGGTCCGTCCCATACCGCCACCGACGTAGACGTTGCATCCCCGCAGCGTTCCGGAAGGGTCTGTGAACACCACAAGACCGATGTCCTGGGTCAGCAGGTCCACGGAGTTATCTCCAGGAACCGTGACAGCCACCTTGAACTTTCTGGGCAGATAGGTGTCGCCGTACAGAGGTTCATCCGTGCTTCCGGAGAACACACCACCCTGTGACTGCCGCTGGCGGGCCTGACGCACCGCTTTGGAAGGCTTGAACCGATAGCTCAGATCACCATCGACCCACATGTCGAGATACGAGCCTTCCGCCGCTTCCGGACTGAGCAGATCAGCAATGTCGTCGGCCAGTTGACGAGCCGCCGGGTAGCCACCCTTCTCAAAGGGTGCAGGCGGTGCCATCACATTGCGGTTGATGTCACCGCATGCCGCCAGGGTGGAGCCAAGATTGCGGATGATGGTTCCAACCACCTCCTTCAGATCGGCCTTGGGGATGCCGTGCATCTGGAAGGCCTGTCGGGTGGTGGCTCGGAGCGTGCCGTCGCCCAGTCGATTGGACAGATCATCAAGGGCAATGAAGAGCTGCGCGGGAACCCGACCTCCGGGGTTGCGCAGACGCAGCATCATCTGCCAGCAGCGCACCTTGTCGGACTTGCGCAATTCGCGGTGGTTCTGCTGGTAGCTGCCGTGAAACTTCAGTAGCTGCACCGCATCTTCGGTGAAGCGGATCTCTTCATTGCCGAGTTCCGTCAGCAGCGGATCGCGCAGGTGGGTGCTATCGAGCTTGCGCTGTTCAGCTTTGGGGAGGGTCTGATTGATGTTGTCTGTCGCTGCCACAGAGCCTTGGCTCACCCTGATAAGAAGGAGTCAATTGAAGGTAGCGAAACGGCTTCCAATACAGTCGCCCGCGGTTGTGTTGACGGCGTGACTGCCACCTTTCTTCTTGAGATCGGTACCGAGGAGCTTCCGGCTGATTTCGCCGGCCAGGCCCTCGAGCAGCTCAAGAGTGTTGTTGCGAGGGATCTGAAGGAGCAGCGCCTCAACCATGGAGAGGTGCAGATCATGGGCACGCCGCGGCGTCTCGTGGTGAGTGTCGATGCCCTGGAGGATCGTCAACCCGATCTGACCGAGGAACGCAAGGGGCCTCCGGCCTCCCAGGCGTTCAAAGAGGGTGTCCCGACCCCGGCAGCCACCGGCTTCGCCAAACGCTGCGGAGTGCCGCCTGAATCGCTGGAGGTTCGCGACACTCCAAAGGGACCCTGCGTTTTCGCCACTGTTCACACGCCAGGGCAGCCCAGCACAGAGCTGTTGCAGACGATGATCCCCGCCTGGATCAATTCCCTGCAGGGCCGTCGGTTCATGCGCTGGGGCTGCGGGACTCAGAGATTCAGCCGCCCGATTCGCTGGCTGGTTGCCCTTCTGGGTAATTCGCTCATCCCCGTGGAACTGAACGATGCCGACCCACCCTTGAGGAGTGGCCGCATCAGCCGTGGCCATCGCCTGCGCAGCGATACACCCCTGGAGATCTCCGGAGCAGATCAGTATCTGCCCACGCTGGAAGCTGCGGGGGTGATTGTTGACCGCCAGCGTCGATCAACGGTGATCCGGGAAGCCATCGATGCAGCTTCTGAGCGTCTTGAGGCTCGCCCGGATTGTCCACCGAAGCTGTTCAGGGAGCTGGTCGATCTGGTCGAGTCCCCGAGGATCCTGCAGGGACGCATCGCCGATCGATATCTCGGACTGCCGCCGGAGGTGATCAGCACAGTGATGCAGGCCCATCAGCGGTATGTGCCCCTTGAGCTGGCCGATGCTGACGCTGATCCACTTCAGCTTGATGCCTCTGGAGTGCTGCGTCCTGAATTTCTGGTGGTGGGCAACGGCCTCGAAGCAGCATCTGATCTGATCACCCGCGGCAATGAAAGGGTGCTGGGCGCCCGTCTTGCCGATGCCGAGTTTTTTCTCGGTGTCGATCGACGACAGCCGAGCGAAGATCGCCGCGACGCTCTGGCTCGGGTCACCTTTGCTGAAGGTCTCGGCAGTCTTCGTGATCGGTGTGAACGGATCGAGCGGATCACCCGGTTGCTGCTGGAGCAGCTCACACTCGACTCGACTCAGAACGACGCAGCAGTCCGCGCAGCCCATCTGTGCAAGCACGATCTGGTGAGCCAGATGGTGGGTGAATTCCCGGAGCTCCAGGGGTTGATGGGAGGGAAGTATCTGCTGGAGGAGGGGGAATCGCGGGAAACCGCTCTGGCGGTGGTTGAGCACTATCTCCCCCGCGGAGCTGGCGATCGTCTGCCGAGCAGCGATGCCGGCGCCGTGGTCGCCCTGGCCGAGCGTCTGGAGCTGCTGCTCAGCATTTACGCCAAGGGCGAGCGACCCACTGGGTCGTCCGATCCCTATGCCCTGCGACGTGCCGGAAACGGTGTGATGCTGATTCTCTGGAACCGTGGCTGGAGGATGAACCTTCAGCAGCTGCTCACGCACACCGTGGATGAGTGGGCTGATCGGTTCCCGGCGTTCGGAGTTGATCGCACCCAGCTCCTCGAGGATCTGACCCTGTTGCTGCGCCAGAGGGTCGTTTCACAGCTGGAAGAAGACGGTCATGCGCCTGATCTTGTGCAGGCTGTGGCCGGGGAAACGATCGATCCCGAACGACTCCTGGTTGATCCGATCGATGTCCAGGACAGGATTCAGCTGTTATCCAGCCTGCGTCAGAGCAATCGGCTGGAGAAAGTGCAGGCTGTTGTGCAACGGGCGGCCCGTCTGGCCGCCAAGGCAGATCTTGATGATCAGCCCCTCGCTGCAGAAGGACTTGTGGATCCAGAGCGTTTCGAATCCAGCAGTGAACAGGCGATGTTCGATGTTCTGAAGAATCTCGGGCCCATGGCATCGGAACGGCGATACGCCGACCTTTCGGAAGCACTGGTTCAGGCCACTCCTGTTCTTGAGTCGTTCTTCGATGGCGAAAACAGCGTGATGGTGATGGCCGAAGATCCTGATCTGCGTCGCAATCGCCTGAATCTGTTGGCGGTTTTACGCAATCAGGCCAGCGTGCTGGGACAATTCGATCTGATTCAGGGCTGAACGCTGACGCACGGGTCGGATACAGCTATCCCGTCAATGCCCTGTTGCTTTTTTAGTGACTGAAGATCAACGCTCTGGCGCAGACCAGCAACCTCAGGTTCAGCAGCAACCAGTGGTGATCCGCCAGGGAAGCAGTGGTTTGGCAACGGTCGTTGCTGCGCTCCTGATCGCTGGCTCCCTGATCTACGCGATCAATGTCTGGTCCACCACCAAGAAGGAAACCGCTCCGGGTCGCAACCTGGAGCGAGGCATCGAGCGGTTGAAAGAGGCAGCAGGAGCTGCCATGGAAAAAAACAGGTAGTTCCGAGAAGGCCGATGTCAGCTGACGCCGGCCTTCTCATCTTTCTTGGCCTGCGTCTTCACGGCCTGGGCAGCTTCTTCAGCCAGGAAATCACCATCGGAGCGACCCACGGCTGATGGGACAGGGGTGTATCTCGAGGGTGCCAGGGCCGTGCCACGCACAAGGCTCGCGAAGGTTCGAAGCGTGAGCTTCACCTGCTGCCAGGGGTTCATCATCACCACCCTCTTGTACAGGTAGCTGTCAAACGTCAGTTTCTGCACGTCGCGGTCATCGCACATCTCAACGAAGGCTTCGCGGGCTGCATCGTTTCGATAGAAAATCCTCTGGAGGATGTCGAGCACGGTGTAGGTGGCACCGTATTTACGGTCCCAGCGCCTGAGGTAAGTCGATTTGATTTGCTTCTCGGTGGGAACGACAGAGCCGTTTCTGGAAATTTCAACGATGGCCTCCGCTGCCATCCGCCCACTCTTTGCAGCGAAATAAATGCCTTCACCGGAGCTCTTGGTGACGTAGCCGGCGGCATCACCCACCAGTGCCATGCGTCCGACGACACGTCTCGGGCGTGGGTGCTCAGGGATCGGATGGGCCTCCACCTTGATCACTTCGCCCTTGAACAGCCGCTTGTTGGCCCTTTCACGGATGCCGCGCTGCAGACCCTTGATCAGGCTCTGGTTCTGTTGCATCGTTCCCGTGCCAACCGCGACGTGGTCGAACTTGGGAAAGACCCAGGCATAAAAATCGGGCGAGACGTCTGTACCGACGTACATCTCCGCCAGATCCTCGTAATAGGTCATCTCCTCAGCCGGCAGTTTGATCCGCTCCTGAAAAGCAATCGCCACGTTGTAGTCGCCGGCATCCATGGCCTTGGCAACCCGTGAATTCGCTCCGTCCGCCCCGATGATCAGATCCACTTCAAGGGTCTTGGCTTCACCGGTGGGTCCGCCGGAGCTGTAATCCGCGTAATGGAGGGTGTAAGGACCCTGGCGGTTGGAGCCGGTGTCGATTTTCTGAACCAGACCATTCACCAGGGTGGTGCCCAGATCGGCGGCACGGTTGCGCAGAAAGGCGTCGAACACCTCGCGGCGACACATACCGATGTAGGCGTTTTCGTCGTAGCCCAGAGGATCAAGCCTGATGTCGACCTCCCGGTTGGAGGGGGAGATCATCCGCATGTTGCGAACCTTGCGGTCGATGATGTCGTCCGGAAGCTCAAACTCTTCAACCATGCACAGAGGGATTGCCCCTCCGCAGGGTTTGGCGTTGTCGAGCTTTCGTTCGAACAACCAGGTCTCAATGCCGGCCTTGGCCAGAATTTCAGCGGCACAGGATCCGCTGGGACCGCCCCCGACAACTGCAACACGCAACATCTCAGCCTGTCTCCGCTGGGGTGATTTTTGAAGCTACCACTCAGTTGTAGTCGAGTGTGGAGCTCTCTGGCACCCAGCCTTACGATCGAAACAACACGCATCAGGATCGTGGTTCGCGCCTCCTCCGCGCGCCGGAAAATCAAGGAGGACATCCCCGTTGCGCGGCGGTCCAGATCCGCTCGCAGCAACCCCGCGAGCAAAGGGCGTGGAAGAGGTCTGCTGCTTGCCGCGACCATCGCCGTGGTGGTGGTTGGTGTCGCCACCGTTCCGGACCTTCTGACGTCCAGACAATCCATCGTTGATCTGGAGATCGAGGGCTTTCGTGAGCGACCAGATGCGGACGGCCGCTTACTGGGCCACTTTCCCTATCGGGAAGCGGATCTGGATGAACGGATCACCTTTCAACCGGGCATCGAGCTCCATATCGATGCAGCGGAGGCACTCGACGCGATGATGGCCGCCGCGATGTCCGATGGGATCGACCTGAGACTGCTCAGTGGATTCCGCTCCCTGGACCTGCAGGAGGAAATCTTCTTCGAGGTGGCCTCGGAACGGAATCAGACGCCCGAGGAGCGGGCCCGTGTTTCAGCTCCACCGGGATATTCCGAACACAGCACTGGCTATGCCGTTGATCTCGGTGATGGCTGGGCACCCGAGACCAACCTCTCCCAGTCGTTTGAACAGACTGAAGCCTTCCTCTGGCTGCAGGACCATGCAGCCCGATATCACTTCGTGCTGTCGTTCCCTGCAGGCAACAGCCAGGGGGTGCTCTACGAACCATGGCACTGGCGCTTTGAGGGCACAGCTGATGCTCTGCGGTCATTCGAAGCGGCGCGTCGTTTCGCCAGACGCGGTTCCTGAACGGTGCCGCGAATCAAAACCTCAGCGCATGGATTGCCGGGGCTTGATTGTCAAGTGTCTTGCCTGCACTAGTCGGATCTCACGTTGAGATAACCTGCAGCACGCGCCATTGGGCGTCATCACAATTTCTAACGATCAGCCCGTATGAGCGCCCAGCAAAAGGCGATTCGCAACATCGCGATCATCGCCCACGTTGACCATGGCAAAACAACCCTGGTCGACTCGCTGCTGGCGCAGTCGGGCATCTTCCGGGACAACGAAGCGGTTCCCACCTGCGTGATGGATTCAAACGACCTGGAACGTGAGCGGGGAATCACGATCCTGTCGAAGAACACCGCTGTCACCTACAACGACACCCGCATCAACATCGTTGACACACCCGGCCACGCCGACTTCGGCGGTGAGGTGGAGCGGGTGCTCGGCATGGTGGATGGGTGCCTTCTGATTGTTGACGCCAACGAAGGGCCGATGCCCCAGACCCGTTTTGTGCTCAAGAAAGCACTTGAACAGGGACTGCGACCGATCATCTTCGTCAACAAAATCGATCGCGCCCGTGTTGATCCGGAAACCGCGGTGGACAAGGTTCTGGATCTGTTCATCGAACTCGGTGCCGACGACGATCAGTGCGATTTCCCCTACCTGTTCGGCAGCGGCCTGGGTGGCTTCGCCAAGCCGGACATGAAAACCGACAGCGACAACATGCGTCCGCTGTTCGACGCGATCCTGCGGCATGTTCCGCCCCCGGTCGGCGATCCGGAAAAGCCCCTTCAGCTTCAGATCACCACGCTGGATTACTCCGACTTCCTCGGACGCATCATCATCGGCCGCGTTCACAACGGTGTGATCAAAGCCGGACAGAGCGCTGCCCTGATCAAGGACGATGGCAGCGTCAAGAAGGGTCGGATCAGCAAGCTGCTGGGATTTGAAGGTCTCCAGAGAGTGGAGATTGAACAGGCTTCAGCCGGTGATCTCGTTGCAGTGGCCGGTTTTGACGACGTCAACATCGGAGAGACCATTGCCTGCCTCGATCAACCCACGGCCCTTCCGCTGATCAAGGTGGACGAGCCCACCCTTCAGATGACCTTCGTGGTCAACGACTCCCCCTTTGCGGGCAAGGAGGGCAAGTTCGTCACCAGCCGCCAGGTCCGCGACCGTCTGCAGCGGGAATTGCTCACCAACGTGGCCTTGCGCGTGGAAGACACCGACTCCCCTGATCGATTCGCCGTGAGCGGACGGGGCGAACTGCACCTCGGCATCCTCATCGAGACCATGCGTCGTGAGGGCTATGAATTCCAGGTGTCCCAGCCGCAGGTGATCTTCCGCACCATCGATGGAACCCCCTGTGAACCTGTCGAAACACTGGTGATGGATGTTCCGGAGGAAGCGGTGGGCAGCTGCATCGAGAAACTCGGAACACGCAAGGGAGAAATGCAGAACATGGAAACCAGTGCGGACGGGAGAACGCAGCTGGAATTCATCGTTCCATCCCGCGGCCTGATCGGTTTCCGTGGGGAATTCATCCGCGCGACCCGCGGAGAAGGAATCATGAGCCATTCCTTCCACGAATACCGTCCGATGCTGGGCGACTTCGACACCCGTCGCAATGGTGTTCTGATTGCTTTCGAGGAGGGGACAGCAACCTTCTATGCCCTCAAGAACGCCGAAGATCGCGGTCAGTTCTTCATCAGCCCGGGAACCAAGGTTTACAAGGGCATGATCATCGGCGAATACAACCGCCCGCAGGACCTGGAGATCAACGTCTGCAAAACCAAGCAGCTCACCAACATGCGATCGGCTGGTGCGGATGAACTCGACACCTTGCAGGCCCCAGTGCAGATGACGCTGGAGCGCGCTCTGGAATACATCGGTCCTGATGAAATGCTGGAGGTGACACCCGAATCGATTCGCCTCAGAAAACTTCCAGGGAAAAAGCCAGCAAAGGCAAAACGTTGATGCCAGAGGCGGATCCCCGCTTTGAACAGGCCATTGAGCTTTTCAACACGCAGGAGTGGTACGCCGCTCACGACGTGTTTGAGGAGCTCTGGCATGAAACGGTTGACCCTGAGCGCCGCAGCCTTCAGGGGATCCTGCAGGTGGCTGTTGCTCAGCTCCATCTGCAGCGAGGCAACAATCGTGGAGCCACCATCCTTTTCGGGGAAGCGCTGGGTCGTCTGCAGCGGCCTGGCACACCGGATCTGGGGCTTGATCTCGACAGCTTGTGCCGTTGTGTCCACTCTCGTCTCACAGCGCTTCAGCAGGAGCGTGACCCTGAGGAGTGCACTGTCCCCGTTCTTCATCTCAAGGGCTGAACCGCCGGTAGTCTCGGCAGATCTATGGCGTTGTTTGCAGTGGTGCCGGGGCTGAAATTGATGTTGATGCGCCTCTGGCTTCCACTTCTGCTGGTGGTGTCACCTGCGGCTGTACATGCCCAGATTGATGAGGCTCCGACGGAAACGGCCCAGGCTGGACTGCTCACAATCGAATCGGATCAGCAGTCCGCCAACAGCGGCACTGGTGTGATCACAGCCAGTGGGAACGTGCGCCTTGTGCATGCCGATCGCGGGCTCGTGGCCACAGGGCGTCAGGCTCAGTACTTCAGCAGGGAGCAGCGCATTGTCCTGAGTGGCGATGTTGATGTCGTGCAAACCGACGGTCACACTCTTCGCGCCGATCAGGTCACGGTTCTGCTTGATGAACAACGAACCCTTGCGACAACGGGAGCCGGCGATCAGGTGATCAGCAGCTGGACTCTTCAGGATCCCGGTGCCTCCGTCACACCATGAGTCTTGCTCTCAAGGACGTTTCCATCAGCCTGGGGGGTCGCCGGCTGGTGAACGCGGTGAATCTCGATCTCAATGAAGGTGAGGTTGTCGGACTGCTGGGCCCCAACGGTGCCGGTAAGACCACAACGTTCAACCTCGTGATCGGTCTGCTGCGACCCGATGCAGGACAGGTGGTGATGGATGGCCGTGATGTGGAGAATCTGCCAATGCCTCAGAGGGCATGTTTAGGGCTCGGCTATCTGCCCCAGGAGCCCAGTGTTTTTCGCCAGCTCAGCGTGCGAGAAAACCTTGATGTCGCCCTTGAGCAGACCGGTCTCAATCGCTCGGATCGAGTGGAACGACGCGATGAGCTGATTGAGGATTTTCAGCTTTCCGCTTTCGTTGATCGACGGGGTTACCAGCTCTCAGGTGGCGAGCGGCGCCGTTGCGAGGTTGCGCGTGCCCTTGCCGTGGGCTCGGAAGGACCGCGTTATCTCCTGCTTGATGAACCTTTCGCCGGAGTGGATCCTCTGGCTGTGGCGGATCTTCAGGCATTGATTCAGAAGCTGCGTGGCCGCGGCATGGGCATCCTGATCACCGACCACAACGTTCGAGAAACCCTGGCCAGCACAGACCGCTCCTACATCCTCACTGAAGGCTCCATCCTTGCCAGCGGCCTGTCCCAGGACGTGGCCCATGACCCACTGGTGCGTCGGTATTACCTGGGGGAGGCTTTTCAACTGTGATCAACAGGATTCGACGCGCCACCTGGATGCGCCTGCCCCTGCTCGACCGTTGGTTGCTGAAGGAGCTTCTGGGGCCGCTGCTGTTCTTCATCGTGTTGTTCACGTTGCTGCTGCTGACCGGCGGCGTGATGTTGGAACTGATTCGCAAAATCGTTGATAAAAATCTGCCCGTCAGCATTGCGGCTCAGGTTCTGATCCTCAGCATTCCCCGCTGGCTGGCCTTCTCGGTGCCGATCGGAACACTGATGGCCTCCCTGTTTGTGTTCACCAGGCTGTCCTCCAACAGCGAGCTGACTGCTCTGCGCAGTCTTGGGGTCACCACCGTCAGGATGATTTCAGCGGCACTTGCCCTGTCGCTGGTGATGACCGTGTTCAGCTTCGTGCTGAACGACGTTGTGGTTCCGCGCAGTGAGCGCTACGCGGAGGCCTCTCTTCGACGGGCACTGGGACGGTCGCTTGCTTCGGAAACAGGGAAGGACATCATTTACCCGCGTTTCGGCATCCGCAGCGGCGCGGCTGATGAAGACTCCCGGCGTGGGCTCACGCAGTTGTTTTATTCACGGCGGTTTGAAAAAGGAGAAATGCGGGATGTGACGGTTCTCGACTTCACCCGTGCTGACTTCACCCAGATGTTGATGGCGGAAAAAGCCACCTGGAACGAAAAGCAGGCCAGCTGGGACTTTTTCGATGGTCAGATTCTCACCCTCAACCCCAACGGAAGCTCCACAAAGGTCGGCTTCGACCGTTACGTCTATCCACTGGGATCAGGTCCACTTCGCCTGGCAGCAGTGGAGAAAGACGCTGTGAACATGACCGTTGCCGAAGCCATTCAGGCGGAACGGTTGTACCTGGAAGCAGGGAGCATCAAAGACGCCCGCAAGATTCAGGTGCGCATTCAGGAGAAATTCACCGTGCCGCTCACCTGTCTGGTGTTCGGGCTCTTTGGAGCCACGCTGGGTTGTCTTCCCAGTTACCGCACGAGCCGGAGTTTCTCGTTTGTGCTCGCCCTGGGGATCATCTGCATTTACTACGTGGTGGGCTTCAGCTTCAGTTCCCTGGGAGTAAAAGGCACCATGCAGCCAGTGCTGGCGGCATGGATGCCGATTCTGCTTTCTCTGGGAGGTGGAGGGCTGTTACTGCGACAAGCCAGTCGCTGATGCATTCCGGCAGAATTAAAACCGTGTTTCACAGACGTGTTGCTGAGCCTCCCGTTTGATCTGGTGACCGGCCTCGGCTTCGGTGCATTCGTGTTGCTGTTGCTGGCGATGCCCATCGCCTTCTGGTCGGTATCCGCCACCCAGCGCACTGGCGCTGTGCAACTCCTCGTTGCGGTGGCCAATCTTCTGCTGACGGCACAACTGGTTTTGCGCTGGTGGGAATCCGGCCATTTTCCGATCAGCAACCTCTACGAATCGCTCTGCTTCCTGGCCTGGGCCTGCACCCTCACGCAATTGCTGGTTGAGCGAGCCTGGCCATCGCCAATCGTTGCGGCATCTGCAACACCAATGGGGCTTGGTTGCATTGCATTCGCCAGTTTTGCCCTTCCGGATCAGCTGCAGAATTCGGCCCCTCTTGTGCCGGCGCTTCGTTCCAGTTGGTTGGTCATGCACGTGAGCGTGATCATGGTGAGCTACGCCGCACTGCTGGTGGGCTCGTTGTTATCTCTGGCTGTGCTGTTCACTGACAGAGGAGAAGCCCTGGAACTCAGAAGCAGTTCCATCGGAAGCGGTGGTTACCGCAGGGCTGTTGCCACAACCGAAGGTGGAGTCATACAGCTTCACTCCGTGCAGTTCAGCACGAACGAACAACTGGACAGCCTCAGCTACAGAACCATCACCGTCGGATTTTTGATGCTCACCGTTGGCATCGTGAGTGGTGCCGTTTGGGCCAATGAAGCCTGGGGAAGTTACTGGAGCTGGGATCCAAAAGAAACCTGGGCTCTGATCTGTTGGCTTGTGTACGCGGCCTATCTGCATACCCGGTTGAGTCGCGGCTGGCAAGGTCGTCGTCCTGCTCTTGTTGCGGTTGCCGGCCTCGTGGTGATCGCTGTTTGCTACATCGGAGTCAACCTGCTTGGCATCGGCCTGCATAGCTACGGGTGGTTTCTTTCCTGAGCAACATAAAAACAAGGAAAAATCATATCAAGCAAATCATTGGGCAAAAAAAGGAAAATAATCAACAGATAACGATTAAGCCCAGTGGCCATGACAGCTT
>CAJWZW010000036.1 GCA_913050565.1 uncultured Synechococcus sp.
TTCAAGTGTTCAAGCCTGTCCCTGGACTGGACATGGACAGGGAATAAACTTCGTCGCCGAGCTCAAAACCTCAAAAATCGACGAATGGGCTTCAAAACAGTCGCAACAGAGGGAATCTCGTTCAGCACAAACAAAATCGAGCAAAAAATCGATCTTGACAATCTCGCAAGCGACCTCTCCGAAAAAGAAAAAACGAGCTATCGCGCGTCTCATCATGGACACATATCAAGTCCAGTAACAGGACTCAGGTGAGACAAATAAATCAGCGTTGCCGGTAGAGCTCGCGGAGCAGTTGGTAGGCCTCATTCAGGCGGCGCATCGTCTCAGTGGAGCCACCGGCGTCTGGATGCGCAGCAAGCGCCTGGGTTTTGTAGGCATCCCGAATGGAGCTCAGCGTCACGGAAGCGCCTGCCTGAGTGGACAGCTCCAGCAACTTCAACGCACCGTGCACAGTCATCGTTGACTCGAGGGTTTCAAACGAGGTGACCTGCTTGCTGCGACGGAAGCGATTCACAAATCGACGCACCAGGGTTGGCATGCGCTCTGCCAGTGCAGCAGTGGCAAAGGGATCTTCCAAGGCTCCTGCAATCACCATGACCCGACCAAGGGATGGGTTCGCTGAAGCCCAGCCCTGGCAAAGCTCCTCCATTGCAGCATTGGCAGCCGACCAGGTGAAGGAGCGACCATCACTGGCATCGAGATTGGGCCAGATGTCGCGAGCCAGCCAGAGCATGGCAGCTTCAATAACCGTTTCCCCAGGCTGCTGACCATACAGAGATCGCCAATGCTCCTCTGCGACCTGACAGGCCAGCTCCAGATCCTGAATCGACACTTTCAGAAGGAGGGTGTCGTCAGACCGATCCTGAACGCGTTTCGGTGAGTGAAGTGTTTCCCGCAACTGCGAGGTGCGCCGCCGCACAAATCCAGGAAGGTCGATCCCAACGGATGGTTCAGGAGCAGGTTGTGTGAAGACTTCGTCCGGGTCGGAATTCTCCGAACGAATCAGAACAAGGCTGCTTGCTTCGGGAACCTGCTCCTGAATGGACTCGGGATGGTCGGAATGTTCAGCGAAATCTTCCACCACCTCATCGGAACCACTCAGAACGCCTTCGAGCAGGATTTCGAGCACCTGCCCCCTGGAACGCACACCGTATTCACCCTTCATGCGGTCGATGAAATCAACCAGACGGGAAGGAAGTTTGAGACTGATGGCTTTCGGCTTGGAATCCTCGAAGGTCAAAGGGTCAAGCGTGCTGTCGGACGATTATCAAGCCTGGTTGCATCGCGGAAAGGGTCAACTCAATCGGGTGGACTTCAGAAGCGATAAGCATCCATGAGTGGAAGTATCGCTGGCAGAGGTGCTGGCCGCATGATGTTGACTGCTGCGGGTTTTGCAACAGCGGGTGGCTGCGCGGGCAGCTTCAGCTGACGGTTCTTGGTGGTGGCAATCGAATCCTGTGTTCTCTGCAAATTCAGTTGACGCTGTTGCAGCTGAGCCAGCTGAGTGACAGGAACAACGCTCAGGAGGTGCCCTGGTGTGGCGTCGGCTGGATAAACCAGGCTGACCCGAACAGGCTGATCCATACCCGACTGGAGGTGGAGGTCGCTCAAAGCGAGGCTTTCACCGGAGCGCAGGCCAACATGAACATCTCGCACCTGCTGTCCTGTCTGGATCCGGATGGAACCGCGAAAGGCCGTGAACGTTTTCTTGCCGGACACCACAGGGTGACTCATGACCAGTTGATGGTGTCCGCGTCCAGTCAGGTTGAGATTCACATCGAACCTCACCCCGTAGGTGCCCACATTGTTGAGGGCTGAATCCACCATGCGGGATGCCAGGGGATTCACCTGGACCTCCCGGGTCCCGAAGGTATGGCGCCGTGTGCTGGTCAAGGGCACATGCAGAGAACCACTGTTCAGGTCGTGACGAAGATTGGCGGTGTACTGATCTCCGAGAGCAACCCCTGCGACACGCGAGAACACAGTGCCGTTGTTGATCTGTGCCAGACGATTGAGATAAATGCGTCCAGGAGCAAGACGACCAGCCGCCAGAACGGACAGCAAATCCTGGTTGCTTCGGGGGTTTTCCGCGGCAACAACGGCGAGATGAAAACGTCCATTGCTGCGGCCTCGCAACAGACCGTTGGCAATGCCGCGGGCTGGGAGGAGCGTGCTGACCACAACTTTTTTCCCCTGCGGCGGGATCACCACGCTGGAAGGAAGATTGCGATCGAGCTGGTCGCGCAGCATCTGCACCGCTGTCGCATCACCTGGACCGGTGTTCCAGGGGCGTTTCCCGAGGGGTTTGACCCCCATGAGCTTGTTGGGAAGGTAGGGGGCCTCAAAACTGTTTTTGAGCGAACCGCGCTCAAATGTCAACGTGACCGGATCTGATCCTGGATTCGTCGCGATCAGGGCCAGCGTGAGCACGCCGCGATCACGGCTCCCTCCCATTTTGGCCGCATCCGAGGGGTAGTACTTGTGATGCATGTGCACTGCGAATTCACCATCGAAGGTGAACGCTGCATTTCTCAGCGGGCGTTTGGTTTCTGCCGCAATCGCAGACCCGGACGCCGTGTTGACGAGAATTCCAGCGCCGGTGACGATCTCCGGCTGATTGGAATGGAGAACGGGCACATTATTGAAACTCCCTCTGAGTGGCCGGGCCCTCTGACCGGCCATCAAGGCGACGTAGGCACAGGAGCGCGGACTGGCAGCAGACTCGGCAATCGCACATGCGACAGAGCACAAGACCAGGAATGAGGCGCGTCTGAGCATCATGAGACTGACCGATTGAGGGGTTCGGTCTTCATCTGCAGGGAATGGACCCCCAACGTTAAACGTGCCGCCATGAGGAGCCAAGCAACGGGTCCGGCCACAGCTTGCATTCAGATCGGTCAGGATTGAATCAAGTCAGGTACCGCCGCATGTTTCCTCCCTTCATGTGTGATGTTTCGAGCGATCACACCCAGCGTCGTCGCCATCATCAGGAACGAAAACTGGCCATGTTGAGCTTCTGGCGTGATGGTCTGGAGCGCCAGTTGGCGGCGGTCAACGCCTCCATCGACACTCTCAAAGGTCAGATCGAACGCGACGCTCAGAAGGAAAGCTGATGCCTCTCCAATGACCGCTCCATCCTTCCAAGACCTCGCTTCAGTCGACGTTGGACGGTCATTGCCGAAACCTTGAATCGACGTCCGGCCGCTCGAAGACTCAACCCCTCGAGCACCGTCGCTTCAATTGCCTGTCGCTCCTGCCTCGGCAGCGAATGGAGTGTTGTACGAACTCTTTCATGGGTTTCACGCTGATCCAGATTCGTCATCTGATCGCCGCCACCGGGCTCGATGATGTTGTCGAGTTGCTGCCACGAACCTTTGCTGCGGTACTGCTCGAGAATCATCTGCTCCCGCGGTCCATCCGGCCCCATGTCTCGGCGTGACAGGCGCAACGCCTCTTCCTCCACCCTGCGGGGCAACCTGACCAAGGCCACCCCATCTCTGAGGTAGTGAAGAATCTCACCGCGGACATGGGGTCGCGCATACACCTCGAACGGAACCTTTGTCTGAGGCCGGTAAGACCGCGATGCCTTGATCAAACCCAGCAGACCGACCTGACGCAGGTCATCCATGTCGTATCCCGTGCGTCGCGAGTAGCGAAAAGCAAGGTCCTTGGCGAGATGAAGGTGACGTTCCACCTGTTGATTGCTGCTGAGCAGTGAGGCATGACTCATGAACTGTTGACAGGGGGTGTGAACAAATGCCCCCTACCTCAAGCGATGCATCGTTGATCAGCCCACGGCATCGGTGGATCCACGGACATTCGCTGATGGAACCACCTCGATCAACAGAGCTTCCGGTCCATGGCTGTCAAGCCAGGATCGGTCGGACTGCTCCGAAGACAACAGATATCCAGCGAAGCCCAGTGCATTGACGCTGAATCCATGGCATTCGTCACGACGCCTGCTGACCAGGCCCATCCATCGGTCGCAGAACAGCAGGTTGTAGGGCCTGAGTGGATTGGGATCGAGGTCGGGAGATCCAATGCCCTGGGCGCGACAGAGGTTCAGATAGCTGGCATGGAGCGCCTCCGCCGAATCGTTCTGGAGGGCAACGGCATTGGTGTGGACGTTCAGCGGATCCCCGGTGCACGGTTCACCTGTGGATGGTTCGGTAGTCGCATCAAGCCGTGTTTTCCACCAGCTTTCACGGGGACAGAGCGACTCACCGGCCTCGCGGGGCAGCAGTTGAAGATGGCGATGGGGCTGGCTGGCGCCGGCGGAGGGCCCACTGTTGAAGAACCAGAGCCCGTCACTGTCCTTGCGAACGGCATGCACCGCCTTCCAGTCCAGTGGAGTGAGCCAGCCCGTCTGCGGCGCCCACTGTCGACTGATCAGCAGCATGTGGCCGATCTGAACGGGGTATTTGTTCAGGATCAGAACGTGGTGGGACCCCACCGGTTCCAATTCGAGCCGCCGATCCCAGGGCAGGAATGGGTTGGGTTTCGGCCCTGCAGGACGCAGATGTCTCGGCGGAGACCCGATCAGATGGCGTAACTCAAAGCCCTGGGCGCTGGGCCCGGAACAAGGCTCCACACGGGTGGGAAGTGGGCACATGGCACCACTGGTGACGGCCTCCTCGCTGCGCTTGATGGCCAGCTGGTGCAGACGCGCGACCCCCATGGTTATGGCTCTTCGCCAACACGGAACGGATACTTGTGATCCTCCCATGGGCCGCCTGATTCGCTAGAGCTGACAACCCTTCCGGTGGAGGAAACGATGCACGACGACAACTGGAACGGTCTAGCCCTTGTGGTCGGGACTGGAGGCATCGGTCAGGCGATTTCCGAGCGCCTGCAGCAACGCTTTCCCGATCTGGTGCTCGTCACGGCCGGGCGCGAAGGGGGAAGCCGGCACCAGGTGCAGCTGGATCTGGAATCCGATACCGATCTTGAGCGGCTGGCACCTGCACTCCAGCAGTTCGGGAAACCACTTCGGCTTGTGTTCAACTGCAGTGGCCGGCTGCATGGACCCGGCCTCAAACCGGAGAAACGGCTGACTCAGGTGACACGCGAGGCTCTCGCGGAGCAATTCAGCATCAACGCCTTTGCTCCGGTGTTGCTGGCCAAGGCTGTTGAACCTCTGTTCGAGCGTGATCGCCCTGTTCATTTCGCCAGCCTCAGCGCACGGGTTGGAAGCATCAGCGACAACCGCACCGGTGGCTGGTACGCCTATCGCGCTGCCAAATCGGCACAGAATCAACTGCTCAAGACCCTCAGCGTTGAGTGGAGTCGCCGCTGGCCCAACGCCACCGTGACCCTGCTCCATCCCGGCACCACTGACACGGCACTCTCCAAACCGTTTCAGAGCTTTGTTCCGCCGGAGAAGCTGTTCTCTCCCGAACGAGCAGCCGATCAACTGCTGACGGTTCTCTCGACTCAGACACCCCAGCAGAGTGGTTCCTTCCTGGCCTGGGACGGTCAGCCGATCGACTGGTGAGCATGCCGCCTGAGCTGCTCCAGGGTCACAACAGACAAGGCTGTGTCTTCCGTGGCCTCCAGGCAGACCAGCGGGGCCATTCCATCTTCGAAGGCCTGCTTCCAACGTGGAGCACAGACACACCAGTGGTCACCAGGGCGCAATCCAGGGAACTGAAAGGCTGGCATCGGGGTTGAAAGGTCGTTTCCCTGGGCCTTGCTGTAACGCAGAAAGGCTTCGGTCATGACGCAGCAGACGCTGTGCTGACCGTGGTCGTCGGCATCGGTTTCACAGAATCCATCCCGATGCCATCCGGTCATCGGATCACAGCCACAGATCACAAGAGGTTCTCCAAGAACATTGCGGGCTGTGGGATGAAGGCGGCTCGAACTGGTCATTGAAAGGCCTGCTGGGACGAGGAGTCTGCCCAAGGACTGGCACATTTTGACCACAGATGGTTGACGAACCCCTGGGGGAACGCGGTAAAGGTCGTTCAGTCATGTCCACTCGATGGATTGGGAGTTCACGGAAGACGCCGCATTTCTGGCGCTCTGCGACGCATTTCGCGAGAGCGGTGAAAGCTCGGCGATCGAGTTCCTGGCCAATGGAGAGGGGGCTTTTCATTTCCAGGATCTGGCCCAGAACGCCGCTGGGGAGGGAATCGACCTGAGCGAATCCAGCGCCCTGGAATCCTTTCAGCAAGAGGTGATCGACACCATGGAAAAGCTCTGCCAGAACTGAATCCAGCAGAGCTGTCGGTGATCAGCCGTAGAAAAAGGCGATTTCCTTGTCCTTGAGACCATCCCATCCAGCAGCTTGCAGCCGTTGGTTGAGAGTCTCCTGGTCGAAATGCTTTGCGCCCGTCTTCACCACCCGATTGCGCATGGACTTGAGCACACCGCTGCGAGCGCGCTGACTTTCCAGGTCCATGACCTGGTTGTAGAGCTCAAGCATCGCTTGGGGGATGGGGCTTCCATCAAGGTCGACCCCCGCCTTGATGGCGGCATCAACTCCGTCAGGTCCGGCGATTGCCATGGATATCTGCTGTGGGCGACTCAGGCTATGGGACACCCAATCCTGATCAGGCGCTGAAATATCGAGCCCGGGAATGAAGAGCAACGAGTGCCGTTGTGCTCTGCTCGGGTTCAAGCTGGTCGCTGGAATCCATCGTCAGGCTGATTCGATCGGCTCCAAGCCATTCCAGCTGCTGACGGGAATCCGCCACATTCGGACAGGCTGGATAGCCGAAGGAGTAGCGGCTGCCGCGGTAGCGCTGCGCCAGAACATCCCGGAGCGTGATGTCCGCTGGATCGGCAAAGCCGAGCTCTGATCTGATCCGTGCGTGGACCCATTCCGCCATGGCTTCCGCCATCTGAACGCCGAGACCGTGGAAGTAGAGGTAATCGCTGTAGCGATCCCCCTTGAACAGCTCCTGAGCCACCACAGAGGCCTTCTGGCCCATGGTCACCGCCTGCATGGGCAGAACGTCGGTCGGACGTCCATCAGCGTCGAGATCGTTGAAAAAATCAGCGATGCAGTATCTGTTGCCGGACCGCTGGCGCGGCAGATCGAAGCTGCCGAGTTCACGCTCACCGTCAACGTCGAACACCCTGAGGGTGTTTCCGTCACGCCCAACGGGGAAGTAGCCATACACCGCCCGGGGGGTCAGCAACGACTCATCCATGCAGCGTTGCATCCATTGCTGAAGAACCGGTTCGGCTTTCTCAGCCAGCATCGCCTTGTAGTCATCGCGGCTCTGCTCCTTGGTCTTGCGGAGCATCCACTGCCCTGCGAAGAGAGCATTGCGATCGAGGTAGTGAAACACCTCTGAGATGTCGACATCAGCTTCCGTGATCACCGCTGAACCCAGGAAGGGAACCTTGGGCATCGGTTCGGCGGGGACTGTTTCGGAACGCTCCGTTGTCACCGGAGCCAGTTCAGGCGCTGGAGACTTGACCGCAGCGGGCTGAGGAGCATCAGCGTCGTCGGATTGTTTTGGACTCTCATCGAGGCCGACTCCCTGAGGTGCATCTTCGAGAAAGCCGTCCTGATTGGTCCAGTTGTCCTTGCTCTTCGCGTCCATCAGCGCATCCATGAAGCGCAGATCGGCAAAGGCATCACGTCCGTAGATCACCTTGCCGGAATAAACCTCGCGGCAGTCCTTCTGGACAAAACGAGGTGTCAGGGCAGCACCGCCGAGGATCACCGGTACGTCGATACCGGCTTCATTGAAGGCCTGAAGGTTGTCCTTCATGAAGGCCGTGGACTTCACCAGCAGACCGCTCATGGCAATGCAATCAGCCCTGTGCTCCTGCTGGGCCTCGACGATGGCCTCACAGCTTTGTTTGATCCCGAGGTTGACCACCTCGTAACCGTTGTTGGTGAGGATGATGTCGACCAGATTTTTGCCGATGTCGTGAACATCGCCCTTCACGGTGGCGATCAGAAATTTGCCCTTGCTCAGGCTTTCGCCCTCGCTTTTTTCCATGTGTGGTTCGAGATGAGCCACAGCCGATTTCATGGTTTCGGCGCTCTGCAACACGAAAGGAAGCTGCATCTGGCCGCTTCCGAACAGTTCACCCACAACCTTCATTCCGTCCAGCAGAAAGGTGTTGATGATCTGCAGAGGTGGGTAAGCCTGCAGAGCTTCATCCAGGGAAGGTTCCAGGCCGATTCGCTCTCCGTCGATGATGTGCTGCTTGAGTCGCTCTTCGATCGGGAGGTCGGCTAGCGAAGGACCCGAGGCACGGGCCTCCTTGGTGCTGACCCCCTCGAAAAGCTTGGTGAGTTCCGTGAGCGGGTCGTAAACACAGATTCCATCCTCGAAGCGACGGTTGTCGTTGATGAGATCCCTGCAGACGGTCTGGTGTTCCTCGCTGATCTTGATCAGAGGAAGAATCTTGGCGGGGCTGACAATCGCCGAATCCATACCGGCCTGGCAGCAGTCATGCAGGAACACGGAGTTGAGGTTGAGCCGTGCAGCCGGTGAGAGTCCGAAACTCACATTGCTCACGCCGAGAACCACGTGAACACCAGGGAGGTTGTCCCGGATCATCCGGATCGCGTCAACCGTTGCTCGTCCGTTGAGGCGATCTTCTTCAATACCGGTTGAAATCGGCAGAGCAAGGGGGTCGTAGAAGATCTCGTGGGCGGGGATGCCGAACTCGAGGGCATCGCGGTAGGCCCGTTGCGCAATGGCGAACTTCTTCTCAGCGGTTCGAGCCATGCCGTCTTCGTCGATGGTTCCGACAACAACGGCGGCGCCGTAGCGACGAGCCAGCTCAAGCACCTTGAAGAAGCGTTCTTCGCCGTCTTCGTAGTTGGTTGAGTTGAGGATGCACTTGCCACCAGCCACCTTGAGGCCGGCTTCCATTTTTTGCCACTCCGTGGAGTCGAGCATCAACGGCAGGTTGACGTTGGTGACCAGACGGCTCACCAGCTCATTCATATCCTTCTCGCCATCCCTGCCGACGTAATCGACGTTGACGTCCAGCACATGGGCATTTTCCTTGACCTGACCGCGGGCAACGGACACGAGGCCGTCCCAGTCCTCTTCCGCCAGAAGCTCACGCACCTTGCGACTGCCGCTTGCGTTGAGCCGCTCTCCGATGATCAGAAAGGAGTTGTCCTGGTGGTACGGCGTGACTCCGTAGATCGATGAGGCTGAAGGTTCGTAGTTGAGGCTGGGGCGGACGTCTTCCGATGTGACGCTGTTCCAGCGTGAAGGACGTTCGGCAGGCTTCAGTTCCCGGGACAACTCGGCAAGGCTGCCGATATGTGCAGGGGTCGTTCCACAACAGCCGCCGATCACCTGCACACCGAGGTCTTCGACGAAGTGCATGAGCTGCATCTTCAGTTCGACCGGCGTGAGGCGGTAATGGGCAACACCACCGATGTTCTCCGGCAGACCCGCATTGGGAATGCAGCTGACGGCAAATGGGGAATGCTCTGAGAGGTAGCGGATGTGCTCCTTCATCTGCTCGGGTCCCGTGGCGCAGTTGAGGCCGAGGATGTCGATCGGGAAGGGTTCGAGAATCGACACCACCGCTGCGATGTCGGTGCCCACAAGCATGGTGCCTGTGGTTTCCATGGTCACCGACACCATCAGGGCCCGCCGCTCACCCGTTGCCTCAAAGGCTTCTTCGATTCCCTGCAGTGCCGCCTTGATCTGAAGAACGTCCTGACAGGTCTCAACGATCAGCAGATCGACGTTGCCGGCGATCAGCCCCTCCGCCTGCTCCCGGAACGAGGCACGCATCGTGTCGAAATCGATGTGGCCAAGGGTGGGCAACTTGGTGGTCGGTCCCATGGAACCGGCCACAAACCGGGGTTTCTCAGGAGTGCTGTATTCATCGGCCATCTCACGGGCCAGCTCACCGGCCCGCTTGTTCAGTTCGAAGGCCTGATCTTCGAGACCGTATTCCGCCAGCACGATCGAGGCGGCACCGAAGGTATCCGTCTCGATGACGTCACACCCGACCTCCAGGAACTGACGGTGCACCGCCTTGACCGATTCGGGGCTGGTGACGACCAGATTCTCGTTGCAACCCTCGAGCTCTGCTCCACCGAAGTCTTCGGCTGACAGCCCGAGGTCCTGGAGGCTGGTGCCTGTGGCTCCATCGAAAACGAGCACAGGGCGGTCCGGACCATGCAGATGGTCGAGGAACCTGGAGGTGGTGAGTGTTCCTGTCGGCTGCGCCACCACCATTCAGCTGTTCCCCTTGAGTGCAGAGATCCTAGGAAAAGCTGAAGCTCACCTCAGCCGATCGGGATTCTGGTGACCCAGTGCTCGTAAGCCGGGTCACGCCCTTCGGTGATCGCCACAAGCTTGCTCTTGAGCGCATTCATGATCGGTCGATCCTTGCTGAGCACTGTCGACTCGATCTGACGGATGGGGGTCACCTTGGCCGCCGTACCCGAAAGAAACACCTCGTCGGCGATGAACAGCTCGGTTTTATCCACTGGCCTCTCGACCACAGGGATATCCATGGCCTTCGCCAGTTCGATCACGCTCGCCCGGGTGATGCCTTCGAGGATGTCCTGATCCACTCCGGGGGTGATCAGCTGGCCGTCTCGCACCATGAACAGGTTCATGCCGCTGGCCTCGCTGATCTTGCCTCGGCTGTTGAGCAGAAGTGCCTCATCAAAGCCGCTCTGCACAGCTTCGGTCTTGGCGAGGGAGCTTGTGATGTAAGCGCCCGAGATCTTGCCTCGCAACGGCAGAGAGCGATCCTCCTGTCGAGTCCAGCTGCTGATGCGGCAGCTCACGCCCTCGGGGGACAGGTAATCGCCCAGTGGAAGCCCGTAGATCAGGAAATCGGTTTCGATGTTGTGCAGCCGCGGGGCGATGCCCAGATCGCTCGTGTACACAAAAGGCCGCAGGTAGATCGGCTGGTCTGGCTTGTTGGCCTGCAGGATGGCAGTCAGGGCCTGCAGGATCGTTTCCTCACTCAGATCGGTGAGCAGCAGTCGGGCACTCTGACTGAGACGCCGGGCGTGACGATCGGCACGAAACAGCAGCATGGATTGGCTGTTGTCGGGATCCGGAATCGCCCGCATTCCACCGAATGCGCCTGTGCCGTAATGCAACGCGTGGGTGGCGATGGAGATCCTGGCCTCCTCAAAGGGAACGCACTGGCCCTGAAACCATGCGTAGGGCAGGAACTGATGCATCGCCGAGAAAGCCCGATGGCTGAATCTTCTCACCATCGCTCCCCCTCCCCCGGGAGAATGAAGTCATGCACCGTCTTGCCAGCTGTCCGGGTCTTGACCCTCCGGAGGATGTGGTGCTGGTGGAGCAGCCCTCCGCAGAGGTGTTGTTTCTGACCAGTGCCTCAACGGATCTCAGCTGTCTGGATCAGGTTCTTCTGCAGCAGCCGGAGTGGCAGGACCGAATCCGGGCCTTGGCTCTGGATGGTCTGTCCCATCCGGCTCAGCTGGACCACTATCTGGCAACCACAGCAGACAAAGCCCGGTTGATTGTTGTGCGACTGCTCGGCAGTCGCGGGCACTGGAGTTACGGCCTCGAACAACTGCAGCGTTGGCAATCCCAGCAGGTGGAGCGGCAGCTTGTGGTTCTGGCCGGAACCGCGGACCAGGAACGCGAACTGCATGGAATCGGATCGATCGACATCCAGGTTGCTGACAGGTTGGCAGCGCTGTTGCGGGAGGGGGGAACGCTCAATCAGCAGCAACTGCTCCTGACCCTGCAGAAGCTGCTCAACAGGGAAAGTCTGCAACCGGAATCGATTCCGATCGAACCCCTGGCCGATCCGCTGCCCTGGGACTGGCGCGATGATCCGGGCCCCACGGTCGGGGTTGTGCTGTATCGAGCACTGCTTCAGGCCGGCGACACAGCCCTGGCGACGTCACTGGCGGAGGCTCTCCGTCGTCGAGGACTCCGACCACGGCTGATCTGGGTGAGCAGCCTGCGGGACGACTCAGTGCAGGCCGGGGTCCGTGATTTGCTGCGGAGTCAGAACACCCAGGTGGTGATCACAGCAACCGCGTTTGCTTCAGTGCGAAGCGACGAGGCTGGATTGGGCAGCCCTCTTTGGGAAGAGCTGGACTGCCCTGTCCTGCAGTTGCTGTCCAGCAGCGGAACGCACGAACACTGGAATGCCAGCAGCCGGGGGCTGCAACCCCTGGATCTGTCGTTGCAGGTGGTGATGCCCGAGCTGGACGGTCGCATCACCACACGACCCTGTGCCTTCCGTCAACAGAAACCTTCGGCTGGAACACTCGCCACAGCGGTTGCAACCCAGCGACCCGACCCCAGCGGCATCGACTGGCTGGTGGAACACGCCGCACGCTGGATTGATCTCCGCAAAACGCCTGCAGCGGAGAGGCGGATTGCCATGGTGCTGGCCAACTATCCGGTCAGGGATGGGCGCGTGGCCAATGGTGTTGGGCTCGACACCCCAACCAGCCTCACCAACATGCTCAGCTGGCTGGATCAGGAGGGCTACAACCTTGGACCGGTCCCCTGTCCGCAGAGCAGCGATGCCCTGATCGAACAGTTGATGAAGGGTCGCACCAATGCGCCGGAAGGACTGAACCGACCACCGCTGGACCATCTGTCTCTGGCTGACTATCAGCTCTGGTGGCGCACGGTGCCGCCTCAGGCTCAGCGGCTGATCGAGAAACGATGGGGAGCCCCTGATCAGGCCTGCGATCTGGACGGAGGGAAGGGCTTTGCCATCCATGGTTTGCGCTTCGGTCATGTGGTGGTTCTGCTGCAGCCGGACCGGGGGTACGACCCGGAGCAGATCGCTGATCTGCATTCCCCCGATCTGCCGCCACCGCATCGCTACCTCGCCCAGTACCTGTGGCTGCGTGAACAGCACCGAACCCAGGTGATGCTGCATGTCGGGAAACACGGCAGTGCTGAATGGCTTCCCGGTAAGGGGGTTGGCCTGAGTCCGAGCTGCGGCCCCGCACTCGCCCTCGGACCCATACCCCATCTCTACCCCTTCATCGTCAACGATCCCGGTGAGGGATCCCAGGCGAAACGTCGCGCTCAGGCGGTGATCCTTGACCACCTCATGCCACCCATCGGTCGTGCAGGGCTGCATGGTCCTCTGCAGGAACTGGAAGGACTGCTGGATGAATTGGTGGAGGCCCGGCTGCTCGGGGCGGAGAGAACGACGGTGCTTGAAACATCCGTGCTGGCCTGCCTCAGAAAGCTGAACTGGCCTGGTCTGCCCGGAAAAGACGCACTGGGCTCCGGGACGGAACCGCTGGAGCCGATTCTGGATCAGGCGGAGACCTATCTCTGTGAGCTGAAAGAGGCCCAGATCCGGACGGGACTGCACTGTTACGGCACATCACCGGATGAAGACACCGCTCTGGAACTGTTGGTGGCATTGGCGCGAGCACCACGGGGTCAGTGGTCCGGACTGACCCAGGCCATGGCCGAACGGTTGGGGCTCGAGTTCGACCCCTGGTGCGATGAGGATGGCCTGGAGCTCAGTGGCAAGGACCGGAAGATCCTTGGCGATCTCGGAGTCAGCCGCTTTCGCAGAGTCGGTGATGGCTCAGCCTGGCTTGAACAGCAGGCTTTGCTCTTATGCAGTCGTCTGATTCACGGGCAGAACTCTCCTGATCTGGCAGCAGCCTTCCGAAGCTGGCCGGCCTCCGCACCGGGGCTTCGGCAGCTCACCGAGGAACTCTGGCCTCGCCTGGAACGTTGTGCCGCTGCGGAACGCTCCGCCCTGCTCCGCGGTCTTTCCGGCCGAAAGATCGCCGCTGGCCCATCCGGAGCTCCAAGCCGCGGACGACCGGATGTGCTGCCCACCGGTCGAAACTTTTATTCGGTGGATCTGAGGGGACTGCCGACGGAAGCTGCCTGGGATCTAGGTCGCCGCTCCGCTGAGCAGCTGCTGGATCTCCACATGCAGGAAGTGGGAGAGCCTCTGCGCCATCTGGCGTTGTCGGTCTGGGGGACAGCCACGATGCGAAATGGCGGCGAAGACATCGCCCAGCTGCTGGCACTGATCGGGGTCAGGCCGGTCTGGGATGGCCCGAGCCGCCGCATGGTCGATCTTGAGGTGATCCCGCCAGAGCTGCTCGGTCGTCCAAGGGTTGATGTGGTGCTCCGTATTTCCGGGCTGTTCCGCGATGCGTTCCCGCAGCTGGTCGATTGGGTGGATCAGGCCCAGCGCCTCGTTGCAGCACTCGATGAAGAGGAAACGGTCAACCCCCTGGCCGCACTCACAAGGCGGATGGGGTCTCAGGGTCGTATTTACGGTTCGGCACCCGGCGCTTATGGGGCCGGGTTACAGGCCTTGATCGACAGCGGAGCCTGGGAGCAGCGCGCTGATCTCGGTGACGCTTTCCTCAGCTGGAGCCAGTGGCGATATGGAAGCGGTACCGAACCGGAGCAGGATCGCTCAGGCCTGGAAGCAGCCCTGGCTCGCGTGGAGGTTGTTCTGCATAACCAGGACAACCGCGAGCATGACCTGCTCGATTCCGATGACTATTACCAGTTCCATGGCGGATTGAGCGCTGCGGTTGAACGCGTCTCCGGTGATCGCCCTCAGCTCTGGTTCGGGGATCATTCCCGCCGGGAACGCCCCCGGCTGCATCGCCTCGAAAAAGAACTCGACAAGGTGATGCGAAGTCGGCTTCTCAACCCACGCTGGATTGAGGGAATGCAGCGTCACGGCTACAAAGGCGCTTTCGAGATGGGTGCCAGCCTCGATTACCTGTTTGCCTACGACGCGGCAACCGATCGGGTGCCCGATTGGTGTTACGGCGCGCTGTGCGATCAGTGGCTCGGAAACAGGAAGATTCTCGAATTTCTGAACCAACGAAATCCCTGGGTGTTGCGGGATATGGCCGAGCGACTCCTGGAGGCCAGCAACCGTGGCCTGTGGCAGGGCGCAAGAAACGATCAGATCGAGAGGCTGAAGCAGCACATCTCAGCCAGTGAATCGCTGATCGAGCGCGGTGATCTCACTTGTTGAGATCGCGCACCATCTGACGGAACGGATCAATGGAGCCGGGTTTGTCGGACGCGGCCGCTCTGGACGTTGAAGCCTTGGGCTCCTCCTCCTTGAGAATTTCCTTGCGGGCCACCGGAGCGGCATTGGCCGATGCAGGGGTGTTCACGCCAGTGATGGCGATGCCACGCAACCGCTTGTTCATCTCTTCGGTGGTCACCTGCTCAGCGAAGGTTTTCTTCACCGGTTTGGGAACACCTGCGGTCAGCGTGATGCTGTCATCGGTTTTGCGGGCATCACCAAGGCCCTCACTGCGTTTGTCGAGGCTTTCGGTTTCCGCGGCGATCGTCATGATCTGCTCTTTCGTACCGGGACTGTCGACCGTGCCGGGGAAGGTACGGCGGATTGTCTTGGCCTCACGCATGTAGTCCACGTTCCCGAGGGATGAGGAGGAATCAGCGTCGAGAAAAAATTCGGAAGGCTTTTCCTTGGCAGGCTTGCGCGGCTTGATCGTGTTGTCGGAATCCTTCGAATCCTGGTTCAGCAGACGATCAAATAAGCCCATGCCGGCGGGGACTGAGTTGGGCCAATTTAACGGCCCCCGAGGTCAATTCCATGGCTGTCGGTGCCACACGTACGCAAAAGGCCAAGGTTCTCCAGCTGGCGATCAATGGCTTCGCAGATCAGCGGACTCGGCGCCCATGTCGTCTGCATGTCGTAGTCGTACCAGGCTTCACCCCCATCAAATCCAAGCCGAGCCGCCTCCTCAATCAGCGTTTCATGGCCCAGTCGATACCGGGCAGGATGGGCCAGAACAGCGAGCCCACCGGCCTGATGGATCGCTGTGACAACGGATGCCGCCCTCAGCGGTTCTCCCACCACTGCATCCCCCCGGTTGTACGGCTGCAGAGCCGGATGATCCAACTCGAAGCCGAGGGCGAGAACGTGCACAAGGCACCCTTTCAACAGTGCACTGATTTCCATCCCGCTCCAGAGCACCGGGACCGAGCTGCCGGCCGAACGCTGCTTCTCAAGCCATGCACGCATCGGAGCATGGGCATGGGAACTGTGGTGATCGGTCACGGCCAGCTGGGTCAGCCCGCGGCGGCTGGCCTGTTCGATCAGCTCAATCGGGTCGAGGCTGCCATCACTGCAGAGCGTGTGGCAGTGGAAATTGAAGGACGCCGGACAGCTGCTGGAATCGACCCGTTCCAGCACATCCCGGAGCGGATGATCCATCTCAGGCTTCGGCAGCAGCTTCGGATCTCAGTCTCCGCCAGCGGGCATAGAACTGAATCGATCCCGCCATGAACACCACCAGAGCAACGATGAACCAGGTGGCAGCACTGGTTGGGAACTGGGTTTTGAACACCACCAGCATCACAACAATCACCAGCAGGAGCGTGGGCAACTCATTGAGAGCCCGAAGTTGCTTGCCCGACCAGCTGCAGGTGCCGGCATGCAACTGCCCCATCAGGCGATAGCAGAAGAAGTGATAAGCGAGGAGTGCCGCCACGAAGGCAAGCTTGGCGTGCATCCAGCTCTGCTGGAGCCAGCTGGGTTGAACCACCAGCAAACCTGTGGCCATCGTCACGGCCACGATCATTCCCGGTGTCGTGATGATGTTGGCAAGCCGTTTCTCCATCAGGGTGTACTGATCGCGAAACGGTTGTTGAAGCTCTTCCGCCAGATCTGCGGTTTCGACGTGATAAATGAAAAGGCGAACCAGGTAGAACAAACCCGCGAACCACACCACCACCCCCACGATGTGGAGGGTCTTGAACCAGAGGTAAGCCTCGGGTGGGAGTGTCATCAAGGCAACCG
>CAJWZW010000037.1 GCA_913050565.1 uncultured Synechococcus sp.
CGAAGCAACCCCGATGAAGCAGAGCTTCACCGGGGTTTGTGGCGATGCAATTGACGCCTCACGGCTGAATGAATTCAGCCCTCTCGCGCAGGATCAGATCGCGTCGTTTGTCGGTGGATTCAGTCCGGCATTGCCCCGATACAGCGCTGCCGTGCGTTGGATTGTGGACTGACTCACCCCGGCAGGGCTGTCCATGCCGTTGATTCGAGGCACGGAGTCTCCGAAACGTTCAGCCAGAAGTTCGCTGACGGCGGCCCCCTGACCAGCCTGGGCGCGGGTGATCAGAAAGCGGCTCGTCTCCGCTGGAGTCGTGGCACGACCGATCAAGGCCAGACCCGCGGCAGAGGCTGCCCGCAGCGGGGCCATCGAAGCGATTCGATTCTGAAAGGCGTCGCTCATGGCCACCTCGGCCAGGAATCCATCCAGATCGATCTCCTGATTGCGGAGGCGCGATTCGGATCCGATCAGCCGCTCGTTCTCCAGGGGCACCCGGTTGAGCAGCTGGCGATAGGTGGCATCCAGCACGTTACGGAGCTCACTCTCACTGCAGGGTTGCTTCAACACCAGTTGATCCGGCAAGCCGGCCCGTCGGCTGAAGCCGGAGGCATCAGCCGTCACCAGAGCCTTGCCCATGCTGGTGAGGGGCTTCTGGCTGGTGGTGGCTGTGGTGCGGCTGCGGAAGCTGGTTTTGCCGGTGGTTTTCGCAGAGCTGGATTGTCCCTGCGTTGTCAGCCGCATGCTCTTCATCAGATCCGGACCGTTGGCGAAGCCGCGGGCCATCGAATTCCAGCTCTCGCTCGAAGAGCTGGCGCGATTGGCCAGGTTGCGCGGCGTCAGATCGCCACTGCCGCGGAAAACGTTGCTGGTGGCTGAATCAGGCCTGTTGCCGAGCACGATGCCGGACGTGTCGTAGCCGAAGGATTTGACCTCAGCATTGAAGGTTGATGCGCGACGAACCGTCAGGTCGTTGGGGGTGATGAATCGTTCGTAGGGAACCGTGTCTTCCCCGAAGCTTTCGTTGTATTCGCGACTGTCGATGACGGCGTCCACAACGCCGTAGAAGCCTTTCCTTGCGGCGGTGTCGAACAGGGCATCAATTTCCCAGCGCCCGAAGGTGGGTCGGCCCAGCAGGCGGCGATGGATCACCTCGATCGCTTTGACGATGTAAAGACCACTCCAGTAACGACGGCGGAAGGCATCGGAGCGCGCCACGGCACGCACGAAATCGCGCAGACAGATGTCGCCGTTCTCCAGACGCGCCTCATCGGAGCTCATCCGTTCGCCCGCGTAGCCGGAATTTCCCAGAACCTGGACGTAGACGGCATTGATCACCGCCTGGGTGCTTGATTCCGTGTTCCGAACGCTGGGGCGACCGTTGAAGCGTCGATTGACGTTGCCGCCCGTGGCGATCTGCTGAAGCCGCACCACCCTTGGCCCCACCTTGCGTGGGCGGCTGCTTCGGAAGCTGGCGCTGTCGAGCTGGCCGGGGCTGTTGAGCCCGTTGCTGACCAACAGGCGACGGCTGTCGTAGCCGAAGGGTGCCGGCCGGGTGGCTACAGACGCCGTACCGCTGGGGAAAATGGCGCCGTACTGGTTCGCCACCGGATCATTCCCGCCGCCGTAGACGTGCTGGTCGCTGAAGGGTTGCCGGTACGAGGCGTAGAGGGTGACGTACTGGGGGGCGCCCTCGAATGGAGCGCTGAAGTTGAACAGCTTCCGGTTGGAACCCCAGCCGGCACTTTCCTGGGCTTCGGTTCCGAGATCTCTCAGGAAGGGAACGGTTTCCTCTCCGAAGGACTGGGCATATTCCGGCGAGTTGACCAGGACATCAACCAGACCATTCAGGCCCTGGTCGCTGAGAATCGCGAAGGATTTGCGAAATTCCTCGAGAGAACTGATCCCACGGCCGAGGAAGTGGCGATAGGCCAGTTCCACAACGCGACTGTTGACGAAACCGTCGTGAAACTGCTGGCGGTATTCCTTGCTGCGGCCCAGGGCGCGGATGAATTCCCGCATTGAGATCTGGCCCTGCACCACCTGGCTCGCTTTGCTCGCACAGGGGGTCTGGGAATACCCCTTGGCGATGTCCCGTTCGAACACCTGTCGGTAGGCAGCGCGAATGATCTCCGCTTTCTCGGCACCTGAAAGGCCGGGTCGCATCTCGAAGCGTTGGCGACCTTCCGCTGCGAGGGCATAGATGGCCGGAAGTTGCAGGCCCTGCTGAACGCTGCTGCCAAGGCGTTGCTTGGTGCTGGGGGTGGGAATGGCCAGCTCCTGCAGCAGAACGTTGAAGCACTCGATCGTCAGCTGGCGGGCTTCGGGGCGATCCCGCAACAGTTCAGCGCTGGCGGCACGCATCTCCTGCAAAGCCACATTGGTGGCCGCCAGAGAGCAGTTCTCCAGCAGAATGTCCCTCAGCCCGCGCGTGTTCACCGCAAGGATGCTGGGATCACCCGCCACCAGGGCGTAGCCCACATAACGCAGGAACCAGCCCATGTCGCGCACGGATTTGCGCATGAAGGCCGGGCCGTACTTGGCCACGCTGATGGCATTGAAACCTGTGGGCAGAACAACCCGTACATCCGCATCGCCACCGGTGAGGTCGAGCAGCCGGGTCAGGAAATTTCCACGCTTGGTGGTTCCGCTTTCACCGGTGAAGGTGCGAACGGACTGCTCAAAAGCGATCTGGTCTGCAGCCAGGGGTGCGCTTTCTTCAACCGTTGACGCAGCGGTCTCACCGGTGGTGAGGGGAGCATCAAGGAACGAAAGGGGCGTACCGCCCACAAAGATTCGGTTCGCGGCGCGGGCAACAATGGGCTCAGCGTTGGCCGCAATGATCCGGGATGCCTCGATCCGGTCCTGACCGCTGCGGAAGAAGTTGACGAGGTTGTCGAGCTCTCCGCCATCGGGGAAGCGGTCCTGCTGCTCGGCTTGACGGACGCTCGAGAGCGGCAGCGTGTCAAACAGTTGTGGAGACACGCGCGGGCTGCCGCTGCTGGCGGTCACTGTCATTGACGGAAGCAAGCCGGATCGAGCCACGTTACGGCTGCCGGCACGGTGCCTCACGAGGCCATGAACAAATGTTTGCAGGCTGCCTCTCTGAAGGGATCACAGCCCTCTGCTCCGTGAAAAGCTCGGCTGCATCCGATCCCCGCTGGATGGCCCATCCCCAGCCCAGTGACGCTGCCACCCCAGTGGTCAGCGCCTTTTACGACCGCTTCCCCTTTCCGGGAGACCCACTGCAGGACGGTCCCCCGCCCGGATACAACTGGCGTTGGTGCCATCGCAGCGTTCTGGCGGCTGTTTACGGCGCCATTCCGCCGGGGCTCGATCAACCGCGCATTCTTGACGCCGGTTGCGGCACAGGCGTCAGCACCGATTACCTCTGTCACCTCAACCCAGGAGCATCCGTTCTGGGCGTTGACATCAGTGAAGGCGCCCTGGCCGTGGCCCGCGAACGTTGCCAACGCTCCGAAGCATCCGGGCAGGTGACCTCACTGCGCCAGGAACAACGCAGCCTTCTGGACCTCGATGGGGAGGGCCCCTTCGATTACATCAATTCGGTCGGGGTGTTGCATCACCTCGACCAGCCGCAAACCGGACTGCGTGCACTGGCCGATCTTCTGGCTCCGAACGGATTGCTGCATCTGTTCCTGTATGCCGATGCCGGTCGCTGGGAGATCCATCGCACCCAGAGGGCCCTCAACCTGCTGGATGCGGGCACCGGGCCGGACGGCCTGCGCCTCGGAAGGCAGCTGTTGGAAACCCTGCCCGAGGGCAACCGCCTGGCGCGCCATCACCGGGAGCGGTGGGCGGTGGACTGCGCCGCGGATGCCAACTTCGCTGATATGTATCTGCATCCTCAGGAGACCAGCTACAACCTCGAGCGCCTGTTCGCCTTCATCGACACAGCCGGACTGCAGTTCGCCGGCTTCTCCAATCCCGAGATCTGGGATCCTGCGCGGCTGTTGCAGGGTGAACTGCTGGAGCGGGCGCTTGCTTTGCCACAACGACAGCAATGGCAGCTGATTGAGCAGCTGGATCCCGATATCAGCCACTTCGAGTTCTTTCTGTCGGCTGCACCGGTGATGCGATCACTGTGGAGTGATGAGGCGATTGGTCAGGCCAGGGGGATATGTCAGCCCTGCCTCTGGGGAGAGCCCGACCCCATCCTCGGCAGGAACATGGAGCCGATTCAGCTCAGCGGTGCCGATCGAGCCCTTCTGCGCGCTGTGGCTGATCAGCCCGAGGCGGCTCTGGGAGAGCTGGCTGAACCTGATCAGATCCGTGGTCTTGTTGATCGGCAGCTGCTTCTGTTGCGGGGGTGAGCCAAGAGAACGCGTGATAGATTCCGCGCGCCATTTCAGGCGTCGCTTGGAGGATTTTTACCGTCTTCAGCGCCGCCTGCTGTTGGCCACCGTTCTGGTGTCTCTCGTCACGGTTCCGATCGTGGCCTTCACCATGAATCTTTCGGTGGCTGCCAGTGTTCTTGTGGGTGCCTGCGCCGGACTTCTGTACGTGCGTTTGCTAGCCCGCAGCGTGGCCCGGCTCAGTGACCAGTCCCGTGGACTGGGGCGTTTCCAGCTCATCGTTCCGACATTGCTTGTAGTCGGTTCGGCCAAGCTGCCCCAGCTCGATCTGCTGCCGGCTTTCCTGGGATTCCTTCTATACAAGCCCGCCCTGATTCTTCAGCACGTCTTCGACGACCGCTGAGGCTGAGCACTTTTATCTGCACCCATGGCTTTGCTGCCCTTCTCACTCCCGTTCGCTGAACTGGAAGTGGGCCATCACCTGTACTGGCAGATCGGCGATCTGTATCTGCACGGTCAGGTGTTCCTGAGCTCCTGGATTGTGATCGCAATCCTGCTTGCGTTCGTGCTGGCCGGTACCCGCGGCATGAAGCGTGATCCGATGGGTCTGCAGAACCTGCTGGAGTTTCTCTGGAATTTCATTCGCGACATCGCTCGCGACAACATCGGCGAGAAGTATTACCGCGACTGGCTTCCGTTCATCGGCACCCTGTTCCTGTTCATCTTCGTGAGCAACTGGGGTGGTGCCCTGATCCCCTGGAAGGTGATCGAACTGCCGGATGGTGAGCTGGGTGCCCCGACAGCTGATATCAACACCACCGTGGCCATGGCCCTGCTGGTGTCTCTGGCCTACTTCTACGCCGGTTTGAGTCGGAAGGGTCTGCGGTTCTTTGAGCTGTACGTGGAGCCGACCCCGATCATGCTCCCGTTCAAGATCATCGAGGAATTCACCAAGCCTCTTTCCCTGTCCTTCCGTCTGTTCGGAAACATCCTTGCCGACGAGCTGGCTGTAGGGGTTCTGGTTTATCTCGTCCCCCTGATTGTTCCGCTGCCTGTGATGCTTCTGGGTCTGTTCACCAGTGCGATTCAGGCCTTGATCTTCGCAACCCTCACCGCTTTTTACATCGGTGAAGGTCTCCACGAAGCGCACTAAACGCTTCAAAAGTTTTCGCTGAATTTCGGCGATCTGCTAAACACATCCGCGCGCAGGTCCGAATTGCAACCGGGCCCTCTCCTTTCAGGAGTGTCCCTGCGCGGGGGGAACCGATCCCCAACCTCATTCAGTTCAGCGCTTCCGAGCGCCTCCCCTTATCCCACCCAACATGGATTCCATCACCTCCGCTGCTTCCGTTGTGGCTGCCGGTCTGGCTGTCGGCCTCGCTGCCATCGGTCCTGGTATCGGTCAGGGCACCGCATCCGGCGGCGCTGTTGAGGGCATCGCCCGTCAGCCTGAAGCCGAAGGCAAGATCCGCGGCACCCTGCTGCTGTCACTGGCATTCATGGAATCGCTGACCATCTACGGCCTGGTGGTGGCACTGGTGCTTCTGTTCGCCAACCCCTTCGCCGGCTGATCAGCGCTCGGGGGGGCTTGATGTTCCCCCACCTGAATTCCTCTTTTCTCACTTTTTCCAGCGCACCCTTCCATGACCTGGCTTCTGCTCGCTGAAGCAGGTGTTCCGGAGGGAGGTCTTTTCGACCTCGATGCCACCCTGCCGCTGATGGCGGTTCAGGTGGTTCTCCTCACCTTCCTGCTCAATGCTCTCTTCTTCCGTCCGGTCGGCAAGGTCGTGGAAGAGCGTGAGGGCTTCATCTCCACCAGCCGCGCTGATGCCAAGCAAAAGCTTGCTGAGGTTCAGAAGCTCGAAGCCGAACTGGCCGAACAGCTGAAGGGTGCCCGACAGGCTGCTCAGGCCGTGGTCACCGAAGCCGAACAGGAGGTTGACCGCCTCTACCGCGAAGCGATTGCCCAGGCGGAGGCCGAAGCCAATCGCTCCAAGGAAGAGAGCCGTCGCGCCATCGAAACCGAGCGTGAGACCGCCCGTACCCAGCTTCAGGGACAGGTGGATCAACTCAGCTCCACCATCATCGACCGTCTGCTGGCTGCGTGATGAATCTGAATTTCAATCCGCTCGAAACCAACCTTGTCAACCTGGCCATCGTCATCGGCGTTCTGGTCTGGTTCCTGCGTGGCTTCCTCGGCGGCATTCTTGAGCGTCGCCGGCAGGCGATTCTTCAGGAGCTTCAGGAGGCTGAATCGCGTCTTGCCAAAGCCGCGGAGCAACTTTCCAAGGCACAGTCCGACCTCGCCGCTGCTCAGCAGAAGGCTGATCAGATCCGTGTTGATGGTGAGGCCCGTGCCGCCACCATTCGCAGCTCAGGTGAGCAGCGCACCATCGCTGCCATGGCAGCGGTGAAGCAAGGTGCCGTTGCTGATGCGGATGCTGAGGCCGCCCGCATCAAGGACACTCTCCGGCGTGAGGCCGCCCTTGCTGCGATCGACAAGGTTCTGAGTGATCTTCCTGCTCGTCTCGATGCCAACGCTCAGGCGAAGTTGATCGATTCCACCATCCAAAATCTGGAGAACGCCTGATGCCTCTCCTCAATTCCCTGGCAACTCCCTACGCCGAAGCATTGCTTCAGGTGACGGAATCCCGCAGCGAGTCGGAAACCGTTGCTGATCAATGCAAACAGCTTCTGGATGTCTGGCAGAACTCCGCTGATTTCCGTGACGCCATGGTTTCTCCGGTGCTGGAACCGGAGGCCAAGAAAAAGGTTCTCCAGAGCCTTGTCGGAGAGCAAGTGACACCTTCACTGCTCAACCTGCTCAAGGTTCTTGCGGATCGACAGCGTCTGCTCGCCTTCGATGCGGTGATGCTTCGTTATCTGGAGCTCTACCGCGAGCAACAGGGCATCACCCTTGCTCAGGTGCGCTCGGCACAGACTCTGTCCGAGGTTCAGCAGGCCGCTCTTTCCAAGAAGGTGCAGGCCATGGCAGGCACCGCCAAGGTCGATATCGACCTCAGTGTTGATCCTTCGCTGATCGGCGGATTCGTCGTCAGCCTTGGATCCCAGGTGATCGACGCCAGCCTGGCAGGCCAGGTCCGTCGCCTCGGTCTGGCGCTCGCCAAAGCGAGCTGACTCCACTCCTTTTTTCACCGCTCCTTTCTCCATTCCCCGCTGGGATCACACGCCATGGTTTCCATCCGTCCCGACGAGATCAGCGCCATCCTCAAACAGCAGATTGAGGACTACGACAAGTCGGTTTCCGTCAGCAACGTCGGTACCGTTCTGACCGTGGGCGACGGTATCGCCCGTGTCTATGGCCTACAGCAGGCCATGGCTGGTGAACTCCTCGAGTTCGAGGACGGCACTGAAGCCATTGCACTCAACCTCGAAGACGACAACGTCGGTGCGGTGTTGATGGGAGAGGGCCTCGGCATTCAGGAAGGCAGCACGGTGAAAGCCACCGGCAAAATTGCCTCCGTGCCCGTTGGCGAAGCCATGCTGGGGCGTGTGGTCAACTCCCTGGGCCGTGCGATCGATGGCAAGGGCGAAATCGCCGCCACCGAGACGCGCCTGATTGAGTCCATGGCGCCCGGCATCATCCAGCGCAAGTCGGTTCATGAGCCGATGCAGACCGGCATCACCGCCATCGACGCGATGATTCCCGTCGGTCGTGGTCAGCGTGAGCTGATCATTGGTGACCGTCAGACCGGCAAGACCGCCATCGCGATCGACACGATCCTGAACCAGGCGGATCAGGACATGATCTGCGTTTATGTGGCCGTGGGTCAGAAGGCCGCTTCCGTGGCCAACGTTGTCGAGGTGCTGCGCGAGCGCGGTGCTCTCGATTACACGGTGGTTGTTGCCGCCAACGCCTCTGAGCCCGCTGCTCTGCAGTATCTGGCTCCTTACACCGGTGCCTCCATTGCCGAGTACTTCATGTACAAGGGCAAGGCGACGCTGGTGATCTACGACGATCTCTCCAAGCAGGCCGCGGCCTATCGCCAGATGTCACTGCTTCTGCGTCGTCCCCCCGGTCGTGAGGCCTATCCCGGCGACGTGTTCTATTGCCACAGCCGTCTGCTTGAGCGCGCCGCCAAGCTTTCCGATGCCATGGGCAAGGGATCGATGACCGCATTGCCGATCATCGAAACCCAGGCTGGTGACGTTTCGGCCTACATCCCCACCAACGTGATTTCGATCACGGATGGTCAGATTTTCCTTAGCTCAGATCTTTTCAACTCCGGCCTCCGTCCCGCCATCAACGTGGGTATCTCCGTGAGCCGGGTGGGTGGTGCTGCCCAGACCAAGGCGATCAAGAAGATTGCCGGCACCCTGAAGCTGGAGCTTGCCCAGTTCGACGAACTGGCGGCCTTCTCCCAGTTCGCCTCCGATCTGGATGCGTCCACCCGTCAGCAGCTCGAGCGCGGCAAGCGTCTGCGTGAATTGCTCAAGCAGCCCCAGTTCAGCCCGCTGGTCCTGGCTGAACAGGTCGCCATCGTTTACGCCGGCGTCAAAGGTCTGATCGACGAGGTTCCCGTCGACAAGGTGGTTGATTTCTCCCGCGAGCTGCGTGAGTACATCAAGTCCAACAAGCCTGAGTTCATCTCCGAAATTCAGGAGAAGAAGGTGATGAGCCCCGAGGCTGAAGAGGTCCTCAAGGCCGCCATCGGCGAAGTCGTGTCCACCATGGTCGCTTCGGCGGCCTGACGGAGCTGCCGACATGGCGAATCTCAAGGAAATTCGAGACCGGATCAAATCGGTCAAAAACACCCGCAAGATCACCGAGGCCATGCGTCTGGTGGCTGCGGCCAAGGTGCGTCGCGCTCAGGAGCAGGTGCTCCGCAGTCGTCCGTTCGCGGATCGACTGGCACGGATTCTGGAAAATCTCCAGTCCCGCATGCGTTTTGAAGATGCTGCTTCACCTCTGATGGAGCAGCGCGATGTGGAGTCGATCACCCTCGTCGCCGTCACCGGTGATCGTGGTCTGTGCGGCGGCTACAACGCCAACATCATCAAGCGCACCGAGCAGCGTTTCGCTGAACTCAAAGGCAAGGGTTTCAACGTCAAGCTGGTTCTGATCGGCAACAAGGCCATCGGCTATTTCACCAATCGCAAATACCCGATTCAGGCCACGTTCTCCGGTCTTGAGCAGGTGCCCACTGCGGATGAGGCCAACAGCATCTCCACCGATCTGCTGGCTGAATTCATTGCAGCTGGCACCGATCGTGTCGAGTTGATCTTCACCAAGTTCATCAACCTGGTGAGCTGCAAGCCTGTGGTGCAGACCCTGCTGCCACTGGACCCGCAGGACATTGCCGATCCTGAAGATGAGATCTATCGACTCACCACCAAGGATGGCCGCCTGACTGTGGAACCGGGTTCCGGCCCTGCCAACACCGAACCGAAGATCGCTTCGGACATCGTGTTCGAGCAGACACCGGATCAACTGCTGAATGCTCTTCTGCCGCTGTATCTGCAGAATCAGATGCTGCGTTCGCTGCAGGAGTCGGCTGCATCTGAGCTGGCCAGCCGGATGACGGCCATGAACAATGCCAGCGACAACGCCAAGGAACTCGCCAAGACATTGACCCTGGATTACAACAAGGCCCGCCAGGCTGCGATCACCCAGGAAATTCTTGAAGTGGTGGGTGGCTCGGCTGCGTAGCTCAACGTTTCTGCACCATGCTTGATCAACCGGTCCCCAGGGACCGGTTTTTTTATGGCCGTGTCCACCGGCAACGGTCTTCATCGCCGGCAATGTCAGGCTGAGACATCCCGTCGGCTTGCTGTGAACACCCTCAAGGTTCACCAGCTTTTCCCCACGGCTGTGGCCACGGTTCAACTGGTCCTGGACCCTCTCGATCTGGCTGGGTATCTGCAGGACGTTCTGATGCTGCGCGGTGCCGCAGCAGGGAATCCCACCGAAGGTTGCGCCTGGACCGGTGACATCAATGGGGTCTGGCAACTGCATCGCCAGCCTGATTTTGTTGATCTGGCCGCTCTTGTGACCGATCAGGCCTGGAACTATCTCGATGCCGTCGGTTTTGATCTCAAGCAGGTTGCCCTGCATCTTCAGCGTTGCTGGCCGGTTGTGAGCGACTGGGATCAGCTGGTCGGTCGCCATCACCACCCCAATGCTCACCTCAGTGCTGTCCTTTATCTGACCGGAGCAGGCTCCGGTGAGGACGGGGTTTTGCGTGTCCATGCTCCAGGACGACCGAATGAGCTGGTGCCAGGTCTCGCTGCCGGTTATGGCGGGCCCATCGAAACGCAGCATCCGCTGAATCAGGACCACTGGGACATCTCCCCGCAGCCTGGGCTGCTGGTGCTGTTTCCCTCTCAGCTTCAGCATGGGGTGTTGCCCAACGCCGACCCTGAGGCGCTGCGCTGCTCGATCAGTTTTGATTTTGTGCTGACAGCCCCCGATCAAAGCGACCCCCCGGAATATCTGGCTCCTCACCCCAGGCATTGGCAGTCCTCAACGTCTGCCGCAGGCTGAGAGTATGGATTTGTTCCGCCAGACCGCTCCGATGGCAGATGTGGCTTCGCATGTCGTTCACGCCGAGTTGGAGGGCACCACTTACACCTTCAGCTGCCGAGAAAACCAGACCGTTCTCAACGCAGCCGAGGAGGCTGGTATTGAGCTGCCGAGCTCCTGCTGTTCCGGTGTCTGCACCACATGTGCAGCTGTGATCAGCGAAGGCAGCGTTGAGCAGCCCGATGCCATGGGCGTGAAATCGGATCTGCAGCAACGCGGGTTCATCCTCATGTGTGTGGCCTTTCCCCGAGCCGATCTCAGCCTCAAGGCCGGTCAGGAGGATGCGCTCTATGAAGCGCAGTTCGGTCAGTTTCAACGGTGAATCTGCGCCGACTCGATCAGCAGCTGGTCTGGCCTGAAACGGTTCCCGCGCAGGAACTGGGTGGGTTGGTCCGTCGCCAGCTTTTGCTTGAGGGCGAGCTGTTGCGTTGGGCGATCACGGCTGTGAATCGGGATTCCTCGGGCGTTCGCTGGCTTCAGGTGGAAGCTGTGGTTCAGCAATGAGTTCTCAGCCTTTGCCGCTGCTGATGGTGATTCCCACAGGGATCGGCTGCGCCACGGGTGGGTTTGCCGGTGATGCCCTTCCCAGCGCTCGACTGCTGGCGGCGGCCAGTGGATGTCTGATCACCCATCCCAATGTGATGAACGGGGCTTCGCTCTACTGGAGTGATTCCCGCATCCACTACGTGGAGGGCTATGGCCTCGATCGTTTCGCGGTCGGGGAGTGGGCGTTGCGACCTGTACGGCGGCAGCGCATCGGTTTGCTGCTGGATGCAGGGATCGAGCCCGAACTCGCCCAGCGTCAGATCCAGGTGGCGGAGGGCTGCCGAGCCACCCTCGGCCTGGAGATCGGTCCGGTGCTCACCACTGATCAACCCCTGGAGGTGTCCCTGGAGCAGGGCAGCAGCGGTGTGAGCTGGGGGCGGCTGGGCTGCCCTGATGCTCTGCTGCGCGGTGGCGAACGTCTGAAGCAGGCCGGGGCCACCGCCATTGCCGTGGTGGCTCGCTTCCCTGAGGATCCCGCCAGCGATGAGCTGGCCGCGTACCGCGCCGGCAGCGGTGTGGATGCTCTGGCCGGTGCAGAGGCGGTGATCAGCCATCTGCTGGTGCGGCATCTGCAGATTCCCTGCGCCCACGCTCCCGCCCTGGCTCCTTTGCCCCTGGATCCACAGCTTGATCCCAGAGCCGCGGGCGAGGAGCTGGGCTACACCTTTCTGGCCTGTGTGCTGGTGGGCCTCAGTCGTGCTCCCGATCTGGTGGCGCCTGGTTCGGGTGTGATTCAGGCCGATCAGCTCGGGGCGGTGGTCGCTCCCGCCGGTGCGCTGGGCGGTGAGGCCGTGCTGGCCTGCATCGAACGCGGTGTGCCGCTGATTGCTGTTGCCAATCCATCGCTGCTTCAGGTCACAGCGGAAGCTCTTGGGATCGCTCCCAGCGTGATGTCGGCGGCGTCCTATGCCGAGGCAGCCGGCCTTGTCATGGCTCTGCGGGAGGGACTCAGTCCGGCTGCATTGCAGCGCCCCCTGTCTTCACTGGAGTTCCTGACCTGATGCCGGCAGGTTTTGCATCGTCCTCCGCTGCTGGCCCTTGTCCCTGCGGCCGCGGCACTTATCGCTCTTGCTGTGAACCCCTGCATCGAGGAGAGAAGCGGGCTGAAACCGCCGAACAGCTGATGCGGTCCCGCTATTCCGCGTTTGTGCTCGCTGAGGTGGAGTACCTCCTCGCCACCCACCCTGAGCCAGACCGAGATGAAACCGTCCGGCGTAATGAGTTGATGCGCAGTTGCCGGCAGACCCGCTGGCAGGGGCTGAAGATTCGGGATGTTCAGGGTGGTGGCCGCGACGCCACGGAAGGAACCGTGATGTTTGAGGCCCGTTACCGCGGCGGTGTGTTGAAGGAAACCTCTCTGTTTCAACGCCGCAACGGCAGCCCTGAGGGCGACTGGCTTTATGTCCGCGCGGTTGCGCTCGAGGTTTAGCGCAGGCAGGCCATCGGGTGGCGGGGCGGCAGCCCCAGGGCCTTGGCCACGCCGGGATGGCAGACGGCCCCCTGCACGGTGTTCAGCCCTGAGAGCAGTTCGGGTCGTTCCGTCACCGCTTCTTCCAGTCCGCGGCCGGCGATGCCAAGGATGTAGGGCAGGGTCACGCTGACAAGCGCTTCGGTGGAGGTGAAGGGCACAGCACCGGGCATGTTTCCCACGGCGTAGTGCTGAACCCCGTGGATGTTCACGGTGGGATCGGTGTGGGTGGTCTCGCGGCTGGTGGCGATGCAGCCGCCCTGGTCGATGGCCACATCGACAATCACCGAACCCGGTCGCATCTGCTGCACCATGGATTCATCCACCAGGGTTGGAGCCCGGCCTCCGGGGGTCAGCACCGCGCCGATCACCAGATCAGCGCTCGGCACCAGGCGTTCCAGCAGCCCGCGGCTGCTCACCACACTCATCAACCGGCCGCGGCGATCGGCTTCGAGGCTGCGCAGTCGCTGGGGGGAGCGGTCCAGCAGCAACACTTCCGCATCCATCGCCGCAGCCGTGCGCGCTGCGTTCCAGCCCACGGTGCCAGCGCCAAGAACCACCACCCGGGCCGGTTGCACCCCGGTGCAGCCCCCCATCAACACGCCACGCCCCCCGTGGGGCTTCTCCAGCAGATGCGCCCCCACCTGGGCCGCCAGCCGTCCTGCGATTTCGCTCATCGGTGCCAGCAGCGGCAGGCTGCCGTTTTCCAGCTGCACCGTTTCGTAGGCGATCGATGCTGTGCCCGACTCGAGCAAGGCCTCACCCACCTGCGGGTAGGCCGCCAGGTGCAGGTAGGTGAACAGCAACATGTCTGTGCGGAGATAGCCGAATTCCTCCGGCTGTGGTTCCTTGACCTTCACCACCAGGTGAGCGCCCCAGGCCTGTTCACAGGTCACCACCTCCGCCCCTGCGGCAGCGAACGCGTCGTCGGCAATTCCCGCACCATCACCGGCGCCGGATTCGATCCGCACCTCCAGCCCCTGACTCACCAGCTCTCTGACGGCATCCGGTGTGAGAGCCACCCGTTGCTCATCGGCCTTGATCTCCCTCGGAACGCCGATGCTGGCCATCGGTGCCGTGAGGACGGATGCTGCCATCGGGCACCAGCGGACGTGCTTTCAATCTGGCCTGATTCGCGGTTGTCCGCCATCGGCGACTCTCCGCTGTGGGTTTCAGCCCGCTGCGATCGGCAGGCGCCAGCCGCTGCCGAAGGCCTGTGGACTCACCTTGAGCAACGGTGCGGCCTGACGTCGTTTGAATTCAGCCCGGGAAAGCAGCTGTTGAACCCGCTCAACCAGAGCCTTGTCATGGCCTGCGGCAACAAGCTTGTCCGCCGGTATACGGTCCTGGATCAGCCCCATCAGCAGGGAATCAAGCTCCGTGTAATCCGGCAGGGAGTCGCTGTCCTTCTGATCGGGCCGGAGCTCGGCGCTGGGTGGCTTGCTGCGAATGTTGGCTCCCACAAGTTCCCCCTCCCCCGGCAGACCCAGATCAAGCCGGCAATGGGTTGCCTCCGGGCTGTCGATCCAGTCGCAGAGACGGAAGACCGTGGTCTTGTACAGGTCTCCGATCACTGCCAGCCCTCCGTTCATATCGCCGTACAAGGTGCAGTAGCCCACCGCCAGTTCCGACTTGTTGCCGGTGGTCAGCAGCAGCTGCCCCTGTTGGTTGGCCACAGCCATCAGCAGCGTCCCGCGGATGCGGGATTGCAGGTTCTCGGCGGTGACTCCCTGCGGCCCGTCCGCCAGAGCGGGGCTCAGACCGCTGTCAAACGCCTCCATCAGTCCGCTGATCGGCAGGGTTTGATGGCTCAGTTCCAGTCGCTTGGCCAGGGCCGTTGCGTCATCGATGGAGCCGGAGGAACTCCAGGGTGATGGCATCAACAGGGCGGAGACGCTCTCCTGCCCCAGTGCAGCAGCTGCGATCACGGCGACCAGGGCTGAATCGATGCCACCGCTCAGGCCCAGCAGGGCCTGGCGAAAGCCGCATTTTCGGGCGTAATCGCGCACGCCCAGCACCAGGGCCCGCAGCAGCAGCTCTTCATCCGATGGGGACCTGGGAGCTGCTGCGGCCGGCGCGCTGCTGTCCCAGATCTGCACCGTCTCGCAGAAGGCGGGCAGTTGCAGCAGGGTGCTGCCGTTGGAGGCCACCACAAAGCTGCCGCCGTCGAACACCAGCTCGTCGTTGCCGCCCACCTGGTTCAGATAAACCACAGGGCATCCCAGGCGAGCGGCCGCTTCCCCGGCAAGGCGTCGCCTCAGCTTCGGTTTGCTCGGGTCGAAGGGCGATGCGGCCAGATTGATCATCAGGTCGGGCTTCTCCTCAGCCAACGCGGCGATCGGGTCCGGTCCCGCCAGCCGTTCACGCTGTAAATCGTCCTCCACCCAGAGGTCTTCGCAGATGGTCAACCCCAGTTTTTCGCCACCCTCCAGGGGCAGCAGACAGGCGCCATCGCCGGGGCGGAAATAACGACGCTCATCAAAAACGTCGTAGCTCGGCAGCAACTGCTTGCGGGCCACGGCTCGCCATCCCTGATGGTCCACCAGGGCGATGCTGTTGAACAGGTTTGGCGTCCGGGGGTCGCTGGCCGGCAGAGCCACACCGACCAGCAGGGAACAGGCACCGTTCAGCTGCTGGACGAGCCAGTCGAGAACTGCCGTCTGTTCAGCCAGCTTCGATGGCCGCAGCAGAAGATCACGGGGTGGGTATCCCCAGAGGGAGAGCTCCGGGGTGAGCAGCAGGGACGCTCCACCGGCCTCCGCCTGCCTGGCTGCCGCAAGAATCTGCGACGCGTTGCCGTGCAGATCACCCACCAGGGGATTGAGCTGGGCCAGGGCAAGGCGCATCAGCAGCGGCGGGATGAGTTCAGACCGTAGAGGTTGTGCTGGAGCAACAGAGGCCAGACCGATTCGGGCAGCTGCTCCTGCCGGGGACGTTCGCGTAAGGCCGAACTGGCGCTTGCAGGCACGGACAAGGCGAGGCGATCCAGACGGGCACCAAGCCGTTCAAGTTGCTGGATTGCCAGGGCCGTCAGGGGCCAACCCTGCCTTGGAACGATCGCCAGGCGGCAGAGCGGCAGCCATTGATCGGTTTGTTTCCACGACGGGATCTGTGAGGCCAGGTCGCTGCCCACGACGAACACCAGCTCAGCATCCGGCCAGCGTTGCCCAGCCCGTTGCAGGGTGCGGATGGTGAATGGATCGCTGAGCTCCTGGACCTGCTTCAGGCATGGATTCTGGATCTGCTGCACCAGGGCCTGGAGCAGCTCAGCTCGCAGGGGCAGCGGGGCCCCATGCTGCTTTTTGGGGTTATCACTGGCCCAGGTGGCCACCTCCGGATAGAGCTGAAGCAGTTCTTCCAGAAGTGCCTGGTGGCCGCGGGTCGGTGGGTCGGCACTGGTGCCGAGTAAGGCAATCTGCTGCATCGATCTCAGGGCAGCAGGGGTTGCCAGTCGTTGTGGGCCAGTTGCGGCCATCGCTGCAGCCAGTGACGTACCGATGGGTCCCGCAGCGCCAGTCGTTGCATCAGTGCGGCGGGCTGTCCACCGCGCACCTGCAGCAGCTGCCGGGCCACCAGGCGACCTGTACGTCGGCTGGCATGAACCGCCAGTGCTGCCTGGGCCACGGCCACGGGTGCGGCTGGGGCGAGGCTGGCCCCACCACTCACGGGTACCAGCAGCAGCAGCAGTTGCTTGATCAGTCCCAGGCCCAGCTGCGCCCCCCCCAGCAGGGCGTTCTGGGCGGAGAGTCGGGTCAGCAGCAACCTTGTGCTGGACGGCGTCAGCTTCAGTCCGTACAGCTGGCAGAGCTGCAGCACCAGGGCTGAGTCACAGGCCATGCCGC
>CAJWZW010000038.1 GCA_913050565.1 uncultured Synechococcus sp.
CGGTTTACGACCAGGTGTTCGCCTATGTCTTCGGCGACACCCTGGTGTTCAGCGATCTGGCCAGTGCCAGACAGCAGCTTGGGCGATCACGGGCCGTGACACTGGAGGGGGAATTGCTCGAAAAGAGCGGTGCCATGACAGGCGGCAGCTTCTCCCAGCGCAGCGGTGGGCTCAGCTTCGGCCGTTCCAACGACCAGGATGAGGCCGAACCACTGCGCCGCAGGCTGCTGGAGCTGGGCGAGACCCTTGCGGCCTGCAGACGTGAGGAGAGCAAACTCGGCCAGAGCCTGGAGCAGTTGAAGCCTCAGCTGCGCGAACTGGAGCAGAAACAGGCCGCCCTGGTGGCCGAACGCAACGCAGCGCGGCGAAACCATGGACCACTGCTGGAGCGCAGTCGCCAAAGGGCTGAACGGTTGGATCGACTGCAGCAGGATCAGGCATCCCAGCGGCAGCGCCTCGATGCGATCGGGCTGGAACTGACTCCGCTGCAGGAGGAACTGCATCGGCTGGAAGCCGCAGAGCAGAGCAGCGGAAGCCAGGACGACGCGGCTGTCTGGAAACAGCTGCAACAGGACCTGGAAGCCTCCGACCAACGCCTTGAAAAAGCGCGCAGCGAGAGGGATGAATTGCTGAATGCCAAGCGTGAAAAGCAACTCGCTCTGGAGCGACTCGGCGATCAACGCCAGGCACTGGAAGGGGAGGAACAGCGCCTTCAGGACGCCGTTCAGGCCCTGGCAACAGCCCACGGTTCATGGCGTCAGCAGCAGCAGGAGCTGCAGGAGAAACGCAACACGCTGCAGCAGCAGCAATCCGAACTGCAGGAACGCTTCGGTGAGCAGCGCCGCGCTCGCGATGCGGCCGAAGCCGAGGTGGGCCGCCAGCGTCAGGCACTGCAACAGGCCGAATGGAACCTGGAGCGGCTCCAGGAGGAGCGAAACAGCCTCATCGAGGAGCAGCGCAGCGGAGCGATCCGGCTGAAGGAGATGGAGGCGTCTCTGCCCGATCCGCGGCCGGAGATCCCCGATGAACTGCGTCTGAACGGCCTTGAAGCCCTTCAGAACGAATTGCAGGCCATCCAACGGCGGATGGAAGCCCTGGAACCGGTGAACATGCTCGCTCTGGAGGAGCTGAACGCGCTGGAACAGCGCCTGGCTGAACTGAACGATCGGCTTGAAGTGCTCAACAGTGAACGGGAGGAGCTGCTGCTGCGGATCGAAACGGTGGCCACCTTGCGCCAGGAGGCCTTCATGGAAGCCTTCACTGCCGTGGACGGCCATTTCCGCGAGATCTTCGCCTCTCTGTCCGAGGGAGACGGCCATCTGCAACTGGAAAATCCCGAAGAACCGCTGGAAGGAGGTCTGACCCTCGTGGCGCATCCCAAGGGGAAAGCCGTCCGGCGGCTTGCGGCCATGTCCGGTGGGGAGAAATCACTGACGGCCTTGAGCTTTCTGTTCGCGCTGCAGCGGTTCCGCCCCTCACCCTTCTATGCCCTCGACGAGGTCGACAGCTTTCTGGATGGCGTCAACGTGGAACGTCTGGCCGCACTGATTGCACGTCAGGCCGAACAGGCCCAGTTCATGGTGGTCAGCCATCGCCGGCCGATGATCGGAGCCGCCCAACGCACGATTGGCGTAACCCAGGCCCGGGGAGCCCACACCCAGGTGGTCGGACTGCCGGACGCCGCCTGAACATGACAGGCGGAACCCTTGCGCCAAAATGGCTCGAACAACGTCCATGGCCGAGGGCCCGCGCTTGACCCCGACCCCTTCATCCACTGACGCCGTCAGCAACAGCGTGCCGAGCGACCGCCTCTGGCTGCGCAGCGAGCTGATGGGCACCCAGGTGATCACCCGGGACTCCGGTCGACGCCTTGGGGTGGTTGGTGAAGTGATCGTCGATATCGACAGGCGGGAAGTTGTGGCGATCGGCCTGCGCGATAACCCCTTCACCCGCTTCCTGCCTGGACTGCCCCGCTGGATGCCACTGGACCGCATTCGCCAGGTGGGGGATGTGATTCTGGTCGACTCCTCCGACTCACTGAGCGACAACTTCAATCCGGAGCGCTACAGCCGTGTGATCAACTGCCAGGTGATCACGGAATCCGGTCGGCAGCTCGGACGGGTTCTGGGATTTGCCTTCGACATTGAAACCGGAGAACTCATCACCCTCGTGATGGGGGCTCTGGGTGTCCCCCTGCTAGGTGAGGGCGTTCTCAGCACGTGGGAAATGCCGGTCGAGGAGATCGTGAGCAGCGGACCGGATCGGATCATCGTGTACGAGGGTGCTGAAGACAAGCTCAAGCAACTGAACAGCGGCGTTCTGGAGAAACTCGGCGTCGGCGGGCCGAGCTGGGAGGAACAGGAACGGGAGCGTTACCGCGTGAATCTTGTACCGGTGGAGAACCAGCTGAGTTCAGGCCAGCCACCGGAAGAGCAGCAACGTCGCCTGACCGCGGCCGAAACCGAACGCTTTCAGCCGGAAGAGGAGATCGAATACGTGGAGCTGGAAGAGCGCCGCCGTGATGCGATTCCCCAGCGTCGATATCTCGACGAACCATCTGAAGACCCGTACCAGGAGCGGGATCCTTACCGGGAGCGAGATCTTTACCAGGAGAGTTCCAGGTTTGAACCGGATCCCAGGGAATTGCAACCCAGAGATCCTGAACCCAGGCGAGCGATGCCTGCTTCACGACGCACCAACCCTGCCCAGCGTGAACCGATGGACGTGGAGCCGTTACCGCGCCGTGAAACAGAGCCGTTGGATGAAAGCAGTCTTGATGACCCCTGGTGACAGGCGGTGGGAATCAGGCCTGTTTGAAGTCGAGTGATGCGCTGTTGACGCAGTACCGCTGACCCGTTGGAGCAGGGCCGTCGGGAAAGATATGCCCGAGGTGGGCATCGCAACGGGAGCAGTTGATTTCGACACGCACCATGCCGTGGCTGCGATCCTCCTTGGTCGTGATCGCATCAGGGGACACGCCATCCCAGAAACTCGGCCAGCCTGTTCCGGAGTCGAACTTGGTGGCCGAACTGAACAGCGGTACATCACAGCAGATGCAGTGATACATCCCCGTTTTCTTGTTGTTCCAGTACGCACCGGTGAAGGCTCTTTCAGTGCCACCGCAGCGAGCCACCTGATACTGCTCCGGGGTCAGCGACTGCATCCACTCCTCTGTGGAACGCTCAATCCGCTCGGCCATTATTGGGACGATCTCTGGCGCAACCTTAAGCAGATTGGAGCTGCCGGGGGAGAAGACGCCGCACCTCTTCTGCGAGAGCCGCGACTGCTCCGGGCTGCCCCCGCAGGGCCTGCAGGTCATCCCGCTGCCCCTGCAACCGATCCGGTTCCGCCAGCCAGTCCGCAGCTTCCTCCGCGATCTGCTGCGGTGTGATCGCTCCAACCCGTTCCGGCACCACAACCCGACCGGCGGAAATGTTCGGCCAGGCCATCAGGCCGTTGTTGCGCAAACGCCACAACGAGAGGAGCCCGCCGATCAGACGGCGCAACAGAGGAAGGCGCGCCAGCAATCCGATGGCACCATCCCAGGCCTGCATCACCGACAGATGCTGAGTGGGCACGATCACAATCATGGGCACCCCGAGTGCACCGAGCTCAGCGGTGTTGGCTCCCACGGTGGTCAAAGCCAGGGCGCACTGACTCAAGGGACCATGGGCTGGGTGCTGTTTCAGCAGCTGAACCCTGGTGCCGGCTCGCGTCACCAGAAGGCCATCACGGCACTCCATGACGGACGCCCTGTAGGCACGGGCGATCGGATTGGTCTCACCGGCGAACCGAAGCAACTCCGCTTCGCTGGTGGTGGGGGCGATCGGCAACAAAAAACGGCTGTTCGGGCGCAACCGGGCCAGGCGATCGGCCGTTTCCAGCAGGAAGGGCATGCCCACGCTGAGCTTGGCTGGTTTTGACCCCGGCAGCAGGCCAATCCACTCGCCTTCCGGCAAGGGAGCAGCGGTCCTTGCGAAAGCGGAAAGATCCGCCATCAGGTCGCCAACAACCTGGCAGCGCGATCGCAATCGAGCCGGAAGCCTTGAACGCACGGTTTCCGACATCGCCGCGATCCGGTCATTCCAGCCAGGCCAGCGCGCCACCCATTCGGCATAGGTGATGTGGCGATATCCGAGACGTGCTGACAGCAGAACCGTCCAGAACTGATCCCCACCGAGAAACACCACGACTCCTCTGCGTGGCCAGGGCCCGTAACGCCGCGGACGCAACAACAGATCCCAGAAGCGATTCGCAGGAGTGATGCGTTCAAACAATCCCCAGGGATCCGCAGCAACATGCTCCTGGCCGGTGGCATTGGGACAGGGAACCAGCACCAGCTGCAGCGAAGCCGGAGTGTCAGGCCGGCGAGGGCGGAGAGGCAGAAGTGTGTGAAGTCGTTCGGCCAGGGGTCTGACCCAGGTGGTCAGCTCTCCGGGTCCGTTGGAGACAAGAACAACGGCAGGTCCGGAATCGTGAACAGCAGGACGTGCCAAAAGAAAAATGCGGATGGCGAGACTTGAACTCGCAAGGCCGAAGCCACACGCCCCTCAAACGTGCGTGTCTACCAATTCCACCACATCCGCGTGGTCGATTCCGCCCCTCGGGCTTCATCGGTTGAGGATCATACCGGCAGGCAGGTCAGACCTCCCTGGGGAGAGCTGATCGTCGCTGATACGATCCCTTGTCAGGCCTGAGATGTTGCGGGATGTCCATCGGCAAAGTGCTGATCGCCAACCGCGGCGAAATCGCCTTGAGAATCCTGCGCAGCTGCAGGGAACTGGGTATCGAAACGGTCGCGGTTTACAGCACGGTTGATAAGGACGCACTGCATGTGCAGCTCGCTGATGAAGCTGTCTGCGTCGGCGATGCCCTCAGCAGCAAGAGCTATCTCAACGTCCCCAACATCCTTGCGGCAGCAACATCCCGAGGTGTGGACGCGATCCACCCCGGCTATGGCTTTCTGGCGGAAAACGACAAATTCGCCGAGATGTGCCGGGACCATGGACTGACTTTCATCGGGCCATCACCCCACGCCATTCGCTCGATGGGGGACAAATCCACAGCCAAGTCCACCATGCAATCGGTCGGTGTCCCCACCGTTCCTGGGAGTGAAGGTCTGCTGGCCAATCCAGAAGAAGCCGCAGTGCTGGCGGAACAGATGGGCTACCCGGTGATGATCAAGGCGACCGCAGGGGGAGGAGGTCGGGGGATGCGCCTCGTGCCCGGTGCGGATCAGCTGTCGAATCTGTACAAGGCCGCCCAGGGAGAAGCGGAAGCCGCCTTCGGCAACCCAGGCCTGTACATGGAGAAATTCATCGACAGGCCACGCCACGTGGAAGTGCAGGTGCTGGCCGATCGCCACGGCAACGTTGTGCATCTGGGGGAGAGGGACTGCTCGATCCAGCGCCGTCACCAGAAACTTCTTGAAGAAGCACCAAGTCCGGCGCTGGACCCCGAGCTGCGGCGACGGATGGGCGATGCCGCCGTGGCGGCAGCTCGCAGCATCAATTACGAGGGTGCTGGAACGGTCGAGTTCCTTCTCGACCGGAGCGGGGGGTTCTATTTCATGGAAATGAACACCCGTATTCAGGTGGAACACCCCGTGACCGAAATGGTCACCGGAATCGACCTGATTGCGGAACAGCTGCGGATCGCCGGTGGAGAGCCGATCAGCGTCACCCAGGAGCAGATCAATCTCTCCGGCCATGCGATCGAATGCCGGATCAATGCTGAGGACGCCAGCCACAACTTCCGGCCGGCGCCGGGACGGATCACCGGCTGGCTACCCCCTGGAGGCCCTGGCGTGCGCGTCGACAGCCACGTGTACACCGGATACGACATCCCGCCCTTTTACGACTCGTTGATCGGGAAACTGATTGTGTGGGGACGGGACCGTGAAATGGCCCTGACCCGGATGAAGCGAGCTCTCAACGAATGTGCCATCACCGGCATCCCCACCACCGTTGACTTTCACCTGGCGCTGCTGGAACGGCCGGAGTTCATCAACGGCGACGTCCACACCAAATTTGTCGAGCAGGAGATGCTCAACTGAGCGTTTCAGCCCGCATCAGAACCTGAGACAGAAGCCCCTGCTGACCCACAAGCAGTTCGCGCACGAGGCTGAGCAGACCAACCCAGATCACCGGTGTGACGTCAACGCCACCGATCGGTGACACCACTTTTCGGGTCGCAGCGAGAACGGGCTCCGTTGGCCAGGCAATCAGGGGCCATGCCCCTTGTTTGAGATCCACCTGGGGGTACCAGGTGAGCACGATTCGCAGCAGAAACGCCAGGGTCAAGGCTGCCAGCAGCAGTCCCAGGGCCAGGTGAAAGGCCGGTAACAGCTGAAGCAGCAGAGGCGTCACAAAGCTCAAAGCATTGGGCCCAGCATCGTAGAAAGCAGTCCTCGATCCTTAGGATCGCTGCGGCTTTGAAACGACGGCACCAGCCATGACCCCCTCCCTCTCCAATTTTCTGAGCAGCCTCTTCTGGGGTGGTCTGATCATCGTGGTTCCCGCCACCATTGCCCTGATTCTGGTGAGCCAGACCGACCAGGTTGACCGCAAGCTCTGAAACCCATTGGCGCCGCTCGTAAACTGAAAGCCAACTTGCAGGCGCTGCGTTGGTTAACGCCAGTCTTAATTGGGCCAGCATCGTCGGAATTGTGCTGGCCGTGGGAGGAGCGCTGCTCTACTTCATGCGCTCGTTCAAGCCGGCATTGGCACGCGATTACGACGTGTTCTTCGCAGCCATCGGGCTTCTCTGCGGCGGCATCCTGTTCTTCCAGGGCTGGCGTCTGGATCCGATTCTCCAGTTCGGCCAGTTTCTTCTGGCCGGTACAACCGTCTTTTTCGCTTACGAAAGCGTGAGGCTGAGGGGGGTTGCCACTGAACAGGCCCGCCGCTCGGCCTACTTCGACGACGAGCCAGCTCCAAGTCGTGATGGACCAGCGCCTGGAATGCGAGGCGGCTGGGATGACGGTTACGACCGTTTTGACGAGCCGCAACCGCTGAGGCGACGCTTCAGTGGCCGGGACGAAAACTTTGAAGACGCTCCCCAGGAGGATCTCTACCGCCCCAGGCGCACCTCCCGCGCCGCCATTCCCGAACAGGCGGCGAGCCGTCGTGCCCGCAGTGACGAAGAACCACAGCAGAGCTGGGGTGGTCCGGACGAGGAGAGATCCCGAAGGATGGCTCGTTTCCGCGCCGGTGAGGCCCGTGAGGAACGCCGAGCCGACTTCGGTGACCGCCGCGGCGAACGCAATGATCAGCGTCGTGGCAGCCGACCGATCGGCCGCAGTGCTGCCAACGGATCAGAGCCCATGGCAGCCGACCGTGGACAGGCGACAGCCCGCCCAGCGCGCCCGGATGCCGAAGACGCGGCATTCAGCTCAAGGCGTGCCCCGGTCAGCAGCCGCAGCAACGGCAGTCGTCCTGAATCCAGCCGAGCTGGCAACAGCAGTCGCCCAGCTCCGCGAAGTCCTCGCAGCAACACCGGTTCACGTCCACGGGACAACAGCTCCCGTTTCGACGACTGAACCGTCTCCTCACCGCCACTCCCCTGCTGCTGCTGATGCTGGCTGCCAGCCTGCAGGGTTGCAGCGGCAGGGTCGAAAGGGCTGGCGATGCATGGCTCAATCGCAGTCAGCAGGACCCTGCCCTCAGCGGTGACGGTCGACTGCTCGCGTTGATCAGTGAGCTGCGGGGGAGACCCACCGTGCTGCTGAGACAGGAGAACGGCACGATCCAACCCGTGCCGCAACTTCGCCGTCATCAACCCCACAGCTCCCCGTCCCTGAGCTGGAACGGCCGTTATCTGGCGCTCATCACGCAACGGGGTCAGCGGCGGCTGGCGGTTGTGCTGGACCGTCTCAACGGTCGGCTTCATCCTCTTCCGCTGCCCGGAGGCAGGGATCCGATCCGCCTGAGCCTTGCACCGGATGCACGCAAGCTGGCGCTGCAGGTGGCCGATCAGGGGCAATGGCGCGTTGAAGTGCTCGATCTCAGCGAGCTGCTGGAACCCGATCGTGCCGCAGGTGCTCCGCTGACCACACCAGCTCTTGAGGGCAAGCCGTGAGACGCCTGCTCGCGCTGATGCTGCTGCCGTTCGCCGTCCTGGCATGCAGCGGGCCGCGACCGAAGCCGGTGCCTGAACTCAACGGTCTGCTGCGCCAGAGCGTCAGCGGACGCCGGGAGCCGGTTCTCAGTCAACGCTGGCTTGCCAGCCTCAGCCAGAGAGGCGGCCGCGAAAGGGTGGAGCTGATCGACCTCAACAGCCGACGCCCTGTGCCTCTGCCCGGTCTCAACAGAGCCGATGCACTGCCGATCAGCGTCAGTCTCAGCGCTGATGGTGAACGGCTGGCAGTGGTACAGCAGAGAGAGGAGCGCACTGAACTTGTGCTCTACAGGCGCAGCGTGGGAACACTGCAGCGATTACCGCTTGAACCACCCGGAGTGCCGAGAGCCGTGAGCCTCAATGGCAATGGACGTCGTCTTGCCGTCCAGGTGAGCCGTGGCGGGCGCTGGGACATTGATCTGATCCGATTGCCCTGACCCTGAATCTTTTTCAGGGGACCAGACCGGCCCAGTGGAGGAAGGTTTCTCCGCTGAGAACTTCCGTCAGCAGGACAGCGGCGAAGCCAACCATGGCGAAGCGCCCATTCACCCGCTCGGCATAGCCGCTCCAGCCAAAGGCCGGGACATCGGTCGTGGTTGCCGATGTGGTCGGGACCGACGTCTCTGCAGGAGTCTCTTTGGATGAACTCATCCGAGCGGATCAGGAACGCCCGAAGTCATAGCTGGTTGCCGGCAGGAGACGCCAGCCACAGTCGCCGGTCAGCTCGAGAATCGTGTCGTGGAACTCCTTGAGGGTCGGACGGTGACCAACACTGATGAACGACACCTCTCGCTCACGCAGCAGTGCATAGAGCCGCGACTCGGTTTCCACATCCAGGGCACTGGTCGCTTCATCCAGCACCACCACCTTGGGAGAGTTGAGCAGCAACCGGGCGAAGGCCAACCGCTGCTGTTCGCCCAAGGACAGGAGCCGCGGCCAGTCCTGCTTGATATCGAGATCGGGATAGCGCTGCAGCAATTTGGCCAGCATCACCTGATCCAGAACCGCCCGCAGCTGGTCATCGCTGAAACGGGCCTGGTCCAGCGGATAACAGAGCTGTTCACGCAGGGAACCCAGGGCCATGTAGGGCTTCTGCGGAATGAACAACAGATCTCCCTGCCCCGGGGAATACACAGTGCCGGTCGGCGATCCCCACAACCCACTCACCACGCGAAGCAGTGAGGTCTTGCCGCAACCGGACGGTCCGACAACCAGCAACCCTTCAGCAGCCTCGAGGGAAAAGCTGAGATCACGCACCAACACGTTCTCGGTCCGCGGTGTCTTGACCGTGACTCCCTGCAAGGCCAGTCGATCGGATGAAACGATTCTCGGAACAAAATCGCTCCACTCCTCGGGATCAAGATTGGAGATGTTGGACTGAAACCCTTCAAGGCGATTGATCGAGGCCGAGAAGCGGGCTAACGCTTCGATGTTGTAGACAATGAAAAACAGCGATCCTTCAACAAGGTTGTAAGCAACATTGGCCTGAGCGAACCCCCCGTAATCCATCTCGCCAGCAAGAATTGGCGCTGCAAGAATCAGATAGGGGATGAAATTGCTGGCATAAATACTGGAGCGTTGCAGAACGCGCAGCAACACTTCCCAGATGATCAGCAGGTTGAAATTTTCAACAACCGAGACCAAACGACGGGTGACCTCCTTCGCTTCCTGCTGCTCACCGGCATAGAAGGCAATCGATTCAGCGTTGTCGCGCACACGAACAAGGCCGTAGCGATAGTCGGCTTCGTAGCGCAACTGGAAATTATTCAGACGAACCAGCTTTCTCCCGGAAACAATCATCAGGATCGACACCGCTGATGCATAGGCCAGAAGGGCGAAGGTCAGCCCTTCGCTCACGGAATACAGGATGAGAATATTCAGAGAAAACGTCAGGATCGAATCGAAAATATTCAGGGCAAAGCCAAGGGCCTGTGCCGTGAAATCACGAACATCTTCTGAAATTCGCTGATCCGGATTATCGACGTTGGTGGCAGCTTCATCGTTCGGGTTCAGGACGTAATAAGCCCGATCCCGGAGGTAATCGTCCACCAGACTCAGCGACAGCCACTCCCGCCAGAACAGACTCAGTTTCTGGGTGAAATAGAACTGCAGGCTGCGGATCGGCAGGGCGACCGCAAAACAGGCCCCGTATACCCAGAGGTTGCGATACGACGCATCGCCATCCTTGGAAATCAACGCATTGGTGAGATCCCTGGCAATGAATGTGATGCCGGCATTGATGCCGTTCACACTCAGCAGCATCAGGATGATCAGGCCGAGAAACAACCACGGCAACCAGCGGCGATGCCGCAACTGACCTCGAACGGAAGCAAACACCACCGCCCCCAGTGCGAACAGGGCGCTGATGGCCGCTCCCCAACCGCGGGACCAGAGCATGGCCAGCGACGACTGAACGCCCCCGAGGTACTGACCGGTCAGTTCAGGGAGCAGCCAGGACAGGCCGTTCATCAGCCCGGTGACAAGGAACAACACGATCCCTGCCACACAGAACAGCAGACTCACCAGAAGTCCGATGAACTGCCAGCCGTTGTCTTCGGTGTAAGGAAAGAAGTAGGGCTGCGCAAGACGACGCAGCTTGGCGGCCTGATCGCGCAGGTTCTGAAGCTGGTTGGCCATGCCGCTGCTGAACTGTCGTCAGTCTGGCTGCCGTCGCAACTCTCTGCTGCTGACCTCAGCCGGGGGGCCAGGCAAGGGAACGACCACCGATCACGTGCACATGCAGATGAAACACCGTCTGGCCGGCAGCCTCACCACTGTTGATCACCGTTCGGAAGTCCGTGAGGCCTTCCTGCTTGGCCACCCTCGCTGCCACTAAAAGCAGATGCCCCAGCAGGGCTTGATCCCCGGTTTCTGCACTGCGGAGACTTTCAATGGGCCGTCGAGGGATCACCAGAACGTGAACAGGGGCCTGGGGAGCGATGTCCCGAAAAGCCAGGCAGAGATCATCGCTGTAGACCTCATCGCAGGGAATCTCGCCTCTGAGAATTTTTCCGAAGATCGTGTCGTCCGCCATGGCCTGCGTGGGAGTGAAAGCTCAGTGCCGTGAGACAGGCGGGGAATGAACCGCCTGCACAGTTTGTTGATCGGATGCTGGCACGTTGTTGCAGCGCAGCACTGCAGGGCCTGGATGCACGGCCCGTCATTGTTGAAGTCGACCTGGCACCGGGTCTGCCTGGAATTCAGCTGGTTGGCCTGGCGGACAAAGCGATTCAGGAGTCGAGGGAACGGGTGCGCTCAGCCCTGCGCAACAGCGGCTTTCGAGGCCCGCTGGTGCGGGTGGTGGTCAACCTGGCGCCGGCGGATCTGCGCAAGGAGGGCCCTGCCTTCGACCTGCCCATAGCCCTGGCACTGCTGGTGGCCAGTGGCCAACTCGATCGCCCTCGGCTCAACGGCCTCTGGTGCGCCGGTGAACTGGGGCTGGACGGCAGCCTTCGCCCCTGCCGGGGCGTTCTGGCCATGGCGGAACTGGCATTTCGCCTCGGGGCAACAGCCTTGGTGGTGCCACCGGGCAATGCCGATGAGGCCGCCATGATTCAGGGCCTGACGGTGCGGACCGCTCCTGATCTGCGGCAACTGGTCGAGCAGCTCAACGGCAACCGCCCCTTTCTCCGGGTCTGCCGAAGCCGGCCGGAGTCACCACCAGCACCAATCGCAGCCATCGACGCCTCTGGACAGGCCGGGCGCGCCCTTGCCCTTGCGGCGGCAGGAGGTCATCACCTGCTGCTGGTCGGGCCGCCAGGCTGCGGCAAGAGCCGACTGGCCCATCAGCTTCCTGCATTGCTCCCCCCTCTGAAACAGGAAGAAGCCCTGACCATCGCTCGCATCCGCTCCGTTGCCGGCGAACAGCAGGATCCTCTCGACACGCACCGCAAACGTCCGTTCAGAGCTCCACACCACAGCTGCTCCACCGCAGCTCTGCTTGGGGGCGGCCACAACCCACGTCCTGGGGAACTCAGCCTGGCCCATGGAGGCGTGCTGTTTCTGGATGAGATGGCTGAATTCCCGCGGGCCGTGCTGGATCAGCTCCGGCAACCCCTGGAGGAGGGGGTGGTCCGACTGAGCCGGTCACGACTGAAAACCAGTTTCCCCGCTGAAATCACCCTGGTGGCAGCCACCAACCCCTGCCCCTGCGGCTGGCATGGAGATCGCGACCATGGCTGTCGCTGCAGCATCAACCAACGCCAGCGCTACTGGCAGAAATTGTCAGGCCCACTGCTGGACAGGCTGGATCTGCAACTGCGGCTGGAGCGACGCACTGCATCAGAGATTCGGGGGTGCCTGAACCCGGAGATGACATCCACGCCGGACTCCTGGCTTGAGACGAACAACATCAGCGCCGCACGGCAACGGATGACCGAGCGCAATCCCAACGGTGTCTGCAACAGAGAGCTCACCGCCCGGGGGCTGGGACGTCACGGACTGTTTGAAGCATCTGCACTTCAACTCTGGGAGCAGCTCGTTGCTCGACGAAGACTGTCAACGCGCAGTGGAATCCGCCTGTTGCGGGTGGCCCGGACCGTGGCGGACCTCAACGACAGTGTTGTTGTGGATAACGAGGCTGTCGCCGAAGCCGCTGGCTTCCGTTGTGCTGACCTGCTGCAGCTTGAAAACGCTGTCTGAACAGCGATTTCAGAAGGAATGATGGCCCCGGCTGGGCAGGGCTGAATCCCTCATGGGAGTGGGGGTCCGATCAAAAATGTTGTGCTGGGATTACTGCGCAGCCGAGGCCGCATCCCGATAGAGGTAGATGTGGCCAAGGTTCTTGGTGCCGTAAGCGCGGCGTTTGAGCGTCCAGCCAGGCTGGAAATTGAGTTGCAGAAAACCTCGTCCAGCTCCACCTGTGGTGGCGATCAGGAACGAAGGTTGAGAGCGGTCACGGCTGGGTGAAGCCCGTAATTCCATATCTCTGCCGGTGTTCACCACGGTGATTCGATAACGAGTGCCGAGGTCATCACCTCCTATTCGCAGGGAGTAGCCGTTGCCATCGATGTAGCGGTTGCAGATGCCGCTGAAGTCAAATCCGGACAACAGAGGATCCACCACGGCAGGGGAACTGCCGCTCACTGCGAAACAAGGTCGCTTGTCGGAACGCTGTTCATAGATGTTCAGCTGAGAACGATCGCCGGTGCCGATCGGAGCTGAAACAAGAACAAACTTGGACAGATCAACAGCAACAGCATTGAACAGTGATCCCTCGGCCCTGGCGGAGGGGACGACAAGCATGGACAGAGCCAGTCCTGCAGCTGCGGGCAGAAAGCGAGAGATCACGGCCGATCGCTGAGATGGATCAATCGTAAAAGTGACGGTCAAACCCGTCATGGGACATCAGGCCGGTTTGTTGAGGCGAATCGCCACCAGCAGAGTGCCCACGGTTCCTGGAGCAGCCAGTCCGAGAATCCATGTGGTGGTGGTGACACCCAGATCGGGGTCGCCGTAAGCAAGCTCAAAGACACAACCGGTTGTTGCGATTCCCAGAACACAGGCGATGGCCAGGAACAACCCGGCCAGGGGCTTCATCGGCATGACTTCAGGAAACGCTCTGGACGTGCTGACGCTGGAAACCATTCTCCTTCAGTTCCTTCTGAAGACCGGCTTCGTCCGTGACCCGATCAACAAAAAGCACCCCGTTGAGATGGTCCATCTCGTGCTGGATACAGCGTGACATCAATCCATCCGCCTTCATCTTGCGGGGGCGACCCATCTCGTCCCGAAAGCTCACTTCGATGGCGGTTGGTCGCACCACATCGAGATAAACCCCTGGAATGCTCAGGCAGCCTTCTTCATAGGTATCGATGCCGGCACCCGTAGCGGTGATCTCTGGATTGATGAACACCAGGGGAGGGGACGTGGGGTTGTCCAGATCCAGATCGATCACCAGCAGCTGCTGGTTGATTCCAACCTGAGGCGCCGCAAGCCCGATCCCCTTGGCGGTGTACATGCTGCGGAGCATGTCCCGAGCCAGTTCACGGGTCTGCTCAGTGACCTTGCCGATCCTCCGCGCCGGTTGCCTCAGGGCATCGGCGCCAAGCTTGTGGATCTCGAGTGGGGGAGTCTCAAGAGCGGTTTTGGGCACCAACATCGTGGGCCTCGACTTGTCGGCCGCCCGTGCCAGCTGAGCGAAGCTTCCCGCCAAGACCAACGTTGCGTTGCATCAGCATGCTAAGCGGCCCGAATCAGCCGCCATGCCCACCACACCTCTGCCTGCATCTCAGGCTGTTGGACGACTTCCCGGCTTGAAAGAACCGCAGTTGCTGCCTGGCCCGGGCGGAGTGCTGTGGCTGCTCTGGCTGGAACAGCGACCCCAGGAGCAAGGGCGCACAACCGCGTTGATCCGCCCATTCGGCGCCGCCCATCAAACGGCGACGGAGCTGACCCCTGCGCCGAGGAATCTGCGCAGCCGGGTCCACGACTACGGCGGTGGAGTGCTGACGGCTGCTGTGCAGAACGATCAGCTGATGCTGGTCTGGATCGAGGCTGGTTGCCTGTGGCGCCAGGACTGGCAGCTCCCTGGCAACGCCACGAACCCACCGCAGCAGCTGACGAGGCCGGAACGGCTCTCCCGGCCCGGGGAGGGTGAGCTGGCCGACGGCATCCTGGACCGGATGCATCAACGCTGGATCGGCATTCGAGAAGTCGATGGCCGCGACCAGCTGGTGTGGGCAGCGCTGGACGCGGTGGATCAGCAGCCACAACTGCTGCATCAGCCTGAGGACTTCGCTGGTTATGCCTGCCAGAGCCCCGATGGCCGACACCTGGCCTGGGTGGAGTGGCAGCAACCGTGCATGCCATGGGACAGCAGCAGCCTATGGACCGCTGAAGTCGATTCCAGCGGCGCGCTGATCAACCACCGGCAGGTTGCGGGCGGCGAAGGGATTTCTGTTTTCCAGCCGCAGTGGTTACCGGACGGTCGCCTGCTGGTGGCAGAGGACAGCAGCGGCTGGTGGAACCTGATGGTGAAGCATCCAGAGGAAGCTTGCTGGGATCGGCCCTGGCCGATGGCGGCTGAAACAGCCATGCCGCAGTGGATTTACGGGATGAGCACCACAGCCTGGGATGGCACCGCTCTGGTGGCGGCCGTCTGCAGCCGTGGCAGCTGGACACTCAGGCGCTTGCAGGCGGATGGCGATGTGGCGCTGATCGATCAGCCGTTTGATGATCTTGCCTATGTCCAGGCATGCAACGGTCGAGCGGTTGCTGTGGCGAGCCACAGCACCTGCGTTGCAGGACTGCTGGAGATCGATCTGCGGCCCGAATCGCCGATGTGGGACCACACACCCGCGGTGCTCAACCCCATGCCTGCCGAAGCCATCAGCGTTGCCACACCGATGTGGTTCGACGGCCACGGCGGCGAGCGCACCCATGCCTGGTATTACCCACCCATGAATGGCAGCTCAGGGACTGCACCTCTTCTGGTGAAGAGTCACAGCGGTCCCACAGCCATGGCCCGCCGCGGCCTTCAGCTCGGCATCCAGTACTGGACCTCCCGCGGCTGGGGTGTGGTGGATGTGAACTACGGAGGATCCACCGGCTTCGGGCGCGAGTACCGCGAGCGACTCAACGGTGGCTGGGGCGTGGTGGATGTGGCCGACTGCGCAGGAGCGGCTCAGGCCCTGATCAAGACAGGCCGTGCCAATCCGGAACAGATCGCGATTGAAGGTGGCAGCGCAGGGGGGTTCACCACCCTGGCGGCGCTCTGCTTCACCGATGTGTTTCGTGTCGGCGCCTGCCGGTACGCCGTCTGTGACCTCACGGCGATGGCGGAAGAAACGCACCGTTTTGAAGCCCGGTACCTGGACAGCCTGGTGGGCGACTGGCCGGAGCAACGCACCATTTACGAACAGCGTTCACCATTGCTCCACGCCGATCAAATTCGATGTCCGGTTCTTTTCTTCCAGGGCCAGCAGGACAAGGTCGTGCCCCCGGAACAGACCGAACGCATGGCGGCAGCCCTGCGGACCAATGGCATTCCTGTTGAGGTGCAGTTATTTGAGAATGAAGGTCATGGGTTCCGCGATCAGGCCTGCCAGGTTGAAGTCCTGAAAAAAACGGAAGCGTTCTTCAAAACTTCCATCAATCTCCAGGACTGATGGAACCAAATATTGTCAGACCACAAGATTCTCCAACGCGTAATCACTCGCATCAAAGTTTCGAAGCAACATCGAATCTTTTCCATCGATTGTATTAATCATGGATCCACTCGAAGTGGCGACCATTGAAACCAAGGAGAGATCATCAATCTCCAAACAAAGAAAGAATCATTTCCCCGAGTACTAAAACAGTCACTCAACCGAAATACTCGAGTCAATCGGGAGTCGGCATTGGTATTTCTTGCGCAAAAAAATTCTTAAAACCTGACAATGCTATCGCTGACATATTTGCACCTTAAGTACTTGCCATCTTTATGGCGAAGCTGCTTGA
>CAJWZW010000039.1 GCA_913050565.1 uncultured Synechococcus sp.
CCGACAGAATCTGCCTTTTGGGAGTGATCTGATTTCGGAACAGGCACCGATACCGATGCACCTGCTGCGTGTTCAAGGTTCGACAGGCTGCGGATAACCCGCCTGCACTTCGGATCGACCTTCAAGCGGCGGCGAGGATTTGCATCCCTGATCACTTAATTCTGCTGAGAACATCCTCCAGATCGCAGTTGTCGACTCGAATAATCATGTCTGCGCGGTGCTTGAGAGGAACGATGAAGCGTCGCTCCCCGGGCAGCATCTGCATCAACATCTGGTGGATCACATAGAGCGGTGATCGCTTTCGTTCGCGGATGTCGCGCTTCAGACGGCGCCACAGCCGCAACAGAAGCGGGGTCTCCACATAGAGCAGTGAAGCGAGCGGAAAATCCTGCAGCAACTGGGGGCCGTAGGCACCCTCAAGCAGCACGAGGTCGTAAGGAGTGGTCACCGGATGACGACTCACCACGCGTGTGCACATGTCGTAGTGCCGGAGCACATCAGCCTGGCCATACCGAGCTGAAGAGACGTCACGGCGCAGAGCCTCCTCATCAATGGCAGCCAGGGTGTCGAAGCCGTAGCGCGGATGAGGTCGCCAGTCCTCGCGGTAGTAGTTGTCGCAGGTGATCAGCAGTGGTTGATGCCCGCTGCGACGGAGAGCATCTGCCAGAGCCTGCGCAAAGGTGGTCTTGCCGGCAGCTGAGGGGCCGCAGATGCAGAGGACGGGCAGGGCTGCGCTCATGCATCCATGCTGACAACAGCCCGCCAGCACACCAATTTTGAGTTTTGTAGCTGTTGCTACAGAAGCGAGCTATGCTGAATTCACGTTGAGCTTCCCACGAAGCTGCAGTCAGACCCGCGCCAAGCAACGGGGGCACGGGCGCTGAAGAAGTGAACCCATGAACGCACTTCAACTGATCAAAGCCCGGACCACAAAGAACCGGGCCATCCAGCTGGCTCGCCTGCAGATGGCGAAAGCCTTCCGCAACCCCGATTACACCGATCTGGCTCACACACCCACTGGTGAACAGACGAAATCGGTGCGTCGTTACCGCGGCGTCGCCTACGACTCCGTCAGCGGAGATCAACAAGCCACCAAGGGCCGCGAGCTGCGGTATCGCGGGGTCAGCTACGGGCTGTACTGATCAATCGTTTGACTCACAAGAGCTGAAAGCGGGGGATCAACCCCCGCTTTTTTATGACTTCATCAAAACCAGCACAACGGACCACTCAGTTCTGATCGTCGCCTTTCGGAACGAAAGCCTGTGATGCGGCAAACAGCAGTCCGGTGATCAGAAGTGCAGGAAGAACAACGGCTGGACCGCGGGCAGCCGTTTGAGATGCGAACAGCAGCATGAAGAGCACAAAAGAATCCAGTGATCACATTGGCAGAAACGAGGCCTGTTTCAGCCGAACCGGTAATGCTTTCGAACCGGCTGACGAACGTCCCACACACAACGGAGACCCGCAGGGAAAACAACCCGATCCCCAGCCCCGAAACAAACCGGCTCGCCACCGTCCGGGGTCACCATCACTTCACCTTCCAACAGCAGACAGGTCTCTCGTTCGGAATAGCTCCAGGGAAAAGAGCTGACCTCACAACTCCAGACCGGCCAGTCACGGATTCCCTCTGCGGCGATGCGCTCCTCAGGACAAGGAGACGTGACCTCGATCTGCATGACAACTCAACAGGGGACGACAACCGGATAGAGAAACAACTCCCCCTGCACCGAGGGAGGCGGGGCCACTGACCGACGTCGACACTTCGGGGAACGTGTCGATACAGACACAGAACGATCAGCCGCCAGCGACTTGCGTGGACGAATCAGTGACTCGCGCATCCAAGCATCAGCGCAGAAGGTGGCGTAGGGAGAGCTTGAAGACATGAACAGGCCAACTGATACACCTGTTCTAGTGCGTTTGTACTATCGCGTCAACCCGGGCGATTCAGATCCCGCAGCCTCCCTCCAGATCCCAGTTCTCATCACGAATCTGTTGAACACGACGCAGAAGATCCCTGTCGCCGACGATCACGCGGCGACGGCCGTCTTCACCCACGTACGTCAACCGACCCTCGGCATCCACCACCAGGGCAGTCATCGGAACCACAGCCTCTGAGTCCTGCATGGCAGCGCTGCATCTCCGAACCACGATCGCAGGATTTCAAGCACCCGTCAGAAATTGAGTGAAACAACCCATGCCGAAGCCCCGATGGAGCGCTGCACTGAAACCAGGGACTCAGCCATGCCATGACCTCCTGCCCCTGGCCACGCCGACAGGCACCGCTTGCCCGGCTTCGCGACTGGTGGACTCCGCCCGTTCCGAAGAGCACCCACAGCGAGCACGCTGTGACCGAAGAACGCGATCGGGTGTGGAACACGCTGATGCAAGGCGGATTCTGGCTCTCCTGAGTCAGCGAGAAAGCGATGAAACGGGGCAAACAGCGGATCAAGATCAGTCTCGACAAGCCGCTGCGGGCCCTGCTTGCTCAGATGGCGGGACAGAAGGAGCTGGAGCAGCGACTGGATGACGTCGAAACCCGCCTGAAACGCCTTGAGCGAAGAGGCCTGGCAAGCGCAGCGAACCAAACCGGTGCCATCGACACGCTCGATGCAGGCATTTTCTTCACCGACGCCGATGACCCTCCGGCCCTGAGCGATCAGCAACAGGCGAGCTACGAGGCCTGGCACGACCATTTCAACCTCCACCCGGAGGAGATCGAACCAGGGCGAACCGTGCATGAAATGGCCGCGCTGAGAGCATCAACACCGTTACCAACCACGACAGGCGGGATTGATCAGAACCCTTAAACCCAGTCCCCAGCCGGCCGGAAACACACTTTCTCAACAGCTTTTCCACAACCCCCTCCATGCAGATTGGCTGCTGCCAGGGTGATTTGAATTCCTTCCGGGGAAAACACTTCTCCCCTTGACGATCGCGGAGGCCAGGCTGTAGCGGATCAGGGGACAAACGCCCAGAACCCTTTCAATCACTCAACATTTCCTGTCAAATAACCAACACAATCGGCTGAGACGCCTTCTTTGACGAACCCGGACCCGCCATGCGCTGATGGGGCGAGGAAGACCACCAACAGCGTTGAACCGAACACCGGATTCCATAACTCCTCACGTGAGTGTGGAAAACCAACTACCGGAAGATCTTTATGAGGCCATGGGGCGTTTCATTGCACACCACCCCCAATGGGATCAGTACCGACTGGTGCAGGCAGCCATTGCCGGATTCCTGTTTCAGCAGGGTTGCCAGGAGCGTGTCGTGGCACAGCATTATCTGAATGGTCTGTTCCAGCGGGAAGGTCGATGCCCAGGCCCGATGGGCAGCCAGCTCTGAACTGCGACTGCTGTGAACAGGCAGGTCCGTTGCACTACCGCGTCAGCAGTGATCAGTGCGACGGCTGGATCTTTGTCTGCCCCAGCTGCTGGCCGCGAATTCGTGCCCAGGAGGGGTACCGCTACGGAGGCACCCGCAAAGCGGGGCGACGAAAACGGAACCACTGAGCGTCAGCTCAGCGGTTCACAACTGTGGCGAATGATCGAACCGCGTCGTTCGAAGAACTCCGGCTGCTCGGGATCCTCCTCCCGCCACCACCAGCGCCCATCGGTGTAGCTGGGGGTGCCGGCGTTGTTCGTCCGCGGCAGCTGCAGCGTCGCGTCGCGCCAGGTCAACAACACTCCATCACCGGGCAGGGTGTCACCAATTGTGTTGGGGATGGAATCAGGCAATCCCGTGGGGTCAACAGCCCCCCGAAACAGTTCAACCTTCAGCGGATCACCATCACAGATCCAGTCTGCGAACGCGGGAGCCTGCGGAACCAGCAACAGCATCAAAGCCAGCAACGCAGCTGTCAGGGCATGCACGGCACAATTCAGCGATGAAACTGACCCTCGTCTACGACGGCGGCTGCCCGTTCTGCAGTGCTTTTGCACAGCGTGCGGAACTTCAGGGGGGACTGCCTGAACTTGAGATCCGCGATGGGCGGGCGGACCATGACCTGCGGGCGGACCTGGCCAGCCGGGGATACCGACTGGCCAATGGGGCGATGCTGCTGGAGGGTGACTCCATCTGGCACGGCAGCGCCGCGATTGCCGAGCTCAACCGCCGCATGAGCCCGAGCGACGCCCTGCTGCAACTGCTTCAACAGGTGTTCCGCGATGACGGACGCGCCCATCAGCTCTATCCAGCCTTGCTGCTGGCCAGACGACTGGCCCTGGCCGTGCGGGGACAACCGGTCGACCCTGATCATCAGCACGGTTAGGCATCAACGCGGGTAGCGCCGGGGAGGGCACCGGGCCTACGGTCTGCACAAGCCCTTTAGATTTGCTTAAGCATCGACCCCGAACACGCCGGTCAAGATCCATCCGTCCCGGACGCGCTGAGTCATCACCAGCTCAGTGCTCTGCTGAAAGCGGCCATGCACAGCGGGCGCAGCTCCAGACTGGATGTCGGGGGATCAGAAATCGACGAGGACGAGCTTCTTCGGGCAGCGTTGAGCGCCTGGGCTGATCAGACCAGGGAGCTGCTGCAGTGGATTGATCAACAGGGGGATGCCGTCAGTGAATCCCGCTCCCCTAAACAGGTGATGGCTCTGGGAAGTTTCCGCACCCATCTCGTGATGGGTCTGAAAGCACTGCGTTATGCGGAAAGCTGATAAATAACAATCAGCAATTGAGCCTCAGTGGACTCCTTCAAGTTCAATTTCAGCCTGCAAATGAGTGAGCTCAGCAAAGTCATCGAGCTCGGCTTTCATTTCCATCAACATCACGGCAAGGGAAGCCGCTAATTCAGAACAAAACTCGTCCGTCACAGTGTCTCAACCTTGGACCAACAAGTTCTAGGTACAGGAACGTTGCCGCCGTGGCATTGCTCAACCGACGTTTACATAAATATGCGCACAGCAAACATCTGCAATCGTCAAGACTCAACAACAGCTGGCTGCAACACCTGAAGACCAGCGGCTTCTGCATCCGTTAACAAATCAGTGATGCAATCAGAACCGAAACAGGCCTGATCACCCAACAGGGTTTCCCATTCTTCGGTTGGAAAATGCGTCTGCAGCCAGAGAGCACCATGGATGCTGCGCACTCCAAGCTGGAACAGTCCGGGACGATCCAGGGGCTGAGCGATCAGATCCAAAGGAAGCGGAGTGAAGTGACCCTGTTATGCCGGAGTGATGCTGATCAAATTGTTCGCTGCGCTACAAAAATCAAATCCTGTCAACGGTTCCAGCGCATGCCCAATCGGAAGCGCTGATAGCGAAGCAGGGCTTCCTCTTCCGAAAGATGGGGGAACAGGGCCTGGGCTTCCTCGAGCCTGGCCGGCTCCTGCAACCAATCCTGTTCCGGCGAGAGATCGTCCCCGGCAGAGCTGTGGCTCCACCTGGATGCCCAGGGAAGCCGTTGACGGAAACGCTGCAGCAGCTCAAGCGGGTGAATCACCAAACCAACGGCAGACAGAATTCAGAGCCTTCCTCGGAGTTCCGGTTCAGGCAACCGGCAACGACTCCAACATGGAGCTGACCCGGGGGGTGAAACCCACCTCCTTCAGACGGGAGTTGCTCACACGGGCATTGAACACCCGAGCGCCCGGCCTGTCGTGGTTCTCCCAGATCACCGGCGCCAGGCCCTCCTCGTCACAGAGGGCATTCGACAGTTCACGCCGGCTCAGCTGCAACTCATCCACCAGGTTGAAGATCCCCTGCAGTCGCTTGTTGAAGGCGAAATCGACACCTCGAACAATGTCATCACGGTGAATCCAGGCGTTGATGTGGGAACCGTTCTTGGGAACAAGATTGCCGGAGGCACTGCGAATGAAGGAAGCAATGTCTTTTCCCGGCCCGTAGATCCCACCCAGACGCAGCACGCAGGCCTGAATGTCGTCCGTGTTCAGGCTGAGAATCCTGCGTTCCGCCTCCAGCAGCAGCGCATTGGTCGAAGAGGTTTCATCGGGAGGCGTCTGTTCATGGCACAGCGCACCGGCCTGATCGCCGTACACACCGGCACTGCTGAGGTAGGTGACGTGAAGCGGCTTCCGGCTGCGGCGCGATTGAACCCCATTCACCAGATCGGAGATGCCCGCTCCGAAAACAGACTGGTACTGGTCCTCCTCGAAGCTTGACGAGGTGGGAGCCATCGCAATCAGCAGCCCGTCCAGGTCATCGATGAAGGCATGGTCGGATCCCTGATCTCCGGCCTTGTAGATGCGGGGGTGGTCCACCAGATCGCACAGCTCGCCCAGCCGGGCCGGGTTGGTCACCGTTCCGGTGAGCTCAAAACCAGCGCTGCGCAGGTGAGTCGCCACCGCAGAGCCGACATAACCGCAGCCGACAACTCCGAAACGGGAAGCCATGGAGATGCAAGCACTGTTTACACAACGTAACGAACAGTTGCATCCTCCGCGGGTCAGCTCAGGGCAGGATGCATCGGGGCGGCAGCCCTCAGACCTGCTCCAAACACCATGTCACTGCTTCTGGTTGCCGCACTGTTTCTCGGCCTGCTTTGGCTCACGCAGACCGTGGTGCGGCGGGGAATGGACGACGGCTCAGGTGGAACGGAAGACTGAATCGTGAGTCAGCCCTCGCTCGCGCTCCCTCAGATATTCCTCCGCCTCCCAGAGCCCAGGCATCTCGCGACAGTTCCGGTCGCGATCACAGACCCAGTAACCCCCGCCCCGCAGTGAATCAATCGTTGATCCCATGGGGGTTTCCACCACACGTCCCATCAGATTCATTGCCTGCAACCGGCGACGACACCTCCACAATCCAACGGCACAGGTTCCCGGAGATGTTCACCCCATAACCGTTGAACAAAGAGAAATACACAGCGGATGCACCCGGGAATCCGCTCAGCCGAGCAGGCCAACCAGGAAGCTGGTGACCGCGACCAGCAGGGCGACCGTGGCGACAGCGGCTCCGACCACCACAACACCGGCAGCAACCCCGATACGGCTCACCGTCGCAGGGAAGAGGAGATAAAAGCTCAGAACAAAGGCCAGCGGCCAGAACGGAGGCAGAAGGAAGCAAACACCTGTCAGCACCATCAGGCGCGTCCGGCGACTGCGTTGTCGCTGCTGTTCGAGTTCCTGCTGATCCCGCTGGTGATCAGCACTCCGCTGCTCCTCATCGGACAACCAACGTCCTCGGTCCAGGGCATCCTTGAGGTCCTGCTCCAGCCGGTCGGAGGTCGATCCATCAGCCATCCGTCCAGCCTAGGCAGAACCTCCGGGGCTACCTGGGTGGATCAGCGAGGGATGCACCCACCTCGGCCCGCAACCAGGAGGGTCGTTCGGAACGGGGATGTCGCCAGGCCAGAGACAACAGGGCCTGCAGGATCCGGGGGCGCGGCCGCATCTCACAGACAGGGGCCTGGCGGACGGAGGCACTGGAGTCATCCATGGCTCTGCATGCGAAGAGCCTCGACCACAGCAGCATTGGCCTCAACTGCTGAAGGGAACACTCCCAGTTCCAGATCCCGGCCATTGCGGCGCATGTGGGCTTGGAACCAGCCATCGGAGCGCTGGTGAATCCAACGCCAGTTAATGCAAGAGGGCAGAGCGTGGGCCAGCCCCTCGCCGGTCATCGGCCTGGGACGCATCGGTAACTCCTGTGAACATCCACTCAAACCGTAGAAATCCGGTCAGCGGACACAGACAAAACTTCCACTTCTCCACATCAATCCCATGACGGGAGATGAAGTCGGCAGGACGGGGCATCCACAAGGGAGACGTGGAATAAACCCTGAACAAAGGCGGACACCCCCGTTTGTGAGGTCACGATGACAACAACACCATCAAGGGGTTCCCGATGGCTGGTTTGAAAGGCACACGCTTCGAAGACTTCATCCTTGCGGCGAAAAAGCGCGCTGAAGACGCGATCGAGCAGCACAAGCCGCGTCTCACAACGCTTGAGAAATCGCTGCGCGATGCCGCGATCCGGCGTCGGAACGACTCCCGCCACAACCCAGGCCGCCCCAACAGCTGATTCAGCGAAGCAGCCGTGCATGCAAACGGCAGACCCTGCGGGCCTGTTCCGGGGGCTGCTGGCACATGGTGCCCAGCTCCTGATTCAACTCTCGGAACAGAGCCTGTTCAGATCCAGGCAGGAAAGACAACGCCGATAAAAGGCCAGCGAAGGCAACCAGGACCATGGACCTGTCGCAAGATGCGTCAAGGCTAAGACTGCGTGAGCGACGCTCAGATGCGTTCGGCGGCGATCACAAGAGCCGAGAGCACAACGCAGGCGATGCCGATGCACGAAACCCCGAGAACGATGGTGTTGGCTCGCTTCGCCTGGGGGAACGTCCGCATCCTTATCCGTTTCGCTGACGGAAATTTAATGCGTACTCACATCTCAGACTGAAAAGTCAATAGGACTTCACTGTCAGCTGAAGTCAGCTCAGGCGGTGCGATCAGCCTGGGCAATCCGGAACGTCCACAACGTCAATGAGGCTGCTGCTGTTGTTCCGAAAACGATCAGGAGCAATTGGGTTGTCATTGGATGGCGGAAGCGCGAGCGCTTCTGGCACTACTTCATAAAAATAAACAGAACTGCAAGCCACCGCGAGGTCTATTCGGCCAGGGCGCGTCCTTTCCAGGTCCAACCGCGACCGGTGAGCGTGCGCCACACCGACACAGGACCGATCAGCCCAACCAACACTCCCCCTGCTCCCATCAGCCACCAGTGCCGCATCGGCAGATCAAAACGTCTGCGATTCCAGAGACGCAGCAGCCACTGCTGCACCACAGCCAGGCAAGCCAGCCCCAGGGACCACCACCACCACACTCCGAACTCCGGAAGCAGGACAAGCAACACCAGAGCTGCCGGAGGAATCAACCAGGGAAGCGTGAACATCTGCAGCACCACCCCTGAAGCGCCCAGAGCCCTCCCCACATTTCGATCCAGACCGATCAACCAGTTCTTGGTCCATCCCTCCCAGAGTGAAGGCAGGTCCTGGTACATGCGCAGCAGCACAGCATCCAGCCCCAGGCGGTAACGGAGTCGATATCCGCTGGACTTGATCCGACGCGCCAGCGCCAGATCCTCGACCACTTCGGAGGCCAGCTGTCGGTGACCACCGATGGCGTTGTAGGCCTCGCTGGAAAACAACATGAAAGGGCCTGCGGCGAACGCCACCTCTGACGTCGGGTCATTGGTGGCCTCAATCGGAAAGCCGAGTCCGAGCAGGCTGGCCATGATCGGCTGGACCATCCACTCCGCCAGGCAGCCGCACTCCAACCGCGGTGCGAGGCTGAACAAGTCGGCCTCCTCCTCGATCGCCTGACTCAGCGCCCGGCTGAGCGCATCGGGACGGAGACGAACATCAGCATCAATGAACAGCACCCACGTGCTGGTGATCTGTTCCATCGCCCGGCTGCAGGCCCAGTTCTTGCCCACCCAGCGTTCCCCCTCCGGGCGTTGACCCGCCTGAAGGATGGTGCAGATCTCCGGGCGAGCCGATGCCGTTCGGTGGGCAATCTCTGCGGTCGCATCCGTGGATTCATCGTCCACAACCAGCACGGACCAGTCCGTGCAAGGCGGGTCGCTCTCCAGAACACTCCGGAGGCAGGCAGCGATGTTCACCGCCTCGTTGTACGCCGGAATCACCACAGTGAGTGATGTTTCCGGACATTCGGAATCCGATTTCCGATCCCTGAGCTGTGGAGCGACAGCGAATACACGCCACAAACCGATCTGCAGGATCAGCAGACCGGCGCTGGAGGCCACAGCCGCCAGCAGAAGGATGACGGCAACGCTCAGAATCAGTGGACCAGCCTCAGGCGATCAACGGCGGGGCTCAGCTTTCCGCACAGTGATGGCGCGACCCATCCACTCCACGTTCTGCAGATCGTTGATGGCGGCAGTCTCAGCCTGCTCATCAGCCAGATCAACGAAGGCAAAACCCCTTTTCCGACCGGTTTCACGATCCAACGGCATGGAGCACTTGCTCACTTCGCCGTACTCACCGAACAGATGGATGAGGTCTTCTCTCTCAGCGTCCCAGGAGAGATTTCCAATGAAGATGGTCAAAAAATTGTCTCAAAGGGGGTGTACTTCTACTTTGTCACACCAACGAGTCTTTCCTGCGGCTTTACGCACAGCAAAGGTTGATTTGCCGGATGCACCGCTGCGACATACGCTCGACCGGTGAGGAGATTCACGGTTTCGAAATACGCCTGAAGGACGTTGTGACAACAGTTCTGGAGGATTGCAATGGCAAACGCGACCATCGTGACCACCCGCGACGGAGACACGGTCCAACAGTTTCAGGGCATTGACGGCCCCCTTTACAGAGCCTGCAACGGCAATCGCTGCTCCACCTGCCCCGATCTGGTGACAGCCCTGGAGCGACTCAAGGTCTGGCGGGAAAAGCTCTGATCGCTCGATGATCAGAACACCGTTCAGCGCTGCCGCTTGAAGGTGTAGCAGCCACCGTGATAACCGGTGAATGGCTGGGCGTAGGTCACCAGTTCCCAGCCCTGTTCACCCAGTTCGTTCATCAGACCCACGAGGCTCACATCGCGCTGGGGGTGACTTCGCGAGATCAGCTGTCGATCATCAAGCCAGAGTTCCTCGATCTCACCGGTCCAGGATTTTCCGCGGGGTACGAAACGCAACTGGGTGTACTCCCACTTCATCGAGGACCGGCGTGAACTGAGGCGTCATTGTCGCCGATGCAACAGCGGCGGGATCAGAGCACTCCCAGCGGTCCCTTCTTCTTCTTGCAGTAGCCGGCACCGATGTTCATCCAGCCGGCCTTGCAGGCTTCACCGTTGGTGGGAGCCACTTCGTAATACACCGGTGAAACACAGGTGGTGCCGAGGGTGTTCACATAACCGGCGGGGCACTGGTCAAAACCGGCAGCCTTGGGGATCTCCTTCTGGGCGAAAGCAGCGGAGGGAGCCAGAACAAGGGGCATCAAAGCCAGGAGCAGCTTGCGCATGAACAGAAAGAATCTGCAGAGGTTCTAAAAGAAAAGCTCTGAGATGTCATTTATGCGGAGCTAGCTGTGGGAGTGTCCGTCTCAGCCGAGATGCCCCTGTGCATCACGCAACCAACTCCACACCGTTGGATTCCGGCTGGCGTGCTTCTGAACCAGGATCCGCTCGTTGAGGCTCACCGGCTCACCGCTGGATAAGCGCACAACAATGTCTTTCAGCATCAACCGCGTCTGAGGGCGGAGCATTGAAGGCTGCAATGACTGGCTTCAGATTGATCACTTCTGCGCCAATTGTTGTGAAGCAAATGTGAAAACGAAGCAACCGCTGCAAAACAAAATCAGTCGCGTGATCGTTGATACCAACCGGGCGAGGTCAATGAACAACGACAATCCATAACTTTTGTCAAATAACGGCTGGTTGATTGCCATGTTTCAGGAGACAACAAGACCAGCACGTTTCAGATCGATGGAAGCTCAGCACCTCAAGCGGAGAACCCTGAAACTGCACAGCTCGATTCATGACGATGAGCCGTGCCTCTGCCTGGACTGCACCACGCTCCGCCAGGAGATTGAGCGCAATGCTCACGCTCAGCCGAGGCCGTTGCCATCCCGACGCCCCGTTGCCAGGTTGCAGGGATGAACATGCGACTTCTTTTCCGGCGCTGGGCCGGATCATTGCTTGGGCTGGTCGATGAATACTGGGCGATGCGACGTCCATGGCACTACGGAAATCGCGATCCCCAGTGTGAGCTGCACTGCGATGGGCAGCAGTGCCGCCCCGGGCGCTGATCATTCAAAGAGGAGTTTCAGTCGCTCAGGCAGCGGGTTGCCTGGACTGGATTTTCTGTCGCCAATCGGGCCCCAGCTCAGAGAGCAGATCCTGTTCCAGGGAGCGTAAATAGCGCTTGCGTTGTCCCGATTCACCACCCAACCAGATTGGAATCTCGAGATTTCTTGACTCTTCCATGAGGGAAGGATCCCACACGATTGCTGAACTGGAAAGAAAAAGTTTCCTCCAGATGTGATCCCGATGACACAACAAGACCCTCGGCTTGCTCTGACAACAAGCACGACATCTCCACTTTCATCGGCTGAAGGCTCGCAGGCAATGCGCCTTAACACCGATTGCCATTGGCTCAGCTGATGACGAGAGTGTGTGTATCGAGATCGGAGGAGCCCATGACGGCCGACACTCCACCTGAGTCCAGGACAGAAGCAAGCTGACTTCAGGCACCTGTTCCAACCATCCCAGGCAGACAAGGTTTTGTCCTTTGGTAGGCACGCAAAGGTCCGCCACGCCAATCGACACGTTGTGCACCAGGAAGGGTGCACAAGGAAAAACCATCTCCTCGAGACGGTGGCCCCGGGTGTACCTCCAGTTGGATGCTTCGCAGCTTTCGTTCAGTTCACTGACGTTCGATTAGCCACAACGCTTCACGGCCTCAGCTTCACTGAATCAATGGTTTGCGACATGCACAAACGAACGAGGTAGGCCGTTTCTTTCACCTGAAAGAATCGGTCTCCAACAATCTGTCCTCATTCGGATGGGTTTCATGCCCCCGGAGATCCTTCATCAGAAGGACTTCCGGGGGCTGATTCATGGATGGATTCAGTGGGTTCAACACCGGAACTGAATCCATCCAGATGCTCAATAGGAGCTGAACGGTGTCGAGGAATGGTGAACGACGATCCGCAGATTGCCATTGTCGTCACGCAAGTATCCGAATGTCTTGTCGACTTTGCTCTTGGTTCCATCCGCAGCACCGAGATGGACCCAGCCCATCGCATTCGCTGTGTTGCCGAAACTTTGAATCACGAAGATCTCTGGCTGACACTTCACCCATTGACTCCGCTTTGAGCCAGGGGTTCCAATCGCAAAGCCGGAGTCCTGAAAGGCTGGATCACCACCAACAAAATAAGACAGAGCTCCAGCGCTTGTTTCACGGAATGTGGTGGGACCCTTGGCCCACGTTGGTTTGAAAGCAACCGGGCCAAACTGATATCCATAGGCGGAATCAATCACGCTGCTGGCCAATGGCTTGGACCTGGCCAGACCACCCTCTGCATGGGCTTTGCTGATTGAAATCAGAGCATCGCACCATGCTTCCTGAGCCGCTTTCACTTCGGCAACCTGAATGGTGTCTGACATCACTGCTGGCTTGGCACCAACAGCATTCACTCCAAAGAGAAATGCTGGAGCAACAACAGCAAGCCGGAGAACTGTTTTAAACACTCTGTCAAAGAGATTAACAATGACGTCCTAATCACAACCGCAAAATCAGGCAAGTATTTTTTTGAAAATCAGATCACCGGAGCCAAGGCCCCATCTTTCTTCTGTAGCAATTGATCAACCCAGACCAATGGCCCTCACCGGGATTGATCAGACCGGAACCAGATAATTGAAATCCTGCAGGCCGTAGGTCGCCATGCACTGATCTTTCTCGGAATCAATGATGCTGACGCTCAGATCAGATGGAGACCAATCGCGTTGATTGATCAGTTCATTGAAGACCTCCAAAGCATCGCCGAGATCGTCATGAACACTATGCAAACGAGATCCATCCGATTGCATTTCCACCGAAATCTTGATTGCCATTTTCTACACTTCGTTCAGCGGAGCATACAGAAGAAGATTCACACGTTGCTCCGACGTGATGACAAGCCAAGTGGGTTCGATGACTGGATGGCCCCGAGGACGCTCTGCTCTCGATGCTGTCTCAGGAGTGCATCAGCTTCAGCAACATGGCGGAGATATTGATCCCTATCTTCAGCGCTGTAAGCCTTCACCATTCGCTCGAAATATGCCCTTTCCACTGACATTCGGCTTGCTTCAACAATGTGCGAAAGCTACGAGCTGAGCGCCGGCGCCGTCGTGATGGATGCAACAGAACAGCGAGCATCGATCAACCTGCGTAGCGTTGGAAAGTCACCTCGGAGCCCATTGAATCGGACGATTGCCTCGCTGCTCACCACTGCTGCTCTGTTGGTGAGCACCGGTTCAGCGGCATCGGAACGGGCCTTTTTCAGATCGCCGCCCACCAGGGTTTCCCTGCACAACCCAGCGGCCATCGAGAAACAACGCAACCGCACCACCATCAGCGTTGCCGTCCCCGAAGACGCCGGATCGGCATTGCAGGAGATCGTTCTGTATCAGATCGGTTCCACGGAGAGGTGGGACTGGGGCCGCAAGCCACCCGAGCTGTATTACGGCAGCTACGGCCTGCGCAGAAAAGGGGAAGCTGGATTGGCTGTCTCCAGCCTTTCCGAAGAAGGCCATGAGCTGACCATCCGGCTGGAGCCGCCGATCGAGCCCGGGAAGCAGGTGAATCTGGTTTTCCGGGGGATCAACCCGGAGCCCAACATCTACATGTGGGCCACCAGTTTTGTGCCGGCCGGAACCAACCCGCTCAGCAGCGACGGACCCACCCTGCGGCAACACGTGTACCGCAACGACGACTTCAACTGAACGGCCATGGGCATATCAACCTTTCCCGACTTCGCGGCCCATGCGGATTATTCCCTCCTGGAAGCGCTGCGTCCGGATCCGGATGCCACCGACGACGGCATGGATCACCGGCCAAGACCGGTGTTTTCCGGCCATTACGTGCCGGTACGGCCCACACCGATCCCGCAGTCGCAGTACGTGGCCCACAGCCGGGTCCTGTTTGAGGAGCTGGGGCTGAACGATGAACTCGCCAGGGATCCGGCCTTCCAGAAACTGTTCTCCGGTGACATCAGCGTGGCCACCGATGCGATGCGCCCATGGGGATGGGCCACCGGTTATGCACTCTCGATCTACGGAACGGAATACATCCAGCAATGTCCCTTCGGGACCGGCAACGGCTACGGCGATGGCCGGGCGATGTCGATCTTCGAAGGGGTTTTCCTTGGGAAACGCTGGGAAATGCAGCTCAAGGGCGGCGGCCCGACGCCCTACTGCCGCGGTGCTGATGGTCGTGCCGTGCTGCGTTCCAGCGTTCGGGAATTTCTGGCTCAGGACTTCATGGAGGCCCTGGGGGTGCCCAGCTCCCGCTCGCTGACGCTGTACGTGTCGCACCAGGAAACGGTGCGCCGCCCCTGGTACGCAGAGAACTCCCGCAGCTACGAACCGGATGTGATGGCGGATAACGCCGCGGCGATCAGCACCCGGGTGGCCCCTTCTTTTCTGAGGGTGGGGCAGATCGAACTGTTCGCCCGACGGGTGCGGGCCAACGCCCATCCCGAAGCGATGCAGGAACTGACCCTGATCGTTCAGCACCTGATCGATCGCAACTACCGCGATGAGATCGATGCGTCGTTGCCGTTCACCCAGCAGGTGGTGGAGCTTGCCCGGCTGTTCCGACATCGACTCACCTCCCTGGTGGCCCAGTGGATGCGGGTGGGGTACTGCCAGGGCAACTTCAACAGCGACAACTGCGCGGCCGGCGGCTACACCCTGGATTACGGACCCTTCGGCTTCTGCGAACTGTTCGACCCGCGCTTTCAACCCTGGACCGGTGGCGGCGAGCATTTCTGCTTCTTCAACCAGCCCCAGGCGGCCGAGGCCAACTACCGGATGTTCTGGAGCGCCCTGCGCGAGCTGCTCAGCAACGACGGCGATGCCTCAGCCCAGCTCGATGCCCTGCGGGATGGGTTTCCGGCGGCGATGCAGGCGGAGATGGAAGCGATGTGGGCCGCCAAGCTCGGTCTGAACCAGTACGACGAAGGCCTGTTGCAGGAGCTGCTGCAGCTGCTGGTGTCCTCCCGGGCGGACTACTGCAGAGCCTTCCGCTGCCTCAGCCTGATTCCCACCACCGTTGCGGAGCTGCAGGAGAGCTTTTATCTGCCCTGTCCGGACGAGCTGAAGCCCCGCTGGACCAGCTGGCTGCAGACCTGGCGAACGGTGCTGAGCGAGCAGGGTTCACTCGAGGTTGCCGCCGAGGCGATGGCGCGGGTGAATCCAGCCATCACCTGGCGGGAGTGGTTGGTGGCGCCGGCCTATCAGCGGGCGGAAGAAGGGGACTACAGCTTGATCGCCGAGCTGCAGGAGCTGTTCCGCAATCCCTATGCCAACCCGACAACGGAGCAGGCCCAGCGGCTGGACCAGCTGAGACCCCGTGAATTCTTCAATGCCGGAGGCGTGTCGCACTACAGCTGCTCGTCCTGAGACTGATCGGAAGCAACACCGTTAGGTTGCCGGGCCGTGGATCTCAGA
>CAJWZW010000040.1 GCA_913050565.1 uncultured Synechococcus sp.
TGCCGGAACGGATCAGGGACAAACGGGCCCGCTACGGGGCTTATCGCGATCGAGCTCTTAAGGATCTCGAGCAGACTCTCTCCTCTGTGGTGCAACCGGTCATCGCATGACCGCATCCATCGCTGTGGCGCGTCGGATCGAGCAGCGCTCGCTTCGTTTCGGCATCGGAGCCAACGCTGTGATGACCATGGCTGGTTTCTCGGCACACGTGCTCACGGGGTCGAATGCGCTCTTGCTGGATGGCTTGTATTCCGCTGTTTTGGTGGGATCTTCTCTGATCGCCAGCCGGATCAGTGTCAACGTTGTACGTCCCCCTGATCGTGCCTGGCCTTACGGCTACGAGGGCCAGGAAGCCTTGTATGTGCTGTTTCGCTCCTTGGTGTTGCTTGGGGTGATCGGTTTTGGAATTGGCAGTTCCACATCCAGCCTGATCGACTGGTGGCGTGGAGTTCCGCTCCGAACACTGAATCTGGAACCGGTGGCTCTCTACACCGCTGGCACGACGGTTCTTTGTGCGCTGTTGGCATGGCGTCATCACTGGGACTGGCATCGCACGGGCCGCGTGTCGCTGCTGTTGCTCACCGAAGCTCGCAACGCCCGCATCGATGCCTTGATCACGTTGGCCACTGGGTTGTCTCTGCTAGGTGCTCCTCTTCTGCTGGCAACGCCTCTGGCGGCGATGGCTTCCATCACCGATGCATTGCTGGTCCTCCTTGTGAGCCTGGCGTTAATGCGAGAGCCGTTGCTGGCGCTGCGGGATGCTTTGACACAAGCGGCTGGTTGCGCTGCCGACTCAGAAATTTTGCGCATCACCCGCACCGTCCTGATGCAGGAGCTGAAGGGGGTTCAGCTGCAGATGATGGACTTCACCGTGCAGCAATTAGGTCGTACCGCGTTTGTCGTTGTCTACATCAATCCATTGCAACCTCAGGAAGCAGATGTGATCGATGGTTTGCGTCAGCACATTGATGCCTGCTGCACTGCCCAACTGGGGCGTCCGGTGCGTTCGGAAGTGATTCTTACGGTGAGCCCACCGATTCATCAGCCCGATCCGCAACAGCGCTCTGCCTCTTAGCGTCGTCTCCTGTGGAACCGAAACCATGAGCGATCAGCAGCACTGGGATGCCGTGGTGATCGGCTCTGGAATCGGTGGGTTGGTCACGGCCAGCCAGCTGGCTGCAAAGGGTGCTCGCACCCTTGTGCTGGAGCGTTACCGGATCCCGGGGGGAAGCGGCGGGGCGTTCAGGCGCGCGGGATACACCTTCGATGCCGGTGCTTCGATGATTTTCGGCTTCGGGAAAAAGGGCTACACCAATCTGCTCACACGAGCCCTCGCCGATGTGGGCGAACACTGCGAAACCATTCCCGATCAGGCCCAGCTGGAGTACCACATGCCTGGAGGACTGAATCTCGCCGTTGATCGCGATTACGACAGTTTCATTGCGGAACTGACGGCTCGATTCCCCCATGAGGCCACCGGCATCCGGCGCTTCTACGACACCTGCTGGCAGGTGTTCAACTGCCTCGATGCGATGCCGCTGCTCTCGCTTGAGGATCCGGCCTATCTCACCAAAGTGTTTTTCAAAGCCCCGCTGGCCTGCCTGGGGCTGGCGCGCTGGCTGCCATTCAATGTCGGTGCGGTGGCACGACAGCACATCAAGGATGAGCAACTGCTGAAATTCATTGATATCGAATGCTTCTGCTGGTCGGTGATGCCGGCGGATCGCACTCCGATGATCAATGCAGGCATGGTGTTCTCAGACCGCCATGCCGGAGGCATCAATTACCCCAAGGGCGGCGTCGGCGTTATCGCCGAGAAACTTGTGCAAGGGCTGGAACGCCATGGTGGTTCCATCCGGTACAAATCCCAGGTCAACGAGATCCTGATCGAGAAGGGCGAGGCCGTTGGGGTGAAGTTGGCCAGTGGAGAGATCATTCATGCCAACCGAGTGATCTCCAACGCCACCCGCTGGGACACCTTCTCGGGGGATTCGGATGCTGCCAAGGGAGGTGGTCAGGCCCTCGTTGATGAGACTCATACCCCTGATAAAGAGCAGGTGTGGCGCCGCCGCTATGTGCCATCGCCGTCCTTCCTTTCCCTCCACCTCGGTGTGAAGGCCGATGTGATTCCGGCAGGGACCCATTGCCACCATCTGCTCCTAGAGGACTGGGAGCGAATGGAGGATGAGCAGGGGGTGATTTTTGTCTCGATGCCCTCGCTGCTTGATCCAGATCTGGCCCCGGAAGGTCATCACATCGTGCACACCTTCACCCCATCTTCGATGGAGGCCTGGGAGGGGCTGTCCACCGCTGAGTACCGAGCCAAGAAGGAGGCGGATGCCACTCGATTGATCCAGCGCCTTGAAGCGATTCTTCCCGGCCTTGAGAATGCGATCACCCACAAGGAGATCGGCACGCCCCGCAGCCACCGTCGCTTTCTCGGACGTTTTCAGGGAAGCTACGGCCCGATCCCGGCGATGCAGCTCCCCGGTCTTCTGCCGATGCCGTTCAACCGCACGGGCGTTCGTCACCTCTACTGCGTTGGAGATTCCTGCTTCCCAGGCCAGGGCCTCAATGCAGTGGCTTTCAGCGGTTTTGCCTGTGCCCATCGCGTCGGCGCTGATCTCGGCCTGAACCCCTGGGCTCTGCCGGCCTGAACCACTGCCTAGCCTCTGACCGTCGCCGCTTCGTGATGCCCCCGGAATCTCAGCCCTCTTCGGATGATCTGGCTCGCTACCTCGAGCAGCGCGGCGAGTTGAGCAAGCCCTGGAATCTTCAGCTGCTGCGTCTGCAGAAGTTGAAGGAGTCCAAGAATGCAATGGATCCCGAGGAGTACATCGCCAGAGTTCATGAAGCCCATGCCGACCTGATGCGGCTTGGACAGTTCTGGAAGGGCCGCGAGGCGGAGGTCTTCGGAGGCAACTACCAGCCTGCTGAACTGCTTGAGCCACTGCCTGGTTCCCCCGAAGACCGTTGAAGGCGGATTCATCGACCGTTGAGCGTTTCGGGCTTGCTCTGCTGATTCGATTCACTCTTCTCAGTCTTTATCTGGCGCTGGTTCTGCCATTGCCCCTCCTGGCGCCTGTGAACCTCCGCGGCTGGATGGCGTCAGGGCTTGTTCTCGGGTTGCTGCTGGTGCTGGGTCTGCTCAGTGAGCAGGTGGAAACCGACTCGGAAGGCATTCGCGTGCAGTATCCAGCCTGGATTCGCTGGTTGTTCCGCCGCGGCTGGTGCATGGCCTGGAGTGACATTCGGGCTCTTGTGCCGGTGGGAACAAGTCAGGGCGGCACGGTGTATTACGTGAAAGCGGCGAATCGGCAGCATCAGCTGCTGCCTCAACGGATTGAACGCTTCGACCGATTTCTCACATTGCTTCAGGAGCGCAGTGCCGTGAACACCGATGGCATTGGCCGTCTGACGCCTCCATGGACTTACCAGTTGCTGGCTGTTCTCGCTGTGTTGATGGTGCTGGCGGAATTGCTGGCAGCACTGGCGGTGAATCAGGGATGGATCAGCTTGCCTGCAGGTTTTCCAGGCTGATCAAAGTCAGCTGCATCAACGGTTTTTGGCAAGAGGATTGGGCGACGTCAGCGGACGACCGACTGCGCCCTGCGCATAAATACTTATTCACTCTGTACAATGTGAGACACGTCTTGAGAGGGCGCTGTCCCGGCTTCAACCGCCGGGACTTTTTATTGGGCCGATCCCATGGCCATGCTCAGCTGCACAGGGTGTTCAAGGCTGGCCGTTTGATTCTCTTCTGCAGGTGTTTTGGGGGTGAGATTCAGGCATTGGTGCCTGGATCTTTGCAGTCTGAATGGATCGATCTTCACCAAGGGAATGCAAGGCTCAAGAGCTGATGCCTGAGCATTTCAGTTCTCTGTTTCCATCAGCTTGATGATGGTGAACTCTTCGTCAATGCTTTCGTCTGACCAATCAAAATCATCCAGCATCTCGGCTTGATCGAGTTCCGTGTAATAGGCCTTGATCACATTGACTTTGTTGTTTGTTGAACTCATCGGCTTGGCTCCAGTTCAGCGATGGCATGTTCAACACAGGTCAGTTCGTTGTCAATCTCCACACGTTCAGATTGTGAGGCGCTTGTCATGAGCTGGTGCTCGAGCTCCCTGTGTTGTTCCAAAAGAAATGTTTGAACGAGACCGGATACATAATCCATGCGTTGACTCCTGGATGGTTTTGCAGTGGTATGGCTGAGGGAATCGAGGTGACCGCGAAGAAGGCGGGTCTTCAGTCAGCATCAGCGACATGGGCCCTCGCTGCATCACCCGATCGAGTTAATTTCCAGCCCTTTGATTTGGTCCTTTCAAGGGATGGTTGGTGCTAATGGAGGGCAAAGGCTCAGGGGCACTGAATGTTCACTGTGTCATCAGTGTCCGGTAAGACTCAATCTCTGCGAAGTCATTAAGCTCAAGAAAAAGCGAGATCGATTCGCATTTCTTCTCTCAATACTGCTCGCCGGAGTCTCTGTTTTGTATTGATGTGTCTTGCGGTAGGAAGGACTCTGTCTGTATAAAAAACTGATCAACCACCAATGAAGCGCTGGCTGTTTGCAGGGCCTTTGTTAGTTCATTGCTCAAGAACTGATGGCCGTATTGTTGATCCGTTGCTGTGGATCAGGATTTTCAGCTGCTTATCCAATTCCTTCCAGGAGATTTCCACTGATCAGTTGCCCCCGGGCTGATTCAAGGTTTTTCATCAACTCATGAAGCAAGGCTGCTTCCTCTGCATTCGGGGTGTTGCCACATCCCACCCTGCAGAGAGCTGCTCTCAGCTTTGAGTAGTCAGAAGCTGAGATGCTGATCTGGATTGAATCGTTTGCCATGCCAACAGTGTGGCTCCAGTCAGCTCAGAGGCCCAGGTCAGGATCAACGGATTGCCCGGATGCTGGTTTTTGAGTTCCACCTTGGCCACCAAGCCAGTCTCTGACTGACTCAATCGGTGTGGCCTAAGTGGCTGGCAGGTTTTCCAGGCTGAAGCGATAACCGCGTTGCCGAACGGTGGTGATACCTCCTCCCTCACCCAGGCCAGCCTGTTCCAGCTTGCGACGCAGGGTGAGGACCTGAGTGTCCACCGACCGTGGCCCACCGCTGAAGGGTGGCCAGGCCATGCGCAGCAGCTCCTGACGGCTGCGAACCAGCCCTGGAGGCATCAACAGAGCGCACAGCAAGGCGAATTCCCTCGGGCTTAACTCAACCGGCTTGTCCCGCAGCGTGACCTGTCGGAGCAGCAGGTGCACTTCAAGCGGACCCACGGTCACCCGTTCCTGCAGACCGCTGTTGCCCCGCTTCAGCAGGGTTCGACAACGGGCAGCCAGCTCCTCCAGCCCGAACGGTTTGCGCAGAACATCATCCGCCCCGTCATCAAGCAGTCCAACGACGGGTTCCGCGCCCGTTCGTGCTGTCAGCACGATCACCGGGCAACGCAATTGCTCCGCAAGGCGCAGGGCTGAGCTCCGCTCAAGGATTTCCGCGCTGACCAGCAGGTCTGGGGACTGCTCCTGACAGACCTCCAGTGCCTCACTGGCACGACTGACCGCGGCCGTCAGGTGACCGTCGTGTCGTAACCGTTGAACGAGAACGGTCCGCAGCGTTGGATGTGGTTCAACCACCAGCACCCGCGAGGGTTCCTGGCCAGTGCCGGGCTGCGGGATTGAGACAGACTCAGCCGCGGGCGCGCTGGGCTCTGCGGTGAGGTCTCGAGGGGTGGAGGTCACTGAATTGGGCCGAGCGCAACTAAAGTAAACCCAATTTCCTGTCACGCTGGTAGCAGAGGCAGCCGTCTCCTCCGATGACATCTCTCGCAGATCCCGATGCCATCCGTCATTTCCAGTCGCTTTGTGATGCCTGCCAGGAACTGACGACCCGATATCACTCTCCCTCAGAGCTGCGTCTGTATGCCGACGGATACCTTCATGCTCTGCGTAAAAGCGGGGGTCTTGACCCCCGCGAACAGCATCGTCTCGAGCAACTGATCGATCGCTGGATCCTTGACCCCTCCAGCTTTATCGGGCCTGACGGGGATGTCAGCACCTTGTATTCAAGGCATCCCCAGAACTACTGATCAACTGGCCAGAGCCACCTCCAGTTTCTCTTTCAGTTCACCTGAGTTGAACATCTCGATGAGGATGTCAGACCCGCCCATGAATTCCCCCTGGACATAGATCTGCGGGATGGTGGGCCAACTGGAGAATTCTTTGATTCCCTGACGTATCTCCATGTCGGAGAGCACATCGAAGGTTTCGAAAGCGACGCCAAGGGAATGCAGGATCTGAACCACGTTGTTTGAAAATCCGCACTGAGGCATGAGCTTCGAGCCCTTCATGAAGACGAAAATCGGACTCGAGGCGATCAGTGACTCGATGCGGGTACGGGTCGATTCATCCATGGGATGTCAGAAACGAGTGGAATTAATTGGTGGGAACTGACGTGGACAAGGCCAGGGCATGGATGGCTTCGGAAGCCAGTTCCTGCTGGAGGGCTCCATACACCAGCTGATGCTGGCGAATCCGTGAGAGTCCTTCAAAGGCTGTCGACACAACACTCACCTGGAGGTGGTCACCACCACCGGTGAGATCCTCCACGGTGACCTGGGCATCAGGGATCTGTCGCTGAATGGCAGTTTCAACAGCTTGGGGTTGAACCATGGGTCGAAGTCCTGATCGTGTTGATGCTGGCAGAGCGAGTCAGCTGCCTGCAGGACTTGAACCCTTGAACTCCGTTTCGACAAATCCGAGCTCCAGCAGGCTCTGGTAAGCCTTGCGGCCCTGGGGCTGGGCCGGAGTCACCAGCTTGATCACTTCAACCAGAACCGGTACGGCGATTTCAGGCTGATTCTGCCGACGGAACACGGCCGCCAGTCTGAGATCGGCTTCAGCAAGCAGTTCCAGGGCTTCACGGCCCTTGCTGTCCATTTCACGGGGAATGCGTGCATCAAGCCCGCGGAAGGAACCACCGAGATCGCGGTAGAAGGCCAGAAGCTGTTTGGCGGCTTTACGCGCCTGGTCGTAGCTGGCGCGAGCGGCTGTGAGGTCTCCGCGAGCGGCGGCGGCATCACCGGTGTTGATCATCCCGCGCACTGCGGCGGGGTTGAAACCCGTGACTGCATTGGCCAGCACCCTGCCGTCGGCGGCAGCGTTCTGAGCCATTGCGGGCATGGCAGCCAGCCCCAGGCTCGCCACCAGGGCGGTGGAGGTGAGCAGGGATCGGCAACCCATGGAGAGATCGGAAATGTTGCGGGACTTTAAAAGCAGCCCAGAGGGCGACCTACGGCAGTACGGGCCGCTTGTTCAGCCGCATGCATCGCCGTGGCGAGGCTCTGATTGAAGCGGAGTTCCTCGTCGCGTCCACCCTCAGGTGGATGCATGGGCTCGCCGAAACAGATGGCGGCTCGACTCAAAGGCCTTGGCGGTGCCTGGCTGTAACCGAGCCCAACAGGAATCACAGGAACGGACACCCCTCGGCGCTGGGCCAGCTGAGCCAGTCGCACCAGTCCGAGATGCAGCTTGATCTCTTCATCACGGCGATGAATCCGGCCTTCCGGGAACATCACCACCTGCTGACCGGCCGCCAGAAGGTCAATCGCCAGTCGCAGGGAGGTCATCGATGGTCGTTTCTGATCCACCGGAAAGCATCCAAGGCGTTTCAGAAACCATCCCTGCAGCCCGCTCATTTCTGTCGTCGTCACCATGAAGCGGCAATCGCGGCCGCTGACCCGGCGCCCGGCCGCCATCGGCAGCATCAGGGCATCCCAGCGGGCTCGATGGGTGGGTGCCAGCAGCACCGGACCGGTGTGGGGAAGGTTCTGTGGGTTGAGGATCAGTCGCTCCCGGAACTGGAGGCTCAGGGCCAGGTCCTGGGTGGCGAACATCGCCAAAGGTGACAAGCGGGGATCAATTCCCACCTGGAGTGCGGATTCACGGTTCACCTGGGCCGCTGACAACGGGCTGCGAATCGTTGGGTCAATTGAACCTATCGCCAGCTTCGCTGTTCATAAGATCCGCTCAGACGGACGTTGGTATGGCCAGCCTCGGGGTCAACATCGATCACATCGCGAACATTCGCCAGGCACGACGAACGGTGGAACCGGATCCTGTTCCTTTCGCCATGCTTGCCGAGCTGGGTGGTGCCGACGGCATCACCGTGCATCTCCGCGAGGATCGTCGACACATTCAGGACAGGGATGTTGATCTGCTGCGACAGACCGTTCGCACCCGGCTGAATCTGGAGATGGCGGCGACCGAGGAGATGGTGGCGATCGCCCTGAACATCGCTCCCGACATGGTCACGCTGGTTCCGGAACGACGTGAGGAGGTGACCACAGAGGGAGGTCTTGATATCGCCGGTCAGCTGCAGACCCTCAAACCGATGGTGAATCGTCTCCAGCAGAGCGGCATCCCCGTGAGTCTCTTCGTGGATCCCGAGCTCCAACAGCTCGAGGCCTGCCGGGACAGCGGGGCCCGCTGGGTGGAACTGCACACGGGCCGCTATGCCGAAGCCGACTGGTCGAGTCAGCCCCGGGAACTGGCTCGGCTCACCGAAGGTGTCGCCAGCTCCCGTCAGCTCGGGCTGCGGGTCAATGCCGGTCACGGCCTCACTTATCAGAACGTTGAACCGATTGCGGCAATCCCGGGGATGGAGGAGCTGAACATCGGTCACACCATCGTGGCCCGCGCCGTTGCCGTCGGACTGCAACAGGCTGTGCGGGAGATGAAGACCTTGATCCAGAATCCCCGCCTGGATCCGCTGTTCGGTCAAGACCCCGCATGACTGCTTATCACTTCGTTGCAGCCAGCGAACGCTTTCTCACCGTTGAAGAGCCTCTGGAAGAGGTGCTGCGGGAACGCAGACGCAACTACGAGGAAAACGACAAAACCATCGATTTCTGGTTGGTGCGACAGCCGTCCTTTCTTGAGGCACCGGAGATGGCTGCTGTGAATGCTCAGCTCCCCAAGCCTGCGGCGGCGGTGATCTCCACCGACGCCACGTTCATCACGTTCCTCAAGCTGCGCCTGGAATTCGTGCTGGAAGGCCGGTTCGAGTCACCGTCAACTGCGATCCCTGAAGCGCTGGCCAGCAACGCCGCATGAACCTCAGATCTCTTCCGGTCAGTCAGAGAATCGATCTGCTGGTCAAGGCCCTCGACGGTGCTGAAAAGACCAACAGGGCCCTGGCAACCTGTGCCGATGGCGACGCGATGGTGGAGATTCTTCTGGGTGCTTCCGCCAAACTCGGTCTGGGTCTGACCCGGAGAGACCTGACCGAGACACCTCCGATCCGCGACTGGATCTGGTTCAAAAACAACGACCCGCTGATCACGGTGGGGGATTCCAAGCCCCGGTACCAGGCCAGATCGTCGGAGGTTGAACCGAGCCGGGCCGCCGCTCCGCGTCGGAAATTTCTGGGTTTGTTCTGACAGTGACCCCAGGGGCTTTCAGAATGGAAAGACCTCTCAGAGCCATGGGCGTTTCGTCTCGACACCACTGGGTCATCGGCGACGTTCATGGATGCCATGAGTCCCTGCAACGGCTGTTGTCTGTGCTGCCCAGCCGTGACCATCTGGTGTTCTGCGGCGATGTGATCAATCGCGGCCCGGCGATTGAAGCGGCGATGAACCGGGTCTGGGATCTGGTGTGCGCGGGCAGGGCGACCTGGTTGCGGGGGAACCATGAACAGGCGCTGATCGATGCGTTCTCCAGCCGAGACGCCGACCATCAGAGCTCTCGTTGGCAGACAGATACCGTCCGTCAGCTGGGGGAGGAGCTCTGCCGGCGATGGGTTGCTCGTTTGATTCAGCTGCCGCTGATCTATCAGTCGCAGGGCTGGTGCGCCACCCATGCTGGATTCACATCCGCAGGGGAACCGGATCTCTCCATCAGGGATGCCTTCTGGGAGAACTATCAAGGCTCATTTGGACGGGTCCTTGTGGGCCATACCCCCCGCCCGGCAGTGGAACGGCACAGGTGGATCGTTCTGATCGACACCGGAGCGGTGTATGGAGGAGCTCTTTCGGCGTTCTGTCCTGAAACCGATGCGGTTGTTCAGGTGCATGGGGCCAGCGGTGCCGCCGCTGCACCTCGCTCGGATTCTCCAAACTCGGTTCCGTCAGTGGTGATGAGGGATCAAATTCCTTGCTGACGCTGTACCGCAGCAACCGGGCTGAATTCCTGGCGCAGCTGCTGGCGCAGCAGCTTCTCGAGCAACGCCCCGGACCGCTGGAAACAGTGGAGGTGATGGTCAACACCTGGCCCACCAGCCGCTGGCTTGGGGAGCAGCTGGCTCAGTGCATCGGAATCAGCTCTCTGGTTCGCTTTCCATTTCCAGGCAGCCGTCTGCGGCAGCTGGTGCGTCAGGTGCTGGAGCTGCCGCCCCAGCAGGACGATCCCTGGCGGGCTGGTCGGTTGGTCTGGGCGGTGCTGGATCGGTTGCCGGCGGTGCTGGATCACCCCTCAGCCGAGCCGTTGCGTCAGTGGCTGGATCGTCGGGATGGGCCCAACGCCTCCTCGGGTCTCAGCCGTGATCGCTGGCAGCTGGCCCGTTCCATCGCCGATGCCTTTGATGATTACGCCCTCTACCGGCCGGATCTGCTGGATCAGTGGCGGCGGGATCAGCGCCAGAACGACTGGCAACCGCTGCTCTGGCGCGATCTGGCCCGTCAGCTGCCGGCCGAGCCCTTCGGGTTGCAGGTGCGAGCCGCGGTGCAGCGGTTGCTTCAGGGGGAGGTGAATCCAGCGTCCCTGCCAGACCGTCTGCGCCTGTTCGGCATCAGTGCCCTGGCGCCGGTGCAGGTGGAGCTGATTCAGGCGCTGTCAGGTCTGCTGCAGGTTGAGGTGTATCTGCTCACACCCTGCCCCGACCTCTGGCAGCGTTGCGGCAGCCGGCGTGAGCAGCTGGGGGAAGGCTGGCTGGAGCCTCCCGATGGGGTCTGGCTGGAAGCAGCACCACGCACCGAGGCGATCCTTGGACGGATGGGCGCTGAATTTCAGCAGCTGCTGGAGGGGGTTGGTGATGTGCAGCTCGGCGAACGGCGCGATGGCGATCTCTTCGCCGCACCGGCTGAGATGGCAGTGGCTGGAGGGGGGGACGCTTCCCTGCTGGAGCAGTTGCAGCAACAGCTGGTGGACTGTGATGTGGCTGCACCGCTGCGTCGGTGTCGCACGGATCAATCCCTGCTGTTCCAGGCGGCACCTGGTCCATGGCGGGAGGTGCAGCTGGTGCGTGATCGCATTCTTCAGTGGCTTGCTGCTGATCCGGAGCTGGAACCGCGCGATGTGCTGGTGATGACTCCCCAGATCGATCGCTATGCGCCGTTGCTGGCCTCGGTGTTCAACGACGTCGATGCCATCGGGGTTGACCTGCCCTGGCGACTCACCGATCGCAGCCAGCAGAGCAGTCCAGGGTTGTCGATGGCCATGCTGATGGTTCTGGAGCTGGCGGCTGGACGTTTCAATGCCACCGGCCTTGAGCGGCTTCTGGCCAATCCCGCTCTGCAGCGTCAGCAGGCTTTGCCACCCGACGAGGCGGTGTTGCTGACCCGCACCCTGCAACGCAGTGGTTTCCGCTGGGGCCTGGATGCCCGGGAGCGTGGTGGCGAGGAGACCCACAGCCTGCGCTGGTGCCTTGATCGCTGGTTGCTGGGGCTGGTGCTGCCGGAGCGGGATGGGCTGGCTCCGGGTGGTGCAGCGCCCTTCCATCAGGAGCTTGAGCCCGATCGCCTGGTGCGCTGGTGGTCCTTGCTGGATCGTCTGGCCCGCATGGTCGATCAGCTGCGCCGACCTCGCACCAGTGAAGCCTGGTCAACACTGCTGCTCGGACAACTGCACGATCTGTTCGGTGATGGCGGGCCGTGGAGCACTGAGCTGCAGAGCTGGTCCCAGGCCCTGGATGAGTGGCGAGAACGGGCTCAAAACTGCGCACTGGAGCTGGATGCCGCCGTGGCTCTGGAGGTGTTGCAGGAAGCTCTCTCGGTGGACAGTGGCCGTTTCGGGCATCGCAGCGGATCTCTCACGGTGAGCGCCCTGGAGCCGATGCGGGCGATTCCCCACAAGGTGATCGTGTTGATGGGGCTGGACGGAGGCGATTTTCCGCGTCCCAGTCGCCGGCCTGGTTTTCATCTGCTGGAGCAGCAGCGCCGCCTCGGTGATCCGCGCGGCAGCGATCAGGATCGTTACGTGCTGCTCGAGGCCCTGATGTCCGCGCGCAGCCACCTGATGGTGAGCTGGTGCGGCCGCATCGAACGCACCGGCGAAGAGCAACCACCGGCGGCGCCGGTGGAGCAATGGCTGGGCCAGCTTCTGCAGGAGCTGCGCAGCAGTGGGGCCAGCACCGAGGGTCTGCTGCTGAAACCGGCCCCCAATCCTCTGGCACGCGCCAATTTCGATCCGGATCAGCCGCTCAGCTGTGATCGCCGCCAGCTCGAGGCCCGCCAGTGGCTGGAACGTGATCGACCGGTGCCCAGTGCCGGACTGGCCTGGACGGCTCTGCTGGAGCTGCCATCCGCTCCGTGTGAGGAGAAGCCACTGTCGTCAGCCGTTGATGTGGATTCCCTGCTGGCCTGGCTGCAACGTCCCCAGGCGGCGTGGTTGCAGCAGCGGGGGCTGCGGCCCAGCGAGGGAATTGAGCCGGTGCAGGATCTCGACGCGCTGGAGCTCGATGGTCTTCGGCAATACCAGCTGTTGGATCAGGAGTTGGATCGCCATCCCCTGGATGGCACCACCCCCGACTGGTTGGCGGTGCATAACGGTCGGGGGGTGTTGCCGGCCGGCAGCGGTGCCGCTCTGGAGCAACGGCAGCTGGCGGAGCGTTGGCAGGCTCTCACGCAGCAGTTAAAGGGGCTTGGTGAGTGTCGGCGGGAGTCACATTCGCTGGGGGGCCGCTCCAGGCCTCTGCTGTTCGCCGGGGATGTGCAGGTGGTGGTTCAGGCGGGCCAACTCAGGCCCACCGGCGTGATGCAGGGCTGGTTGCAGCATCTTCTGCTCTGCGCGGGTGATGCCGCACCGGCAGGTGGCAGCGCTGTGGTGGCACGCAGCACCAAGGTTGCGGGCGCGGCGGTGGAACTGCACTGGCGGCCGCTGGCAGCTGCCGAAGCCCAGCCACTGCTGCTGCAGCTCCAGGACCTGGCTGCATGGGGCCTCGAACGTTGCTGGCCCATTCCTCCCAAAAGCGGCTGGCAGCTGGTGTGGAAGGAGCACAACAAAGCCGGCAGTGGCCTTGCCGGCTTTCAGAGCGAATGGCTCGACGAGCGCCAGAACCCGGTGATGCAGCTCTGTTTCGGGGTGGATGCCGAGGGAGACCGGTTACTGAACACCCCAGGCTTCAACGAGGCCAGCAGGGTCCTGTATGGACCGATTCTTCAACACCTCAAGCCGGCGACAAGCCGTTGAAGTCCATTCAGAATCGCCCCATGGCTGAGCGTTTCGATGCCAATCGCTACCCGTTGGATCCGGGTCTTCGCCTGCTTGAAGCCAGCGCCGGCACCGGCAAAACCTTTGCTCTGGCTCACCTCAGCCTGCGTCTGATCACGGAGAAGGGGCATCCGCTTGAGGCATTGCTGGTGGTCACTTACACCGATGCCGCCGCCGAGGAGTTGAGGTCGCGGATAGGCCAGCGGCTGCAGCTGGCTCTGGCCGGACTGGAGCGGATGGATCGTGGTGAAACTCCCGACACGCCGGATGCGGTGCTGGCCGACTGGTGTGCGGGGGCGGTGAACCCTCGCGAGCGACGGCTGTGGATCCGCCGGTTGCTGGTGGCGCTCGAGCAGCTGGATCGAGCCGATATCGCCACCATTCACAGCTTCTGCCGCCGCAGTCTTCGCCGTCTGGCACTCAACAGCGGTTGTGCCATGGAGCCGCAGCTGGAAACAGACAAGGCCGCGCTGCAGGCGGAGGTTGTTCAGGATCTGTGGCAGCAGGAGCTGCTCGGCTTACCCCTGCCGGAGCTGAGTGGTCTCCGTCAGCGCGGACTGTCTCCCGACAGTCTTCGACGTTGTCTGACGCAGTTGGATGACGACGTTCGGCCGCTGCTTGACGACCCCGGCGGTGACATTCAGATCGATCAGCCCCTCGCACCGCAGCTGGCGAGTTGGATCAAGTCGGCTTGGACCGACCTCCTGCCGCTTTGGGACAGGGATCACGCCGCTCTGGAGGCAGGCTTCCGCTCAGCCGCGGAGCAGTGGAAAGCACAGGGCATCAAATCCACCACTCCCTACGCCGTCAAGCCACGCACGGATCGATGCGCACAGATGCAGCAGTGGATCAATCAGCAAGACCCGCTGCCGACGCTGGAATCGATCGCTGCCATCAAAAAGCCCCTGCAGGACTATTTCCACCCCGGCAGTTGGTGCCGCATCGCGCGCAAATGCGGTGAGTCGAATCCCAGCCTGGTGTGCCCTGCCTTGCAGCGGGCCATCGCCGAGCTCTGGGATGGCCCGATCGAACGGGTGTGGTCGTATCTGCTGCAGAAGGGCCTGGCTGAACTGGTCCAGCGCCGGCGTCGCCGTGGGGTGATCACCTTCTCTGGCCTGCTGGCGGCCCTGGATCCAGGCGAGGTGGAAGCCCCCTGGCTGCTGCCTCTCCGGCAGCACTACCGGGCGGTGATGGTGGATGAGTTTCAGGACACCGATCCGGTGCAGTGGCGGATGCTGCGTCGAACCTTCGGCGACAGTCCCGAGCATCTTCTGTTGCTGGTGGGAGATCCCAAACAGGCCATCTATCGCTTTCGCGGCGGTGATCTCGACACGTATCTGGCGGCGAAATCGCGGGTGGATCGCATCGATCAGCTGCTCGATAACTTCCGCACAACGCCTCCATTGATGGAAGGGCTGAACAAATTGATGCAGCCGGGGCTGCCGCGCTCAGGGCTTGAGGTGCCTGCGGTCAATCCCTGCAGTACGGCTTCACCTCCGCAGTCGGAACCAACGCTGGAGCTGCTGCTTGTTCCGGATGAGACGTCTCTGTCCCGAACGGCGCTCGAGGAGGAACTCCCGCACCAGCTGGCGGCGGTGGTGCTGAACCTGCTCCGCTCCGAGGAGGCTCCGGATCCATCCGAGCTGTGTCTGCTGGTGAGTCGTCATCAGCAGGCCGCAGCTCTGCGCCGGGCCCTGGGGGCCTGTGGCATCCCAACCCGTCTGGTGACCCAGGGAGATGTGCTCGAAAGCGAAGCTGCGGTGGTGTTGCAGCGGTTCCTGGATGCTCTGGCGGATCCCGGGGATGAGCGGGCGCTGCGACTGCTGGCCTGCTCACCACTGCTCGCACAGTCACCGGACAGCGCCGGTGAAGACAGCGATCTCGACCGTCTGGCCCAACAGCTGCGGCTCTGGTCCGAACAGCTGCCGCGGCTGGGTTTGATGGGGTGTCTGT
>CAJWZW010000041.1 GCA_913050565.1 uncultured Synechococcus sp.
TGCTCCAGTGACACAGTCGGCTGCCAGTTGAGCTGCTCCCGGGCCAGATCGATCAACGGCTGACGCTGCAGTGGATCGTCCTGCGGCAATGGCTTCTCAATCAAGGGAAGACTTGGGTTGATCCGGCCACGCACCAAATCAGCCAGTTGACGGATGGTGAATTCCTCGGGGTTACCGACGTTGATCGGACCCGTATGGGAGCCGTCCATCAGGCGGATCATCCCCTCGATGAGATCACTCACATAACAGAAGGAGCGGGTTTGCGAGCCATCTCCATAAAGAGTCAGCGGCTCACCACGCAGCGCCTGCACGATGAAATTGCTCATCACCCGGCCATCGTCTGGCAACATCCGCGGCCCGTAGGTGTTGAAGATTCTCATGACCCTCACCTCCACGCCGCTCATGCGCTGGTAGTCGAAACAGAGGGTTTCAGCGATGCGTTTGCCCTCGTCGTAGCAGCTGCGAACGCCGATGGTGTTCACGGAGCCGCGGTAGTTCTCCGGCTGGGGGTGAACCTCCGGGTCGCCATACACCTCACTGGTGCTGGCCAGCAGAAGACGCGCCCCCACCCGACGGGCCAGCCCAAGCATGTTGTAGGTGCCCAGAAAACTGGTTTTCGCTGTTTTGACAGGATTGCACTGGTAGTGAATCGGCGAAGCAGGGCAAGCCAGGTGCCAGATCCGATTCACCTCGAGCTTGATCGGCTCAGTCACATCGTGACGAATCAGCTCGAAGCGAGGGTGTCCAATCCAGCGGGCGATGTTGGCCTTTCGACCTGTGAAGTAATTGTCGAGACAGATCACCTCATCGCCGGCCTGCATCAACCGATCAACCAGATGGGAGCCAAGAAATCCGGCACCACCGGTGACGAGGTGAATCAGCATCGCAAGCTCACTGACATCGGAGCAGCCCCACCATCGCGGCGATCTCGCTCAACGCAACGGTGGACTCCTCCGACTGCTGCTTCAGTGGCTTCAGCCGCGCCTCACTGCGCTCGGCTTCCTCATCACCAAGAACCACTGCCCAGCGGGCACCACTGCGATCAGCCCGCTTGAACTGCTTGCCGAAGGACGCTCCGGAGCCATCCAGTTCCACCGTCAGTCCCTGTTGTCGAAGGGCTCGCGCCAGGGCCAGCCCAACCGATTCAGCCCGCTCTCCGCGATTCACCAGATAGGCATCGGGAGCCCGGGCACTCACGAGGCGCGCTGCAGGCCCCATCGGATCTGCCTTGGCTGCCGCCTCAAGCACCAGCAACAACCGCTCCATGCCGAGAGCCCATCCGATCGCAGGAGTCGCCGGGCCACCCAGCTGGCCGACCAGACCGTCGTAACGACCACCGCCGCACACGGTGGCCTGAGCTCCGAGCTGATCACTGGTGATCTCAAAGGCTGTATGCCCGTAGTAATCGAGCCCTCGCACCAGTCGGTCATTGAGCCGAAAGGGAATTCCCAGAGCGGTCAGACCCTCCTGCACCGCTGCAAAGCGTTGACTGCTCTCAGGGCAGAGGGCATCGACCAACGTCGGCGCCTGTTCCAGCAGTGCCTGGGTCTCGGGGTTCTTTGAATCGAGAATCCGCAGTGGATTGGTGTTCAGGCGAGCCTGCGAATCAGCATCCAACTGATCCCGCCGCTGCTCCAACCAGGCCACCAGCGCCGCCCGGTAGGCCTGGCGATCCTCCGAGGTGCCGAGGCTGTTGATCTCCAGCGCGAGGCCTCCAACCCCAAGCTGGGCCAGCAGGTCCCATGCCAGGGCAATCACTTCCACATCACTGCGGGCGCTTGCTGCCCCCAGCCACTCCACACCGATCTGATGGAACTGACGCTGGCGGCCGGCCTGGGGGCGCTCATAACGGAACATCGGCCCGGCATACCAGAGTTTCTGTGCACCCTGGCTGAGCAGCCCGTGCTGCACTGCCGCCCGCACCACCGATGCGGTGCCCTCCGGTCTCAGGGTGCAGGAGCGATCGCCACGATCATGGAAGCTGTACATCTCCTTGCCCACCACATCGGTGCCTTCACCGATGCCACGACAAAACAGATCCGTGCTCTCAAGCAGCGGCGTGCGGATCTCACCAAAACCGGAACGCAGAAAATGCTGCCGCGCCACAGCCTCCACCGCCTGCCAGCGCTGCAGGGTCTCCGGCAGCAGATCAACCATGCCCCTGAGGCTCTGCAGCTGATTCAAAACCCAGGCCCATCCATCAGCGGCCCAGTCTGCACGCTGACCTCAGCCTGAGATGCTGCCGCTGGCCACCAAATCCATCAAGGCCAGCTGTCGCTGCACACAGACATCCAGGTCATAGGTGCGTTCCACCGTGCGACGAGCCGCGACTCCGAAGGCGGCCGCACGATCCCGATCCCGCAGGAGCTCCGCCACTGCTGTGGCCAGATCTGCAGGGGAGAAGAAGTCCACCAGCAAACCGTTCTCGCCATGGCGAATCACCTCTCGAACAGGAGCGGTATCGGAACCAACGACGGCACAACCACAGGCCATCGCCTCGAGCAGGCTCCAGCTCATCACGAAGGGATAGGTGAGATAGACATGGCAGGCACTGAGCTGAAGCAAAGGGATGAACTGCTGATACGGCAGCGTTCCGGTGAAGTGCACATGATCCGGGTCATATCGCCCCTCGATCTCGGCCAGAAACTTGTCTTTCCACTCCCCATCAGCACAGGCAGCGCCGTAGCTGACTCCGGTGGTCTCACCCACAATCACGATTCGGGCTTGCGGGCACTCCTCCTGGAGTGCAGGCAAGGCGCGCAGGAACGTGTGACAACCGCGATACGGCTCGAGGCGACGGTTCACAAAGGTGACGATCGGCTGGCCCTGCTCAAGAACAGTGCCATCCGGGAGCGTGAGTGAAGCGGCCGATGGATCTGGACAGGCTTTCCGGGTGTCAACACCGTCGTGAATAACGCTGATCTTGCGTTGCCAATGGGCGGGGAAACTGCTGGCCTGAAAACGCGTTGGGGAAATGTTCCAGTCGGCCTGATCCAGCGTGAGGTGGAGATAAGCGTTTTTCATCATCAGGCGTGCTTCGTCCTGCCAGGTCGACTCCTGATCAAATTCCGGATCAAAGTTGGAGTCGAAACCGTGGCTGTTGTAAAAGAATTCCTGATAACAGAGCAGCGGTGAATCAGGCCAGACCGTCTTGAGGAACAGTGCCTCACCCCAACCTGGATGAGCGCAGATGAGATCTGGTGTGAAGCCTTTGAGCTTGAGTTGATGAGCAGCACGGGCACAACCATCTCCTCGAATGGTCTTCGACTCCGTCTCGATCACCAGGGGATGAATGCCCTTGGTGTTCCCCTGGGCCAGTGGATATTGAAAATATTTCAGTGATTCAGGCAGGGACCTGTCGGTGTCCAGTTCGTTGATCCCGAGGGCCACGAGTTGATGACCACTTTGGCGTGCCAGTCGTTGAACGATGTGGAGATATTGCCCTGGAAAATTCTGATGAACGAACAGAATTCGCATCAATATTCAGAGCTCCTGGAGTGACTCTGCCTTGTCCTGGAATCCACCCAGCAGAAGCTGCAGATAGGAGACCTTGCGCAACTTGATGTTGGCGGTGAGGCTCATGCCCACCTGGAGTGGAAGCTTGGATCCACTTTTCAGTTCCAACGATTGCTGATCGAGTCGCACAGTGACTGGGAAGCTGAGTTCCTGGCGCTGTTCCTGAGGATCAGGCTGCAGGGCATCGGAACCGATTCGAGTCACTCGTCCCTCCAGCACTCCGAAATCAGTCGATGGATAGGAATCGATACTGATGTCGGCTCTCATGCAGGCTGACTCATCCTGGGGACAACCAGGCGGCAGTTTCACGAAACCGATCTTGTTGCTTGGAACTTCAACCTTCGCTTCCAGCGATCCGTAGGGAACAACTTTCATCACCGTCTGTGTGGACTGGGCGGTGAAACCCGCGGAAGTGGGTTGTAGATCGAACACAACGCCATCCACCGGCGATTTCAATTGCTGATAACGCAGGGTGACCCTGGCCTCAGCGAGACGACTCTGCAGATCAGCCAACTCGGTGTTGAGCTGGGCCATCTGCTGATCCAGCTGGGCCTCCTGACGCAGACGATCCGCCTTGGTCTGCATCAGACGACCACGGGTCTCCTCAACGGTGTTCTGTTGACTCAGATATTGCAGTTCTGAAGCAGCACCAGCTTCCTCAAGATCTTCGAAACGATCCTTGATTTCGCTCTGGAGTTCGAGATTGTTCTCGAGCATCTGAACTTCTTCGTTGTTCACCTGGATGTAACGGCGCTTTTCCTGCTTTTTCAGGGCGAGTTGTTCCTGCTTGAGCTTGATTGTTGTCTCCAGACTTCGACGTTGCTGCTCACTGGCTTCCGTATCGAGCTTGATCAGAACCTGTCCAGCTGTGACTGACTGACCTTCATCCACCAGGATTTGCTGAACAACACCACCCACAGGCATCTGAATATCCTGAACCGAGCCGATCGGTTCCAGTTGCCCTAAGGCAACAACAATCTCTTCGGTACGAGCCAGAGCCAGCCAGGCGACGCCGAACACCGTGGTGCCGATCAGGCTCCAGGTGACCGTACGCATCCAGAAGCGACCCTGCTGAAGAACTGATTCGTCGTAAGTGTTGAGGTCCTGTGGATTCTGAGTTGCACCAGGATCAAATCGGCTCAGAACGCCTCGCGATGTTGTGGCAAGACTGTTGGAACCCTGCTTGAGAAGAGCAGTGATTTTTTTGGGACTGAACTTCATTCTCAGGAGCTCTCCTGCTGGCGATAAAGGGCGTAATAACGACCGCGATGCGACATCAACTCGTCATGGGTGCCAACTTCAACAACAGCGCCCTGATGCAGCATCACAATCACATCGGCCTGGCGAATTGTGGAGAGCCGATGGGTGATGAAGAACACCGTTTGATCATCGAGATTCTCCAACAGGTTGTCGCAAACCTTTCGTTCCGTTTCGTAATCCAAAGCGCTTGTCGCTTCATCCATCACCAGCAACTTTGGATTGCTCAACAAGGTGCGTGCAATCGCAACCCTCTGCCTTTGGCCTCCACTCAGAGCAGCTCCACGTTCACCAACCGGTGTGCTGTAGCCGCTCGCCAGTTCCATAATGAAATCATGGGCGTTGGCGAGACGAGCGGCCCGCACAATTTCTTCGCTGGAGGCCTCAGGATTGGTCAGTGCAATGTTTTCACTCACCGTTCCACTGAAGAGCAGTGGATCCTGGGGAACAATGCCGATCTGACGGCGCAGTGAATAAAGCTCAACTTTGGAGATGTCATAACCATCGATGAGAATGCGTCCAGAGCCAGGCTCATAGAGGCGCGGTAGAAGCTTCATCAATGTGCTCTTGCCACTGCCGCTCTGGCCAACAATGCCCACAAAGGTTCCTGCCTTGATCTGCAGATTGATGTCCTTGAGCACTTCGGGTTGACCGGGTCGAAAGCTGAAGGACAGGTCTTCAAAGGACACCTCACCCTTGAGAGGAGGCAACATCACTTTCGATTTATCAACTTCATCGGACTCTTCCGGCGTGTCGATCACATCGGCAAGACGCTCGAAACTGACTCTCAGCTCCTGGATGTTCTGCCAGATGGTGGAAAGTCGTAGTAATGGTTGCGTGACGTAGCCGGAAATGATGCGGAAAGCAATCAGTTGACCCAGGCTTAATTCCCCGTTCAGCACCATTGAGGCACCAATCCAGAGCACCATCAGCTGCGAAATCTTCTGCAGAACCTGGCTGGTCTGATTCAGAGCGGTTCCTGTGATCGTCTTCTCGAAGGTCCGCGCGATGTACTGGGAATAAAACTCCTGCCAGCGCCAGCGACTCACCATCTCCACGTTCTGAGCCTTCACGGTCTGAATACCCGTCAGCACTTCAACGAGATGGCTCTGAGTCTTGGCGTTCTCTTCAGCAGCAGCCCGAAACTGACGGCGGAACAGAGGAGCACCGAGAACCGTGAGACCGATCTGAATCGGCAGAACAGACAGGGCAATCAACGTGAGAAGCCAGCTGTAGATCACCATCACAAGGATGTAGATCACAGAGAAAGCGGCATCAAGAATCGTCGTCAGTGCCTGACCGGTGAGGAAATTTCGGATTTTTTCCAGCTCAGCCACCCGGGTTCCCAGTTCACCCACCGGCCGACGATCGAAATAGCCCAGCGGTAACCGCAACAGGTGATCAATCACCTCAGCACCCAGGCGTTGGTCGATGCGATTGGTTGTTTCAGCGAACAGAAAGGTCTTGAGACTCCCCAGCACACCTTCCAGGATCGTCACAACCACCAGAGCGATACCCAGAACCTGCAAGGTGTCGAGACTGCGCTGACTGATCACCTTGTCGATGATCACCTGGATCAACAGCGGGTTGGCCAGAGTGAACAACTGGACAACAAAGCTCGCAGCCAGAACCTGGATCAGAACTCCGCGATACCTCTTCAGCGCAGGCCAGAACCAGCCCGGGCCGAATTTCTGATCCGGCGTGGCATTGGAGCGCTCCATCAGCAGCAACTCAATCCCCTCAGGGAAACTCTCAGTCAGGTCCTGAGGAGCAAGGGTCACCAGGCCCTGCCTGGGAGAAGCCAGTTTCAGGCCCTGCTCACTGCTGGCCACCACCAGAGCGAAGCCCCCCTGCCAGGGGAGCATGGATGGCACCTGCAGGCGGGTGCCCGCATCCGCCGGCACCTTCGCTGCCATGACATGCAGTCCGAGGCTGGCGGCCAGTTGCCCACAAAGTTGAAGGTTCGGGGTCAAACCCCGACGGATGTTGTCCTGCAGAACCTTTTCGATGGAATCCCGCCGGAACGGCAGCTTCATCAGCTGCGCCAGCATCTGGAAACAGGCGAGCGTCTCCTGAATGGCGCCGTCAGCCCGAATCACACGCAGGCCGTCGATCACGTTGCGTTCAGGACTGAAGCGGCTCACCGGTGGAAGCAGTTCGGCCTTTTCCGCAACCTCAGCAGGGACTAACTCACCCCCCGGTGCACCGGTTTTCGTCTCGGCCGTTGCCTGATCAGCCGGAAGAGCGACGAGTCGGTGAGCGAATCGATCAGGCGGAGGGAGCTCGCTCGAAGAGGAAACGGTTCCACCAAGCCTGGCCTCTCCCCAGCTGCTGGTGAAGAACAGTCGTTTCCCGTCCTGAACAGCCGCATCGATGGCATCAGGCGAAGGCTGGCAGCGTTGAGCGGACTTCAGGGCGGCCTCAAGCTGCTCGATGGGCGAGCTGTCGGTTTCAGCAGTTCCGACTGCGAGGGTCTCCAGGAGGCTCAGCAGTTCCTGAGGCCAGAGCTGCTGATCACACCAAATTCGAAAGCTTTCTTCAGCGGCATAGAGATCAGACCAGTCCTGGTCTGAAATGGCGCAGGCAACCACCTCATCAGAGGCGATCACGTTTTCACAGGGATTGCCACTGAGCAGGCTTGCAGCGCCAATCACACTTCCAGGGCCGAACTTGCCGACCGTTGTCAGACGACCCTTGTGACGGCCCACCAGTCGTGCCTGACCTTTGAGCAACACAAGAATGCGCGCTGGAATGTCGTCCGGCTCGCAGAGCTGCTGGCCCAGCTCGAACCGAAGCATGCGCGTGGCTTGCTCCAGTCGAGAGGATCCCTCCCTGGAGAGATCGCAAAAGGCCGGATGCTTCAGCAGAGGAAACGGTGGAGACTGAGTCATCAGGAAATGCTGAAGTCGCTGAAATCAGCCTCAAGACGACTCAAGGTAGTGGCTGTTTGCTCTGCGATCCACGCATCAAACATCTCCTGGCACATTCGATCTGAAATCTCGTCTGAAAACGTGGCCGGGGAATAGCGCTCGAGGCGCACCACCAGCCACCAATCAGCGATGCGGAAGGGTTCAAGCAGAACGCCTGGCTGAGCCACACGCAATTTCTCAACAAGACTCGGGTGAGCCTGAGTTAATGAGACCGGCCCGACAATGCCGTTGGTGTTGCGTTCAGGCCCTTCGGCGTAACGCTTGGCGAGGTCGGCAAAATTCGATTCACCCGATTCGATCTGCAGGTAGAGCTCACGAGCGAGAAAACTGTTCTCAAGCCTGAGCAAGCTGTAAACCACCTGGTCGAGCTCGTTCTTTCTCTCGAGAAAACGGGCTTCAGCCTTGGGGGAGAAACGTTCGCGAATGAATTGCTGCCGGCGCACGACATGTTGAAGTCGACCCAGAACTTCCTCCTCTGTCCTTCCCAACCCCTCCAGCAGTTCCGGCCACTGCTCGATCGAGTCAAAACCACGCTGCTCCAGCAGATCCTGACGGGCGTCATCCAGAGCTTCCTCGCTCACAGGACATTCCTGAATGGCCTCCTTCGTGACCATCTGTTCAACCAACGGACGCAAGAGGTTGTTGTCTTTCAATAAGGCTCGACCTTCTGAGCTGATGTTCCGGCGCAGCTCGGACACCACCCTTTCGCTGTCCACTCTTTATTTGTTGGTCAAATCAAGTTAGGGGGGTTTTCTCAAACTGCTTCACAATCGTGTGCAGTTCGGATCGCCGCGATGGGACAACGCATCCTGATCACCGGTGGTGCCGGTTTCATCGGCAGCCACACCTGCCTTGTGCTGCTGGAGGCCGGACACGAACTGGTGGTTGTGGACAACTTCGACAACAGCAGTCCTGAGGCCTTGAGGCGAGTCGAGGAACTTTCAGAGCGGAGCGCCTTGACCGTTGTTGAAGGAGACATTCGACAACCTTTGGTTCTTGATCAAGCCTTCCGAAGCAGGGGAGCCATCGATGGTGTGATCCACTTCGCTGGACTCAAAGCCGTCGGCGAATCGGTTGCTGATCCTCTTCGCTACTGGGATGTGAATCTCAATGGCAGTCGTGTGCTGGCCGCTGCGATGGAACAGCACGGTTGCCGAACCCTGGTCTTCAGCAGCACGTCAACGGTCTACGGCGAACCGGAGCAATTCCCCCTGCGGGAGGACATGACCACAGCACCGGTGCACCCCTACGCCCAGACCAAGCTGGCGGTCGAGCAGATGTTGGAGGCCCTGTGCCGCAGCAGCAGTTGGCGAGTGGCCTGTCTGCGTTACTTCAACCCTGTTGGTGCCCACCCAAGCGGGCAAATCGGAGAGGATCCCCTTGGTGTCCCCAACAATCTGTTCCCCTTCATCACGCAAGTGGCGGCCGGACGCCGCGATCGTCTCCAGGTTTTCGGTGATGACTACCCAACCAACGACGGCACTGGAATTCGCGACTACATCCATGTGATGGATCTGGCGGAGGCCCATGCCGTGACCCTGGATCACCTGCTTCAACAGCCAGTTTCAAGCTGCCTGACTCTGAACATCGGGACAGGCACAGGCCTCAGCGTGCTGGATGTGGTGAAGGGCTTCGAAACAGCCACCGGGCTGACCATTCCCTTTGACGTGGTGGAACGCCGCCCGGGCGATGTACCCAGGCTGCAAGCCTGCCCCGAACAGGCGAAAACAGTCCTGGGCTGGACCGCACGCCGCAGTCTCCAGGAGATGTGCCGCGACGGCTGGGCCTGGCAGCAGGCCAATCCGATGGGGTATCGGCAACCCGCATGACGACCGCCGGGGCACTGGTGCTGGCCGGTGGTGGTCACAGCCACGCTCTCCTGCTCAAACGCTGGGCCATGCAGCCCCACCGACGGCCCGATCGACGGATTGTGCTGGTCAATCGCCATGGCTCAGCCCTCTATTCGGGCATGGTGCCGGCCCTGATCGCCGGCATCGACAGAAGTGAAGCGGTCGAGATCGACCTGCGCCAGCTGTGCGATCGCGCCGGAGTCGCCTTCCTTCAGGCGGAGATCACTGGGGTGGAGGTGCAGCTGCAGAAGCTGCATCTGCACAACCGCCCTCCTCTGACCTACGGCCTGCTCAGCCTGAACGTCGGAGCCATCAGCCGAACGACCAACACCAATGGCACAGCGATCAAACCGCTGGAGCCGGCCCTGGAATTCCTGGCCGATCAGGATCCCACCAGCTCGAGACCGTTTCGCGTGGTGGGGGCAGGACCGGCTGGAGTTGAAGTGGCGCTGGCTCTGCGACGCCGCTGGCCCCAGCGCCCCTTGCAGCTGCAGAGTCGACCCCGGCAACTGAAAACACTCGAGCGAGGGATCCTCACCGCAGCGAGGATTGAGCTGATCGAGGACAGCCTCAACGACGTTGTCCCGAGCCTGCTGTGCACAGGCAGTCGAGCTCCGGAATGGCTGGAATCAAGTGGACTGCCGGTGGACGGCGACGGCCGGGTACGCACCGATCACTATCTGCGAGTGCAGGGAGCGAACAACATTTTCGCTGCAGGTGATTGTGCTGTCGTCGCCGATGCGCCGCGGCCAGCCTCCGGCGTCTGGGCTGTGCGGGCCGCCCAACCGCTGGCCCACAACCTCGAGGCCCGCTGCGCCAACCGAGCCATGCGGTCCTGGCAGCCTCAGCGCCGAGCTCTGCAGCTGATCGGAGATCAGCAGGGACGCGCCTGGGCCCGTTGGGGGATGGTGCACCTAGGGCCGTCATCACTTCTCTGGCAATGGAAACGCCGCATTGACCAACGCTTCATGGAGGGGTTTCGCAACGCCACAGCCATGACCCCTGAGACCCCGATGGCCTGTCGAGGCTGCGCTGCCAAACTCCCGGCCCAACCTCTGGAGGCAGCCCTGAAGGAGGTTGGACTCGGTGGGATTCCGGAGGATGCGGCACGGATCGAGGGCAACCCACCGCTGCTGCAGAGCGTGGATGGATTCCCCGCACTGCTGAGCGACCCCTGGCTGAACGGTCGCCTGACGGCGCTCCACGCCAGCTCCGATCTCTGGGCCTGCGGAGCACGCGTGAACAGTGCCCAGGCGGTGGTGACTCTGCCTTTGCTGAATGGCCATGAACAGAAGGACCTGCTGGTTCAGACCCTCGCGGGGGTGCGCTCAGCACTCGATGAGCAGGGGGCTTCCCTGATCGGCGGCCACACGCTGGAGGCCCGAAGCGACACTCCCCGGCCGGCCGAGCTTGGGCTGCAACTGACCCTCTGCGTCAACGGCCGCAGCCCTCACCCCTGGGGCAAAGGCGGCATCCAATCCGGTGATGCCCTGCTGCTGAGCCGCCCTCTTGGCACCGGTGTGCTGTTTGCAGCTGCAATGGCCGGTGCTGCCACCGCGTCAGCGCTCGATGAAGTGCTGCGCGTGATGGCCCGCAGTCAGCACCATCTGCTGGATCAGTTAAAGCCCCATCGCGACAGCATTCATGCCTGCACAGACATCACCGGCTTCGGATTGCTGGGCCATCTGGGGGAGATGCTGCTGAGCACCCCCACCATGCGGGTGACGCTTCTGGGCAACGACATCCCCAGCTACCCCCAAGCTCTCGAATTGCTGAACAGCGGTCATGCCAGCAGCCTGGCCCCGGCCAACCGACGCAGCTGGAGCTTGCTGGAACACCGTGTTCAGCTGGCTCAACCCCCCAGTCGTGGACTCATGGAGCTGTTGGTGGATCCCCAGACCTGTGGACCTCTGCTGCTGGCCTGCCCGGAAGCCACCGCCGATGCACTGATCACGGAAGGGCCTTGGCATCGAATCGGCACTGCAGCAGACGGGCATGGCTGAGATCCGTGGATCGGTCGCGGCAGGTGAAACCACGGTCCTCCACCAGTTGCTGCAATGGCCGAAGTTTGCGATTCAGTGCGGGAGGAGGGCCACTGCTGGCCAGCCACAAGTCCTGCGGCATCGGTGGAGTGGACAGCCGGAGCTTCAGCTCAGCGCGGTCACCCCATGGAACTTGATCCGCTGAAATCCGACCCATGGCCAATTCCATCTGATCACTGAGGTTGAGCAGGCGGGCACGCGGGCTGTAGCGCTCCGCCAATCCACTGGTGCGCTGACTGATCAGGCGGAACTGATCCTGTTCACGCACGCCACCCGCCCCCGGATTCAGTTCCGCAAAACCCGGCCCCCACCAGCTCAGGATCAGCAGAAGCAGAGCAGCAAGCGCAACCCTGCGGCCGGAGCGGTTGAAACTGACCCTGCTGGACAGCGAAGCGATCACAGGCACCAGGGCCGGCAGCAACACCACGAAATAGCGACTGAACGCCAGGGGCTTGATGAACGACACCAGCACCACCGCCACCACCATGATTCCCGAGGGGATCAGGCCGCTGAGATCCAGCATGTCGCGATCCGGCCAGCGGAGTGCTGCCATCCCACCCCAGCGACGCAGCCCCCAGATCAGCAGCACCAGAACAGCCAGCTTGGGCAGAGGCCAGAGGCCAAGACCTCGCGCCAGAGTTTCCTCGAGCAAAGCGAAATCAGGCGATCCGATCCAGCTCCCCGAGCGGGAACTGAACAGATAATCGGCTGCGTAACCAATCCAGGCCAAAGCCGGCAAGCCAGCCATCAACCCCGCCAGCGCAAGCCGCCGGCGCGACTGCAGACCATCCCAGATGGCGGCAGCCAGCATCAGAAACAGACCGTAGAAATGGGTGAGACCGGCCAGAGCGGCGGTGATCCCGTAGAGAGCAGGCCGCTGCGCCCGTCGCCACCACCAGGCCAGTGCCACCAGGAACACCAACAGGGCATAACTCTTGCCCTCGATCGCGAAGCGGATCGGATAGGGGCTGCAGAACGCCAGCAGCACTGCCAGGGGAACAACCTGACGCCGTCCATCCGCCAGCGCCACCGACTGGGCCACCATCACCACGCCCCCGGCCAGATAGGCCAGCCAGGAGAGCAGTCGCAGGCTGACCGGGCTCTGCCCAACCAGATTTCCCCAGCCCCAGAGCAACGTGTAGTAGAGCGGCGGATGGGTGTCCTGGCGAAGCATCGACCAGAGCTCGCCGAGGCTGGGCTGAAAGCTCTTCCCCACGCTGTAGAGCTCATCGCTCCACAAAGCTGTTGCATCAATCAGCCACAAGCTGCGGAAGGCAAAGGCGACTGCAATCAGCAGCGCGAGAGGGATCGAAAACCCTTTGCCCACGGTCATCGACTCCGGTCCAGCAGCAAACAACGCTGACGATGCAATTCAGCGCCCATCCCCGGTCCTGGCTGCCAGCCGGAGGCGATCAACTCACGGGCCGTGATGGGTGACACCACATGGCGCCAACGGCCCCACCAACGCAGCAAAGGCCGCCATTGCAGCGGCTTCAGAGCCACCATCAAGCCCACCGCCTGAGGCGACCAGCCTTTCTGTTCGAGGGAATTGGTCCAAAGGCTCGGCGGAGCATCGACAGAAGGAGCACCCTCCAGCAGCCAACTGCGCAGCTCGAGCATCTGGGCGAGCCACTGCTGCTGCTGTCCAGGAATCTGAAGGCGGCGTGCCAGAGCCAACGGTTCAGTCGCTGCCGCCAGCAGCAGCGGCATCAACGGCAGACCCAGGCGTTTCCCCCAGTACAGGCGCCGAGATCGTTGGGCATCTCGCTGCAGGGCCGAATCCAGCAGCGACAGAGCCTGCCACCCCTCCAGCAGATCCAGGGCTTCACGCCACGGTTCCCGCTCCAGCAAGCGGTCCAGCTCCATGCGCAGTCGTGTGGCCAGGGCGGGTGGAGCGGACTCCGGTGCATCACCACTCCGCCAGGCCCAGGGCCAGCTCTTCAGCGTCTGCATGACCTGACGCGTCGCCTCAGGGCTCAGTTGCAAGCCAAGCCGAGCCGCATATCGGGCGGCCCGGATCACACGCGTGGGGTCATCGCTGACACTTTTGTCGTGAAGAAACACCAACCGACCCTGTTCCAGGTCCCGCAGACCGCCGTGGGGATCCACCAATTCGCCTGACAGCAGATCCAGGGCCATCGCATTGATGGTGAAATCACGCCGCACCAGATCCGCGGAGAGAGGTCCCGCCTGCACCACGGGGTTCTGAGCCGGCGCGGGATAACGCTCCTGACGCGCCGTTGCCAGATCCAGAGGGACCCCGTCCAACTGCAGCGCCACCGTGCCGAACGTGCCGTACTCCTGGACGGCCGTGACCCGTTGCGGTCCGCATCGGGTCCGAAGAACCGCTGCCAATCGAGCCGCTTCGCCCTCCACAACCCAGTCCAGATCAGGCACGCCAGCCCACGGCCGACCGAGACGACGGTGCAGCAGCAGATCGCGCACCACACCGCCCACCAGGGCCAGACGTGGAATGCCGGCGTCCAGAGCTGCGCTTTTCAGTGCCTCGAGCACAGCAGACGACACACCCGGCAGCTCCATTGCGTGGCGTGCATGACAATGAGCCGATCATCACGGATCCCGGCGTTGTCCGCTCTCACTCGCTGTCTGCAGGAGGAAGCCTCCGCCATCGCCGCGGCAGCGGAACGGCTGAGCAGCGATGAAGTGGAAGCGGCCCTGGGCCTGCTGGAACGCTGCGCCGATCGCAAAGCCAAGCTTGTGATCACTGGCGTGGGCAAGAGCGGCATCGTGGCGCGCAAGATCGCAGCCACCTTTTCGTCCATCGGCCTGATGGCCCTCTTCCTCAATCCCACCGATGCCCTGCACGGAGATCTCGGGGTGGTGGCGGAGGAGGACGTCTGCCTGCTGCTCTCCAACAGTGGTGAAACAACGGAGCTGCTGGAGGTGCTCCCCCATCTCACGCGACGGGGAACCGGACGCATCGCCATTGTCGGCCGAGCCGACTCATCCCTCGCACGGGGCAGTGACGTGGTGCTGGAAGCCGGAGTGGACCGGGAGGTCTGCCCGCTGAACCTGGCTCCAACAGCCAGCACCGCTGTGGCGATGGCGATCGGTGATGCGCTGGCGGCGGTGTGGATGGAGAGGCGCGGCATCTCACCGGCCGACTTCGCTCTGAACCATCCAGCTGGCTCTCTCGGCAAACAGCTGACGCTGACGGCTGCTGATCTGATGTTGCCCGCCAGCAAGCTGCACCCGCTGCAGCCGCAGACACCACTCCCGGAGGTGATCGGTGGCCTCACCCGTGATGGGATCGGCAGTGGCTGGGTGGAAGATCCCGAGCATCCAGGGGTGCTGGTGGGAATCCTCACGGACGGTGATCTGCGCCGGGCGCTGCAGGAGCACAGCGCCGAAAGCTGGACTCACCTGACGGCCGCAGACCTGATGACCAGCGATCCGATCACCGTGCACGGAGAGCTGCTGGTGGTGAAGGCCATGGAACGAATGGAGCGCAACCGCCGTAAACCGATCTCGGTGTTACCGGTCGTGGACAGCGACAAGCGGATGATGGGGCTGTTGCGACTGCACGATCTGGTGCAGGCAGGGCTGGCATGACATCGCTGCGCTGGTGGTGGCAACGACGGCACCTGCGGCGGATGAAGCTGCTGGTTCTCGATGTGGATGGCGTGCTCACCGACGGTGGCCTCTGGTTTGATCCAGCCGGTCTGCTGATCAAGCGTTTCGATGTGCGCGACGGTCTCGGGATCCGGCTGCTGCAG
>CAJWZW010000042.1 GCA_913050565.1 uncultured Synechococcus sp.
CAGGCGACCCACGCTTTACGAAAGCGTTGCTCTACCGGCTGAGCTACATCGGCGGAACAATCAATTTAACATTTGCGTAAGTGAAGGATCTGTGTTGACCAACGAGCGGCGGGCCGACAAAAACCTTGATCCAGCTGTCAGGGAGCGCCTGCTGCGTGAATCACAAACCCCCTGGCGAGGTCTCCGTCGTCTGGTCTGGGTCGCGCTCTTCGCCTCCGCCGGCCTGGGGATGTTCACCATGCTCTTCCGCTTCTCCGCCGGCGACAGCGTCCCCCTCAACGACCTCGGCATCCAGGGTGGTGCTCTCGTGCTCTTCTCCGCTCTGCTCTGGTTCGACCGCAACCGCGGCGACGGCTAGGTCTGTTTCCGGATTCTTCAGCGCTGCATCGGTCTCTTCCTCGGTTTGATCTGAAGAGATCTCCACTTCAGGAGCGATCTCAACGGCCATCTCCCCAGCTGCTTCCTCAGCGGAGAGGTCTTCATCCGGTTCACCCTCATCCGGACTGTTTTCAACAAGAGCGTCCTCAACCTGACCGTCCTTCTCTGGATCGTCCTCTTTTGGATCACTCTCATCTGGATCCCCCTCATCCGGACGGTCTTCAACAAGAGCGTTCTCAACCAGACCGTCCTCTGGGTCAGGTTCTGGATTGTTCAGCTCTGCATCGGTTTCCTCTTCGGGTCGATCTGATGAGCTGTCCGGTTCCGATGTGATCTCAACGGTCCTCTCCACGGATGATTCCTCCTTAGGAAGGTCTTCATCCGGACTGTTCTCAAAAAGAGCGTCCTCATCCAGAGCGTCCTCCTCTGGATCGGCCTCATCCGGATCAGCCGTTGCCTCCATCTCGTTTGCGGGATTCACGGTCTCTTCCGCAGGAGAGGGCTCCGGTTCTGAAAGGGGTTCCGTTTCTGAACTCGCGGTTGGTTCCGTCTCTTGTGTTGGCTCCGCAGTTGGTGTGGGCTCCGGTTCTGCAGCAGGTTCCGGCCAGTTCAGAGGTTGAAGCCGCAGCAATGGAAGGCCGAAACTGCTGCGCTCGCTCCTGATCCGTTCAGCATCCAACGCTTCCGTTGGCTCATCGCGTCGGTCTCCGCTGGCCAGCAGCGAGATGGCCTGCACCAGTTGCTGCACCTGCCAGACGATCAGAGCCAGCAGTGGCGTGCTGAGCAGCAGGGTCACCAACCGGGATCGGTCCTGCACCGGCGACAGTTCCTGCACCAGGCCGGCGGACTCATCCATCCACCAGATCAGCGGCAGCAGGCCAACCGTGATCACGAGCAGAACCAGCCTGCTGGTCAACCCCCCTTGAGGGCCACTGAGTTGCTGCTGCTCCTTGGTGCGTGTCGTTAGTGGAACACGAACCAGCAGCAGAGACCCCCAGTCAGCCGGCCGCCGCCACAGGGCGACAGCAGGAGCGAGAACGGCAACGGCCCAGAGCAGCAGACGTTCCAGTGGTGGCACCGGGCCTGGATCCGCACCCGCCAGGAGCAGCCTGATCAGCAGCAATTCCAGTGGAATTACGCCGATTGCGAGGCACTGAAGCCAGAGCAGAGGCTCGCGGCGGGGCTGCACGGTGACAGGTGGAATCAGGTGGTGAGTTTGCGGCGCTGGGTGACCATCTTGAAGGCCTCGATCCGGTCGCCTTCCTCCCAGTTGGCGAAACGATCGGTGCCGACACCACACTCGAAGCCGGTCGCCACTTCCTTGACGTCGTCTTTGTTGCGACGCAAGGAGTCGAGATCGCCTGTGAACACAACCTGCTTGCCGCGATGGACGCGGACCCTGCAGTTGCGGTGCAGCTTGCCCGTGGTGATGTAGCAACCAGCCACTGCGCTCTTGCCGATGGTGAACACGGCACGGACCTCGGCTTCGCCGAGAGCCTCCTCCACCAGCTCGGGTTCCAGCAGACCTTCCATGGCCAGCTGAATGTCCTCGAGCAGTTTGTAGATGACGTCGTAGTCGCGCACATCAACGCCGGTGGCATCAGCGGCTTTCTTGGCACCGGAAGCCATCGAGGTGTTGAAGCCCACAATCACCGCACCGGATGCGGCAGCCAGGTCCACATCTGTTTCGGTGATCTCACCCGGCGCCGACAACAGCACCCGCACCTGAACTTCGTCCTTCGGCAGCTGCTCGAGGGAACCGAGGATCGCTTCCACGGAACCCTGCACATCGGCCTTGAGGATCAGGTTGAGCTCCTTCAGCTCTCCTTCGTTGGCCTGACCGGACATGGCCGTCAGTGACACGCGCCTGGAGGCCATCTGCTGCGCGAGGCGGGTGGCACGGGCATCGGAGGCCCGATCGCCCACCACGGCCCTTGCCGATTTCTCATCGGCGTAGACCTCGAATTCGTCACCCGCCGTCGGCACCTCGCTGAAGCCGAGGGCCTCAACAGCACAGGATGGGCCTGCTGCTTTCAGCCGCTGCCGGTTGTCATCAACCATGGCGCGCACCTTGCCCAGCACCGGACCGGCAGCGAGAACGTCACCGGTCTTGAGGGTTCCGTTCTGGATCAGAAGCGTTGCCACAGGACCCTTGGCCTTGTCGAGGTGGGCTTCGATCACGGTGCCGCGAGCCATGCGATCGGGGTTGGCCTGCAGGTCTTCCACTTCGGTGACCAGCAGCAGCATCTCAAGCAGTTTGTCGATGTTTTCCCGCTTGATGGCACTCACCGGCACCATCACCACATCACCGCCCCAGTCTTCCGCCAGCAGGCTCTGCTCGGAGAGTTCCTGCTTCACCCGGTCAGGTGATGCGCCCTCCTTGTCGATCTTGTTGATCGCCACCACGATCGGCACTTCAGCAGCGCGGGCATGGCTGATGGCCTCCAGGGTCTGGGGCCGCACACCATCGTCCGCCGCCACCACCAGCACCGCCACGTCGGTCACCTTGGTGCCACGCGCCCGCATGGCCGTGAAGGCCTCGTGGCCCGGGGTGTCGAGGAAGGTGAGCTTCCGGGGTTCGTTGTTGTGCTCGATCTCGACCTGGTAAGCACCGATGTGCTGGGTGATGCCACCGGCCTCGCCCGCGGCGACCCTGGCCTGGCGGATGGCATCCAACAGGCTGGTTTTGCCGTGGTCGACGTGGCCCATCACCGTGACGACGGGGGGGCGTCTGATCAGGTGAGCCTTGTCGGCCTCTTCGATCATCTCGACGGTCTTCTTGGCCGCTTCCTCAACGTCGTCCTGCAGGACAGGCACCCCGAATTCCTCGGCCACCGTCTCGATCGTGCCCATATCCAGGGACTGGGTGACCGTGGCGATGATCCCCTTGAAGAACAGGGATTTGATGATTTCGGAGCTTTCCACGCTGAGCATGTCGGCCAGCTCCTGCACCGTGAGGTTGTCCTCCGGCACAACAATCATCTCGGGCCTTACCTGCTTGGCCTCGCGGGCTGCCCGCAGTTCCATGGCGCGGCGGCGCTGACGCTGACGCGTGGTTTCCTTGCGGCGCTTGCGCATCGCCGCAACCGGCTTCGGTGCCTTGCGCTGCTGGGATTTGGGCTTGGCGGGACGAGCAAGGCTCGCCGACAGCACCATGTTTTCCTGCTCGCCGGCAAAACCACCGGTCTGTGCCGCGAGCGAATCATCGTTTTCACCGATGATGTGAACCTTCTGGCGCTGGCGTTGCGGCGAGCGGCTGCGCAGCGCTTCAAGCTTGGCGCTGTCGTCCCAGTCGGGTCGTCCGGGTCGGCGCTGACCGCCGGGGCCGCCGGGGCGGAATCCCGGGCGACGGGGGGCCGATGGTGCGTTGGGCCTTGCGACGGGTGGGGTCGCAGTGCCGGCGCCCTCTCCTGTTTTGGTGGGTGCATCCGTCCGCCGTGGTGCCGGTGCAACCGGACGACCCACGGGCTTCTGCAGTTGCATCAGTTCGCCCGGAGCCACGGGCTTTCTCATGCCACCGGGCATGCCTGGGCGAGTGGGGGCACCGGGACGTGTGGGGGCGCCGGGGCGTCCACCGGATGTGGGGCTGCCGTCGCGACGGATCGGCTTGCCCACCAGCTCGAGCGTGTTTCCTCCCTTACGCACCGGTGCGCCGGGACGGCTTGGGCGTCCAGGGCTGCCCGGTCGTTGTGGAACACCGGTGCCGGGGCGCCGTGGAACCGGCTTGCCCACCAGCTCCGGCCTTGGTGTTGGCTTGGCTGGGGCCCCAGGCTTGGCAGCACCGCCCGGTCGCGTTGGCGCACCGGGACGCGGAGCGCCTGCTCCAGGCCGTGTCGGTGCTCCGGCTCGAGCCACGATCTGTGGTTTCTGACCCTTCCCGGGGGTTGGGCGACTGGGTGAGGCAGCTGGCCGCGGCGTCGGTTTGGCTGCCGTCGGACGCGGTGGAGCGGGTTTTGCCGCTGCGGGGCGTGCCGGCGGAGCCGTTGGTTTTGCGGCCGGAGTTGGCTTGCTCACCAGCTCGGGCTTGCTCACCGGTGGCTTCACGACCACCGCTGGTTTCGCTGGTGCCGGACGGGGCAGAGGCTTGGAGGCGGTCGGTCGCGCCGGAGCTGCAGCTGGAGTCGGCTTGGCCGCCGGTTTGGCTGCAGCTGGCTTGGCAGGAAGCGGTTTTGCCGCTGCAGCGGGTCGTGCCGGAGGTGCCGACACCTTGGCTGGTGTTGTTGCCGGTTTGGCCGCAACGGGCTTGCTCGCTGCTGGTTTGACCGGAGTCGCTGCCGGCGGGGCCGAAGGTTTGGCAGGAGCGGGCTTTGCCGCTGTCGGTTTGGCTGGAGGGGCAGCCTTCTTCACCGAGAGGATCGCTTTGCCGGGCGCAGGCCTTGTCGGAGCGGAGGGCTGGGCTCCGTTACCGCCGGTCTTCAGCAGATTGCGGATCTTCCCGGCTTCGGCGTCACTGATGGAGCTGCTGTGGCTCTTGGCTGCGATCGAGAGCTTTTCAGCCGCATCCAGCACGTCCTTATTTTCCAGACCGAGGTCCTTGGACAGCTCGTAAATTCTGACTTTGCCGCTGCTGGTCATTCAGTGGTGATCTCCGGTCGGGCCGGGCACGATGTGCCGCGGTGGCCTCACACATAGTGTGGCCAGTGTTCATTTTGCCTCAGCGGACTCATCCGTCGAGTGACGGAGCCGCTGATCCAGGGCCTCAAGGACTGCATCGTGAACCTGACAGCGCAGGGCTTTCTGCAGTCTTTTGCGGCGCCTGGCCTCCTCCAGACAGTCCTCGTTCGGACAGAGATAGGCCGATCGGCCCATTCCCTCATCCAAAAGGACGCCGTCCTGATGGTCGCGGATCACTCGCCACAACTGGCGACGATCCAAAAGCTGGCGGCAGGCCACGCAGCGACGCAGGACGGGGCGGGAGGTCACCGGGCGTCCTCACTGCCATCAACAGGCTGTTCCTCTTCAGCAGGCTGTTCTTCTTCGGGAGGCTGTTCATCGGCAGGCTGCTCATCGGCAGCAACCTCTGCTTCGGCATACACCTCCTGCTCGCCTTCGACGTAGTCCTCCTCGTCCTCCGGCAGGGGATAAAGCTCGCGCAGTCGGGCATCCTCTTCGGCACGGGCAGCCTGTTCAGCCGCAAGACGCTCTTCGGCTTCCAGTTGCAGAGCCTCTTCCTCTTCCCGTTGAGCGATCAGTTCAGCCACAACGGCGTCTTCGGCGGCCTGGTCGTATTCAGTGGAATTCTTGATGTCGATCTTCCAACCCGTCAGTCGGGCGGCGAGGCGCACGTTCTGGCCTTCGCGGCCGATGGCCAGGCTCAGTTGATCGGGCGGCACCAGCACATGGGCATGCTGACCGGCCGGGTCCACCAGACGCACCATCTCAACCCGGGCAGGGCTGAGGGAATTGGCGATGTACTGGCCGGGGTCCTGAGACCAGCGGACGACATCGATTTTTTCGCCGCGCAGCTCATTCACCACCTGCTGGATGCGGGATCCGCGGGCGCCGATGCAGGCACCCACAGGATCCACTTCGCGCTCGATGCTGTCGACGGCCACCTTCGTGCGCGGTCCAACGGAGCGTGAGGGGGGGTTGGCTTCCCTGGCCACCGCCACGATCCGCACGGAACCTTCCTGGATTTCAGGAACCTCGTTTTCGAATAAGTAGACAACCAGGCCGGCATTGGAGCGGCTCACGAACAGCTGGGGGCCGCGGCGCGGCACTTCACTCACTTCCTTCAGAAACACCTTGAAGGTTGCGTTCGCTCGGTAGTTGTCGTTCGGCAGCTGATCCCGGCGCGGCAGTTCCGCTTCCACTTCAGGCCGGCCCAGGCCGGAGCTCACAGCCATGATCACGGACTGGCGCTCGAAGCGGATCACGCGGGCGGTCAGCACCGGATCTTCCAGATCGGCGAATTCCTCCTGGATCATCCGCCGTTGCTGATCACGCAGCTTCTGAGCCAGCACCTGTTTGGTGGTGGCCGCCGCCATCCGTCCGAAGTCTTCCTTTTCCGGCGTCACATCCAGAACAACGGTGTCCCCCGCCTGGGCGTCTTCGGCCACCTGCATCACTTCGGCCAGAGCGATCTGGTGGTCTTCGCTCTCCACCTCCTCCACGATGATTTTGCTGGCGAGCACGCGATAGCCCTCTTCCTCGAGGTCGAGGCCCACGTCGAAGTTGCTGAAGTAATCCTCCTCAAACGGGTCTTCGCTGATTCCGATGTAGAGCGTTCTGCGATAGCGCTCATATCCCTTCAGCAGGGCTTCCCGCAGGGCAGCTTCCACCACCTGGGGCGGCAATTTCTTCTCTTCGCTGATGTCGTCGATCAGGTTGGTGAGGCCAGGAAGAAGGACGAGTGCCATCGGATGGTGTGAGAGAGCGGGACGGGGTGACGGTTGGGCGCTGTCAGGCGCTGGGAGTGGTGAGACGGACGGCGATCACGCAGTCGCGGGGCAGGCGTTTGATCCGCCCCTGAATGTTGATCTGCAGCGTTGTCTCGTCCCGCTCCAGCAACAGACCCTCAATGCGCTTCTCGGATCCATCCTTGTCGCGGAAGCTTGCTTCCACAGGGAAACCGCGGAAGGTCTTGAAATCGCGATCATCTGACAGCTGCTCACCGATACCGGGGCTGCTGATCTCCAGAACATAGGCCTCCTTCAGCAGCTCAGAAGACTCCAGTGCCTCACCGAGAACAGTGCTGAACTCGGCGCAATCATCGAGGCTCACATCCGAGCCACTGTTGTGTCGGATCTGAACTTCGAGTGTCATCGGGCTCGTGTGTGTGAGCAGCTGGAGGCCGCAGAGCTCGAAGTTGCGGGACGACGCCACCTGGGTGACGAGCCGTTCAAGTTCGGGAAGCAGGGGATGAGGCAAAGGGAACTGAGATCGGGCCCGGCCCGACGTGCATTTCAGTTGTGGCCGATCTCCCGTTGGGAGATGCCCGTCGGACACCTCTCCAATGTATCCGACGACTCATCAGCCCTCCAGGCGAGGAGGTTGAGCCTGGTCGTGATCACGTCAGCGCCTTGGCGGCCTGGGAGGTTCCCGATGCCGCCCATCACGATCGAGCGGTGGACCCTCTTCGAAGCGTTCCAGCAGAACCTGCACCGGAATCTTGGTGCCGAAACGGCAGGCGTTCGTCTCACTGGCGGCCAGGCTGCCGTGTTCCCAGAATTTGTTGCTGCCATTGCCGCCACCGCAGAGGCCGAAGTACTCGCAGCCTTCCTGGCAACTGTGAACCCCCTGGCTCATATCCGAGAACAGCCGCTGGAACTGTTCTGTTTTCGTCGATTCCTCCAGTGAAAGGTCGCGCAGATTGCCCAGGTTGAAGGTTCCATAGCGATCACTCGCCACAGACAGCAGCTCAGGATCAAAGGTCGAGAAATTCCCCTGCCAATCCACGCTCAGGATCGAGAACGGTCGATTCAACTCGTTCTGGGTCATCCGCTGATGCCCCTGAATCAGGCTGATCACCTGCTCAAATTCCCGCAGAACAACCGGATAACCATCCTGTTCACTGAGACGCCAGAACGTCTGCAGGAAATCGCGGTACTTCGCCTCCATCGCGGCACCCTGCATCGAGGAGCTGGTGTGAATGCCCTCCTGCTCCTCCACGTTGAAACCCACGTCGTAGATGCCGTTGTCCCGGAAGAAGCGGTACATCCGCTCCGGTTGTTCCATGGCGTCTTCCGTCAGCACTGAGATGCAGTGGAACGGAACATCGTTTCGATGCAGGGCTTCAATGCCTTTCATGGCCAGCGCGTGGGATCCGCGGCCATTGCGGAAGCGACGATGGGCATCGTGGATGTCCTCAGGTCCATCCACGCTGATGCCTGCCACGATTCGATTTCTCCTGAAGCAATCGCACCAGGAGTCGTTGATCAACGTGGCGTTGGTCTGGACGTGCTGGGTGAAGTCCAGTCCCAGAGCGCCATGGTCGGCAAGGCTCTGATAAAGGATCTTGGTGGCTTCGTCGTACCAGCGGGTGGGGAGAGTGAGTGGCTCTCCCGCATGCCAGACGAGTGAAAACTCCGGCCCGGCGTAAGGACTTTCGAGAATCCGCTGAATCAACAGCGGCAGCAGGTTGAGATCAAAGACCCGCTTCTTCTGACGGTCGGGCAGATAGCAATAGGAGCAATCGAGATTGCAGAGGGAGGTGGACTGCACCACCACCAAGCCAATGGGGCCGAACCGATGCAGTTCGGCCCCCAGGGATTCAGGTCGGTTCCGGTTCACCAGTTGACGAACCCACCACTGCCGTTGCGCCAGCCGCCGCCACCGTTACGCCAGCCGCCGTAGTAGCCGCCGTTGCCCCAGGTTCTGCGGCTGTTGCTCCACTTGTTGCCTGATTTGCCGTTCTTCCACTTTCCGGAGCCGCGGCTGTTGCCGAATTTGCGGCCCTTTCCGTTCTTCCACTTGCTCTTGGCGACAAGATCGCCTTCCAGATAAGTGGGATCCAGCATGGAACTCCATTCGCTGGACTGGGCCGCTTTGATCCTGGCCTCAAGACTGCTGTCGAGATGGTCTGGAGCGATGTACGTGTTGCTTGCTTCGCCGCTTTGGCAGAGAACGGCGCTGGAGGCAAGAAGTGCCTGGAAAGCGATCAGTGGGCGTTTCATGGAGAAGGTGTTGTCGTGGGCAGAACGTCGTTGTTGGGAAAGGGAATGGAACGTCAGCGAGCTGCTGGTGCAGCGGGTGTTGAGATTTCGGCTGTGACGTTGAGAATCAGGCTGTAAAGGGACTCGATGCCGACCCTGGTCAGTCCGACGTTGCTTTCCGGGCCAATCCAGCGCTCGACCATGTGACGGGTTCCCGCGTCACCGTCCATGTAGGCCTGCATCATCTGGCCGATGGCGATGTTGGCCTTGGACAGCAACTTGCCGTTGTTCAGGTTGACGATGCAGCCAATGCCGGAGCGGCCATAGGGACGGAAGGGAAGCAAGGCGGAGGTTTCCTTGCTGCTGTTGGCAGCAAGCCAGAGGGTGCCTCCGCCGAGGATGGGAACGTCGCCGCTGTTGTACGCAGCCAGGGCCTCAGCGGGCGTGTTGTACGGCTTCAGGTTGACCTCAGGGGCCACATTCTTGAGAACCTTTGAAGCTGGTGAATCCTTCACCACGCCAACGGTCTTGCCTGACAGCGACTCCGGGGTTCCATCCACTTTGGTGTCGCTTGCCATGAGCAGGCGGGTTCCCCCGATTCCGAAGGGCAGCGTGTAGTTCACCTGGGTGGAGCGGGTCCAGGTGAACGCCACGCCGCAGGCGATGTCGGACTTGCCGGTGATCACGGCGTTCAGACCCTCGTTCACGGAGTCAACGCTGTTGTATTCGACCTTTCGGCGACCGGACTGCATCCGGATCTGCTCCAGAACGTCAACGCCAAAGCCCTCGTAACCAGTTTCAGTTTTCTGATACAGGGGCAATACGTCTTCAAAAACCACGGCCTTGAGTGTGGTGCTGTTAGCCGCTGCGGGGGTGGCCAGGGCCATCGGAGTGACCAAGGCGGCTGCTACGGCAATCGGGGCCAGACGAATCGGCATCCAATTTCGGCGTACAAAATTCCTCTAGCCACGGTTTCGAGGTTTGACCAACGAGGATTTGCGGGCGGTTTGAATGTGTCCGATCCGGACCAACCTCATGGAGCCTCGAAGTCCGATAAAAAGGACATCCGGAACTTCTGCCGCGTGATGACCCTGTTGATGCGACAGACCCTGACCCTGCTGCTGGGTGGGTTGTTCCTGATCGGTTCCGTGCCGCCAGTCCTGGCCCTCGATCACAGCTTCGTGGCTGATGCGGTCAGCCGTGTCGCTCCCGCTGTGGTCCGTATCGACACCGAACGCACGGTGGAGCGGCAGCCGTTTGATCCAACCCTGATCGACCCGCTGCTTCGTGATCTGCTGGGTGACCCGGCCCGTGGCCCCGAGCGCGAACGGGGCCAGGGTTCAGGTGTGGTCATCGACAACAAGGGGCTCGTTCTCACCAACGCCCACGTTGTGGATCGGGTGGAAACGGTGAGCGTGACCCTGGCCGATGGCGATCAGCGCGATGGCCAGGTGGTGGGCATCGATCCGGTGACGGATCTTGCTCTCGTGCGTCTGGAGGGCAAAACGCTCCCACCCAATGCACCCCTGGGTGATTCAGAGGTGATGGAGGTGGGCGACTGGGCGATCGCCCTGGGAACACCCTTCGGGCTCGAACGCACGGTCACGCTCGGCATCGTCAGCAGCCTTCACCGCAACATCAACAGCCTCGGGTTCTCTGACAAACGTCTGGAGCTGATCCAGACCGACGCCGCCATCAACCCCGGCAATTCCGGTGGTCCTCTGGTGAATGGAGACGGCGAAGTGATCGGGATCAACACGCTGGTGCGTTCCGGCCCCGGAGCCGGCCTGGGTTTCGCCATTCCGATCAACCTCGCCCGTGGCGTGGCGGATCAGTTGGTGCAGAAAGGTGAGGTGGTGCATCCCTACATCGGTCTTCAGCTCGTGGCCTTGACCCCCCGCATCGCGCGGGAGCACAACGAGGATCCGAATGCTCTGGTTGAGCTGCCCGAGCGCCGTGGTGCCCTTGTGCAGTCGGTGCTGCCGGAGGGGCCTGCTGAAAAAGCCGGATTGCGCCGTGGTGATCTGGTGATCGGCGTTCGCGATCAGACGGTGCAGGATCCCCAGCAGTTGTTGGAGGTGGTTGACGCGGCCCCCATCGGCGGGCAGCTGCCGCTCAAGCTCCTGCGCAATGGCCGGGAGCTCAGCCTCTCTGTGAAGCCAGCTCCACTGCCAGGCCTGAGCTGACACCCTTGCTACCGTCGCGCCCACCAGAACGAGCTTGATGTCGGATCTTCAGAACCAGATGAAGCAGGCTGTCGCTGATGCAGCCGTTCGGCAGATCAAGGACGGCATGGTGCTGGGTCTGGGTTCCGGTTCGACTGCGGCGCTGATGATCCAGGGCCTGGGAGCCAAGCTCGCCAGTGGCGAACTCAAAGACATCGTCGGCGTGACCACCTCGTTTCAGGGTGAGGTGCTGGCCGCGGAACTGAACATTCCTCTGCTCAGCCTCAATGCGGTGGACCGCATTGATCTGGCGATCGATGGCGCCGACGAAGTGGATCCTGCCTTTCAGCTGATCAAAGGGGGCGGAGCCTGCCACGTTCAGGAGAAACTGGTGGCGGCACGGGCTGAGCGTTTCGTTGTGGTGGTTGATTCAACCAAGCTCGTTGACCGTCTCAACCTCGGTTTCCTCCTCCCGGTTGAGGTGCTTCCCGGGGCCTGGCGGCAGGTCAAGCAGGACCTGGAGAAGCTCGGTGGCCTGGCGGAGCTGCGGATGGCGCAACGCAAAGCCGGCCCGGTGGTGACGGATCAGGGCAACCTCGTGCTCGACGTCAAGCTCGACGGCGGCATCGCTGATCCCACTGCCCTGGAGCAGACGATCAACAACATCCCCGGCGTTCTCGAGAACGGGCTCTTCGTCAACCTCGCTGATGAGGTTCTGGTTGGGGAGGTCAACTCCGGAGTCGCCGGGGTTCGAAGCCTTGAGAAGCGTCTCAGCTGAGACGCTGTCTCACGGATTCAGCATGGCTGTGCAGTCCTTCGCTGCGGGCCAGCTCGCAGACCGCTGATCCCGTCGCTTCCAGGGCCGCCTTGTTGAAGGCAATCATCGATGTGTGGCGCATGAAGGTCTCCACGGAAAGAGCGCCGCTGAACCGGGCTGCCGCGCAGGTGGGGAGGGTGTGATTCGGGCCGGCCAGGTAGTCACCCACCGCTTCGGGTGACCAGGGGCCCAGAAAAATGGCACCCGCATGCTGGATGCGCTCCGCCAGGGCCTCCGGCCGTTCCACGAGCAGTTCCAGGTGTTCAGGGGCGAAGCTGTCGCTGAGCTGAGCGCAGGTCTCAAGGTCGTCGCAGACCACCACCAGGCCCCAGTCCTTCAGTGATGTTTCGCAGATTTCCCTGCGGGGGTGATTCTCCAGTTGCTCGGCAATGGCCATGCCGACGGAGTCGGCGAGCTCTGCCGATGTGGTGATCAGCACTGCGGAGGCGAGTGGATCGTGTTCGGCCTGGGCCAGCAGGTCGGATGCCACCTGATTGGCCTTGGCGGTGTGATCGGCGATCACCAGCACCTCACTTGGGCCGGCGAGGGAATCGATGCCGACCTGGCCGTAAACAGCCTGCTTGGCCAGGGTCACGTAGATGTTGCCCGGGCCACTGATCACATCCACCTTTTCAACACTTTCGGTGCCATAGGCCATGGCGGCGATCGCCTGGGCACCTCCGATGCGCAGCACGGTGCCAACACCTGCCATGTGGGCCGCTGCCAGGACCACCGGATTCACCTGCCCGTCGGGGCCGGCCGGTGAACAGATCACGGTGTCATTCACACCGGCCACCCTCGCGGGCACGGCATTCATCAGCACAGTGCTGGGGTAGGCAGCGCGGCCTCCCGGCACATACAGACCGGCGCGTTTCACCGGTCTCCAGCGGCGGCCCAGGCGTTCCCCATGGACCCCTTCCATGCTGATGTCGGCGGGTCGCTGACGCTGATGAAATTCACTGATGCGGCGGTGAGCCAGCTCCAGGGCATCCTTCAGGTCCACCGGCAACTGCCTCCAGGCCTGCTCCATCTCCTCCGGCGAGACCGTCAGCGGTTGAGGGTCAAAGCGATCGAAACGTTGGGTGAATTCACGAACGGCGCTGTCTCCGCGCTCCTTCACCTCTTTCAGAATGGCGTCGACCCGATCCCGGACCTCCCGTTGTTGACTCGTGGTTGTTCGTCGGGTCAACCTCAGAAGCTCAGCAGCACCCTGCTGCGAATCGCGGACGCAGAGCAGGGGGAAGGCCACGGGGCTGCTCTTAGGCAAGGGTGCGTTCAGGACAGTGCTCTGAAACTAGGACCTGATTTGATGCGTCAGTCAGCAGGTATCCTTATGGATTGTTCGCAACGTTTCAGCCGCAGTGGCCAATAACAAAGCAGCGAAGAAGCGGATCGAGGTTGCCGAGCGCAACCGTCTTCGCAACCGCAACTACAAGTCAGCCCTGCGCACGCTGATGAAGCGCTGCTTCAGCGCCTGCGACGCCTATCAGGCCGCCCCCGGAGACGATGCGAAAGCCACCGTCAAGACCACCCTCAACGCTGCCTTCAGCAAGATCGACAAGGCCGTCAAGGTTGGTGTGCTTCACCGGAACAACGGTGCAAACCAGAAGTCACGCCTGAGTGCTGTGGTCCGCAAGGTGCTGGAACCCGCCAGCTGAGCTGGAGCTCTTCGAGGCTTCAGCCATCAACAACCGGCAGAATGGGTCGAAAGCGCGTTTCGGCCCAGCTGTGTCGTCCACTCCGACGCTGATCGACAGTCACTGTCACATCGTTTTCCGGACTTTCGAGGAAGACCTGGATGCGGTGGCTTCCCGGTGGCGTGAAGCGGGGGTGGGGGCTCTGCTGCATGCCTGTGTTGAGCCCTCGGAAATACCGGCGATCCGTGCACTGGCGGATCGTTTTCCGGAAATGCGTTATTCGGTGGGCGTTCACCCATTGGATACAAAGCACTGGTCTGATGACACCATCGCTGTGCTTCGGCGTGCGGCCCTGGAAGACGACCGTGTGGTCGCGATCGGAGAGCTGGGTCTCGATTTATTCCGTGACAAAAACCTCGACGAACAGCTGAACGTCCTGAGGCCTCAGCTGGATCTGGCGGTTGAACTGGATCTTCCGGTGATCATTCACTGCCGGGATGCGGCGGAACCGATGCTGCTCGAGCTGAGAACCCGGCAATCGGAAGGACGCTGCCCTTCAGGAGTGATGCACTGCTGGGGAGGAACGCCCGAAGAAATGCATCAGTTTCTGGAGCTCGGTTTCTACATCAGCTTCAGCGGCACCGTCACCTTTCCCAAGGCGGTACCCACCCACGACTGCGCCCGACAGGTGCCCGATGACCGTTTCCTTGTGGAGACGGATTGTCCCTTCCTGGCCCCGGTTCCTCGCCGCGGCAAGCGCAACGAACCGGCCTTTGTGGCTTCCGTGGCGGCCCGTGTGGCTGATCTGCGCGGTGCTGAACTCTCCGCTGTCGCCGAGAGCAGCACGGCCAACGCCCGTCGCCTGTTCCGGCTTCCATAACTTGTTTTGCTAGGGCCAAGGGCTGTATGTAAGATGTTGTATTGCCTGGCCATGAATCCGTTATCGGAGTCATGGCGCCAGAAGCGTCCATTAACTTCCGGTGCACTTGTCGTCGTCAGCTGATCTGACCCGCAATCTCTGAACTCATCTGCGGTACTGCAGGCTTCCTCAAAGAGGGAGTGCTGAAGGCCGCAGTTGTTGCATGGAGATTCCGGGTTGCCTCTGACAACGGCATCCAGGTTGTGTCCCATTCGTCCTCTCTGCCGGTCCCCGCATGAGCAGCAGCGCGATTCAGGTCGCCAAGACCGCTACCTACCTCCCCGATCTGGTTGAGGTGCAGCGGGCGAGTTTCAAGTGGTTTCTGGACCTCGGTCTGATTGAGGAGCTCGAGAGCTTCTCGCCGATCACCGACTACACCGGAAAGCTTGAGCTGCATTTCATCGGCAGCGAGTACCGACTCAAGCGTCCACGGCACGACGTGGAAGAGGCCAAGCGTCGCGATGCGACCTTCGCTTCGCAGATGTACGTGACCTGCCGCCTGGTCAACAAGGAGACGGGCGAGATCAAGGAACAGGAGGTCTTCATCGGCGAGCTGCCGCTGATGACCGAGCGAGGCACGTTCATCATCAACGGTGCCGAACGCGTGATCGTCAATCAGATCGTGCGGAGTCCCGGTGTCTATTTCAAGGATGAAATGGACAAGAACGGCCGGCGCACCTACAACGCCAGCGTGATTCCCAACCGGGGAGCCTGGCTGAAGTTCGAGACGGATAAGAACGATCTTCTGCACGTTCGGGTTGATAAAACCCGGAAGATCAATGCCCACGTGCTCATGCGAGCCATGGG
>CAJWZW010000043.1 GCA_913050565.1 uncultured Synechococcus sp.
CACCCCTGGAGCTCAAACCAGTCATGGATGGGTTGGAGGCTTGGCACAGGGTGGACGTAGGTCGGTCAGAGGGTTCTGAGATCTTCGCTTCGGACGACATTGAGCGTGAATGATTTGGCGAAACCCCTCGGGATCGAGAGACCCGGAGTGAGAATGTCCAGGGAATGATCCATGACATTGAGTCGTCGAATCGTCTGCGAGTGACGGAATTGAGTGGAGCTGATCGTCATCGTTCCGCCATCAGTTGTCGGGCCGCATCCAGTCGATCCGCCTCCTCAGCCGGCTTGTCGCGCCTCCAGCGAAGAATGCGCGGGAAACGAACCGCAATGCCCGATTTGTGGCGCTTGGAGGGATGAATGCCTTCGAAGCCGATTTCAAACACCAGTTCGGTTTTGACTGACCGGGCAGGACCGAATCGCTGAACGGTGTTGCGCCGGATCCAGCGGTCGAGTTCGAGGATCTCGGTGTCATTCAGACCGGAATAGGCCTTCGCGAAGCTCACCAGCCTGGGCTCCTCTTCATCAGTCCAGAGGCCAAAGGTGTAGTCGGTGAATAGGTTGGCGCGCCGTCCACTGCCCGCCTGGGCATACAGCAGCACAGCATCGAGGGTCATCGGGTCGAGCTTGTACTTCCACCAGTGCCCCCGTTTGCGGCCACTCAGGTAGGGCGACGACCTGTTCTTCAGCATCAGCCCCTCCGCCTGCTGCTCCCTTGCCCGGTTTCGTTGCTGATCCAGTTCCGGCCAGTTGTTGAGGGCCCAGTTCCGGCTTTGTTGCAGCCGCCACATCTCAGGGTGTTCGATGCCGGCAAGCAGTTCGCTCAGCAGTGCTTGTCGTTCCTGCAGCGGTCGATCGCGGATGTCCTCTCCGCCGTGCTCCAACAGGTCGTAGGCGATGAAACGCATCGGACACTCCCGTTTCAGCACCGCTCCAACCGTCTTGCGACCAAGCCTCCGCTGCAGCTGGTCGAATCCCAGCGGCGCCGGTTCGCCCTCGCGCCAGCAGATCACCTCTCCGTCCAACACCGAACCATGGGGCAGTGCAGCGCCGACAGCAATGAGTTCCGGAAAGCTGTCGTTCACCAGCTCCTCACCACGGCTCCACAGATAAATCCCACTGCCGCGATGGATCAGCTGCCCGCGGATGCCATCCCACTTCCACTCCACCTGCCAGTCCGCTGGCGTGCTTTTTTGCAGCCGCTCCGGATCAAGAGGACTGGCAAGAAAAAATGGATAGGGCGTTCCGCTGGAGCGGCGTTCTTCCGCCTCTTCCGGAGCGGTGAGTTGCAGGAATCGTTGCGCCGACGGTTCGAATCCACCCATCAACCTCTGCACCACCAGGTTCTCGTCCAGTGCGGAGGCCTGCGCCACGGCCCGGCTGATCAGCCCCGTTGAGACTCCCACCCGGAATCCGCCCGTCAGCAGTTTGTTGACGATGAAGTGCTGTTCGATCGGCACGGCCTGCCATAAGGCGATCACCGCATCGCTCTGTTTCTCATCCGCAAGTGTGCTGATCACAGGCAGCAGCGTTTCCATCCACCAGTGCAACGGTTGCCCCGGTGAGATCTCAGGCAGGTCTGCCTGAACGGGTGCGAGGTTCTGCATCACGGCAGGCCACAGCAGGGTGATCGTCTCTGCGGAATCCCCCACCTGCCCATGGCAGTCCGCAATCAACCAGTCGGCCAGCCCACCGCGGTCGCGAAGGATCTCCCGCAGCCTCCGTCCGGTGATCAGGCGTCGGCGCCGCTTTCCCAGCAGAAGGGTGAGGGCCCATGCGGCATCCTCCGGAGCCGCCTCGCGGAAATGCTCCACGAGAGCATCAACCTTGGCGTTGGTACCGGTGACGCGATCCAGTTGATCGAACAGGGCCTGGAAGGCCTCCATGACGCTGGATGAACAGGCGTCATCCTGGCCAGCAGCCAGTCTGTTCGGCGTGGTCGCCTTTCTGTTCTCCAAACTTCTGCCCCTGCTGGTGCTGCCGCTGGGCCTGGCGCTGTTGTTGTTGCTTGTCGGTCTGGTTTGCCGCCGCCGCTGGCCGGTGGGCGTGGCTGCTCTGCTGCTCTGGCTGTTCAGTACAGGCCTGGTGTCTCAGATGCTCTGGCGGTTTGTGGAGCGTCCATGGCAGCGACGATCGGCCGCTGATGCTCCCAGAGCCGAGGCCATCGTGGTGCTGAGCGGTGGCCGCCATGCCGCACCCGGCGACTCGCGGATCAGCGAATGGCACGACCCGGATCGTTTCCTCGCCGGACTCGAGCTGTACCGCAACGGACGGGCTCCACGCCTGTTGTTCACCGGAGGGCAGAGCCCGTTCCAGGCCGGACTGGCTCCTGAAGGGGAGCTTTACCGGCGCGAGGCCATGTCCCTCGGGGTGCCTCCGGCTGCCATCGCATCAACCCCACCGGTGCGCAACACCGCTGAGGAGGCCACGGCGGTTCGACGCCTGCTTCCTGGTGCTGCACCGCGGGTGCTGCTGGTGACCAGTGCCTTCCACATGCGCCGCGCTCAGCGGTTGTTTGAGCGCCAGGGAATCACGGTGCTGCCGTTCCCGGTGGATTTCAAGGCCCGAGCCTCCTGGGGAGGCTCCGTTGTGCGCGACCCGTTGATGTGGATGCCGACGGCTGGTGGTCTCGATGACAGCTCGCGGGCCTTGCGGGAACTGCTGGGCAGAGTCGTCTACCGCAGCTGGTGACTGCCACCTGGCTTTGTCTCCGCTTTAATCCGACTCGCCTTCGAACAGGGTCTCCAGGGGTTCAGCATCAATTCCTTCCGATTCCTGCAGGTAGCGCGCCAGAACTTCACTCTGGCCGTGGGTGACGTACACCTTTCTGGCCCCTGATTCACGAACCGTGCGCACCAGTCCGGCCCAGTCGGCATGGTCGCTCAGCACGAAACCCCGTTCGTAACCCCTGCGGCGCCGGGCTCCACGCACGGCCATCCAGCCTGAGGCGAAGCCGGTCTGCGGCGTTTTGAACCGTCTCATCCAGCTGGAGCGATGTGCTGAGGGCGGTGCCAGCACCAGCCGTCCTGCCAGTGTTTCCTTGCGTGGAAGTTCACTCACCGGACGGCTGGGGGTCATCGGCACCCCGGCATCCCGGTAGTGACGCGTCACGGTTTCCACGGCGCCGTGCAGCAGAACCTCCTCTTCGACCCCGATGGCCTGGAGTTCCGCCAGGAGCCGTTGCGCTTTGCCGAAGGCATAGCAGAACAGAAGCGATGGCCGGTTTCTGTCCCCCTGCCACCAGTCGCGAATGTCGCGGGCCACAGCAGCCCCCGACTGCCAGCGGTAGATCGGCAGCCCGAAGGTCGCTTCTGTGATCAGAACGTCGCAGCGCACCGGTTCAAATGCATCGCAACTGGGGTCGCTGTCGCGTTTGTAATCCCCGCTGACGAGCCACACCTCGTGATCAACTTCCAGCCGGATCTGAGCTGATCCGAGCACATGGCCTGCGCTGTGAAAGGACACCTTGCACTGGCCCAGCCAGATCTCCTCCCCGTAGCGCACCGGATGGAAGGTGATGTCCTGCCCGAGGCGTTGACGCATCACACCCTCGCTCAGATCAACGGCCCAGTACTCACCGCAACCCGCTCGGGCATGGTCCGCATGGGCATGGGTGATCAGGGCCCTGGGCACAGGACGCCATGGATCGATCCATGCATCGGCCGCCCGGCAATACAGCCCCTGGGGCGTGTGTTCGATCACAGCCGAACTGTCAGCATTCGTTCAGACGCCGCGTTCAACATGGATCCCGAGGAGGAGAGCGATTTTCGCGAATCCTGGGCTGATGCGGGGAGTCGACCACCACGCCGCGCTCCACAGCACTTTCAGTTCAGGGAAGCGGGTGTCCTGCGTTTCAACGACGTCTACGACGACGACGGTGTTGATGAGGACGGTGTTGAAGACGTCGGTTACAACCAGCGCTGAGCCAACGGCTGCGGATCAGCGGCTCATGGCCAGCATGCGCTCGATCGGAGCCAGGGCCTGCACCCTGATCGATTCCTCCATCTCGATGGCCGGCTCCAGGGTGTCGAGGCAGTCGCGCAGTTTTTCCAAGGTGTTCAGCCGCATGTGCGGACAGGCATTGCAGCTGCATCCATCGGTCCCCGGCACATCCATCAGCGTCTTGTCGGGGACACGCTGCTTCATCTGATGCAGGATCCCCGGCTCGGTGAGAACGATGAAGCTGTTCGCCGGGCTCTTCTGCGCGTGGATGAGCAGCTTGCTGGTGGAACCGATGAAGTCGGCCAGATCCAGCAGGTTTTCCTCGCACTCCGGATGAGCGATCACCTCCGCCTCCGGGTGCTCCAGTTTCAACTGCAGCAGAGCCTCTTCACTGAAGGCTTCATGGACCGCGCAGCGGCCTGGCCAGAGCGTCAGATCGCGTCCGCTGTGACGTTGAACCCAGCGCCCGAGGTTGCGATCCGGCGCGAACAGAACCGGCAGGTCCTCCGGTAACTGACGGACCAGATCAACGGCGTTGCTGCTGGTGCAGATCAGGTCGCTCTGAGCCTTCACGGCTGCCGTGCAGTTGATGTAACTCACCACGAAATGATCGGGATGCTGTGCCCGGAAGTCGGCGAATTCATCGGCTGGGCAGTCGTCCGCCAGTGAGCAGCCGGCATCGAAATCCGGCAGCACCACTGTTTTTTCAGGGCAGAGAATCTTGGCGGTTTCCGCCATGAAGTGAACACCGCAGAAGGCGATCACATCGGCATTGGTGTTGGCTGCCTTGCGGGACAGCTCGAGGGAGTCACCGATGAAATCGGCGATGTCCTGAATTTCAGGTTCCTGGTAGTAGTGCGCCAGCACCACGGCATTGCGTTCCCGCTTCAGCTGCTCGATCGCTTCCACAAGGGCTGTGTCAGCGCTCATCGGGGTCAGGACCGGGCAGGATGGCGACAGCCTAGGCATCGGCTCTGACCGATCTTCATCTCGCCATCGCCGGGGACCTGCATGGCGCCTGGAGCGCAGTGGATGAGCAGCTGTTGCAACGGCTGCAGCCGGATGCCGTGCTGTTTGTCGGTGATTTCAGTGATGGAGATCTCCGACTGACCCGGCGTCTTCGGGAGTTGCCCTTTCCCGTGGCGTTGATTCTGGGGAACCACGACCGGGGCCGGGACAAGAGCGGAGGGGTGCTCCGCCAGCAGCTGGCACTCGTCAAGGATGTCGATTGTGGATGGCGTCGGCTTGATCTCCATCCCCTGCCGCTCTCGGTGGTGGGTGGTCGCCCCTGCAGTTCCGGAGGGGGGTACCACCTTTCGAAAGCGGTGGAAGCGGTTTACGGGCCGATCACCCTCGAGCAGTCGGTTGAACGGATCGTTGCGGCCGCGGCGTCGGTTCCGACGGACCAACCGCTTGTGCTCATGGCCCACTGCGGTCCCAGCGGTCTTGGTTCCGATCCGTCCAGTCCCTGTGGTCGTGACTGGAAGACTCCCGCGGTGGACTGGGGTGATCAGGATCTGGCGCTGGCTCTCGATCGCATTTCGCGAACCCGGGTGCCCGATCTCGTCATCTTCGGCCACATGCACCATCAGCTCAAGCGGGGCTCTGGACTGCGCACAAGCCTCCTGCGGGATCGTCGTGGGATTGTCTATCTCAATGCCGCCTGCGTCCCCCGCAGCGGGACCAACGACCGGGGCGAGACCCTGCTTCATCTGTCCTGGGCCGAATTCAGCGGTGGGCATCTTTCGCATCTGAGTCACCGCTGGTACCGGCCGGACGGAACCCTGGTTCACCAGGAGCTGCTGCCGGAGCTGGAGTCTCTGACGTGTTGATCTACACCTGCAGCAGCAGCCATGGCTTTGGCCACGCGGCCCGGGATGCGGCAGTGCTGCAGCAGTTGCGGCGGTTGCGTCCTGACTGGCGGCTTGTGATGAGCACCGCGATCGAGCCCGGTTTCCTGACGACCTTGCTCAACGATGACGCCATTCAGCAGCGTCGATGTCGATGGGATGTGGGGGTGATGCAGGCCGATGCCCTGGCATCGGACCCGCTCGCCACCCTGGAAGCTCTGGAACGACTGGAAGAGGATCTGCCCGATCTGATCAGCCGGGAGCTTGCCTGGATCCGTTCCCTGCGTGAGCCGACACTGGTGCTCGCCGATGTTCCACCGGCAGCCGCGGAGCTGGCATCCGGGTTGGGTGCACCGCTTGTGTGGATGAGCAACTTCGGCTGGGACGACATCTATCGGGCCTTCGGTCCGGCCTTTCACGCTCACGTTGAGCGGTGCGGCTCCGCCTATGCCAGTGGACTGTTTCTGTTGCGTTGCCCGTTCGACCTGCCCATGGACTGGGGGTTAGCGGAGCAATCGCTGGGATTGGTGTGCAGTCAGCCCAGACCCCTTCCGGCGGAACTGATCGACGGCCTGAGTGCACCTGATCGGCCTTGGGTGCAGGTGGGATTCGGAGGTCTGGGTCTGCGGTTGTCCCCTGAATTGTTCGCCCAGTGGCCGGATCTGGGATTTCTGATGGCGGCGCCGGTTCATCCGGACGATCGCGCTGCGCTTGAGCAGGTGCCCAATCTCCTCTTACTGCCGAAAGGGATCCGTCCCCTTGATGCGTTCCCGTTCTGTTCGCGCCACCTGGGCAAGCCTGGATTCAGCACATTCAGTGAGGCCATGGCGCTGGATGTGGGACTGCATGTGGTGGAACGCCGCGGCTTCGCTGAAGTCGACGCCCTGCTCATGGGGTTGCAGCAGCATGGTCGTCATCGCCTGTTGAGCCGGGTGCAGCTCGAAAACGGGGACTGGGAGCTTGACCAACCCCTGGAGCTGCCGGCGGGATTGCCCCTGTCGTCCGATGGTGCCTTGCAGGCGGCCCACTGCCTGATCGAACTGGCCGAACAACAGGCGAGCTGAACAGGGTTAAAAATATTTCTGGAGAGGAAATTAGGCTCAGCGAATCACTCGACTGACAATTTTTTGATCGGCACAATAACCTATTGCGCTTCCTGTCGCCTCCGGCACATTCGCCCCATGGCAAAAGGGTATTCTTTTGCTCCCAAGAGGAAATACTTAGTCCTCTTTCTTTGATTTTTCGTTAATCAAAACGCTTCATTTATGGATTTCACTGCAATGTCAGCGCGCAAAAAGCTTGTTGTGGCTGTCATCGCAGGTTCCATGTCGGCCTGGCTTCCGCAGCCCGCTTCAGCCACCGTTCTCCCTCCCAACACCCGTTCACAGCTGCTGAGCAGTCCGAACGAGGCGCCAACACGGTCCATCCCCTACGTCATCACCCCTGAGCGGCGCGCCCTGCTCAACACGATCCGCTTTGCCGAGGGAACGTGGAAAGGTGGATTTGATGTGGGCTACCGCGTGATGTTCGGAGGCGGACTGATGCCTTCGATGGATCGCCATCCAAACCGCGTCATCTACAGCTCCCGCTACGCAAGCGCAGCAGCTGGGGCTTACCAGTTCATGCCGTTCACGTGGAACATGGTGCAGCGCCACATCGCTGTGCGTGGATTCGGCCCTGAAGCACAGGATCAGGGCGCACTGTTTCTTGTGCAGAGGCGCAAAGCACTCGGCCTCACTGACGCTGGTTCGCTGACACCGGTTCTCACAGCCAAGCTCGCTCCCGAGTGGGCTTCCTTCCCCACCCTGGCGGGCCACAGCTACTACGGACAGCCGGTGAAGAAGTACTCCAGGCTGCGCAGTTTCTACGACGTGAACCTCAAGGAGCTGCGTCGCATCCGTGATCAGAAGCGACAGGCCCTGGCTCTCAAAGCACTGCCACCGCTCAACAGCTGCAGTTCAAGAATTGCCTGCGCAACCCAGCTCTGACTGGGTCTTAACGGGCCCAGCTTGAAATTGTTGAGCTGATTTTTCGCGTGACTTCAACGCGTCTGGGGTCGTCAGCCCAATCCCCCAGCAGGCTGCGCCTCAGTCCGGCACTGGCCGGTGTGAGGTGATCGCCTGGAAGATGAAGCTCTTCACTGTCGTCCCGGGGACGACTCCTGAGGCTTTCCATCAGTTCGGGGCTCTGATCGAGTTCGTCCCGTCCGAAGCGAACCACGAGGTTGCGCTCCTGGATGTAATGACGCCGGATCAACCGCAATGTCTCCCGGGGATCGGGACTGAATTCCGTCTCGACGCCCAGCCGCGGCGCCAGTTCCCCCAGCAGCGGGATGGAACGATCGGCCTGGAAGTTGTTGAAACACAGGGACACAAGTCCTCGACAGCCTCGGCCACCGTCGGGTGCCAGCAGGTGGAGCTTGCAGCCGAGACTGTGCCCCACCCGAAGCGGGGTCGGGAGGGGGCCATGCCGCTGTTCAAGTCGGCGCCTGGCGTCGCGAAAGTCGATCCAGGCGCTGCGGGCCTGGGACTGATGGTCGAACCCCGGCACGTAGGACCAGGCCTGGACCACCAGGCCTGTTGCGGCCAGATCCTCGAGCAGTCGTCGGTAGCTGACCTGTGGGGTGGCCGCCAGATAACTTCCGCCGATGAAATCGATCTGGCCCCTGGGGTCAGCCGGTTTCAGCTGCCAGATCGACCCGATCTGCCGCCATGTCGGCATGGCTCAGCCCTTCAGGTCGTTGATCACCCGTTGTGCCTCTCGCACGTGGGCTGGGCCATCCAGCAGGTTGCTGAACACGTGGCGGATGACTCCGTCCCCATCCACGACATAGGTCACCCGACCGGGGAGCAGACCGAGGGCCTTGGGGACGCCCATGCTGATGCGCAGGGTGTTGTTGAGATCGCTCAGCAGTGGGAAATCGAGATTGTGGCGTTCGGCGAACCGTCGATGGCTCACTCCGTCGTCGCCGCTGATGCCCCAGATCTCCGCATTCAGCGACTTGAAGGTTCCGGCATTGTCCCGAAAGCTGCAGGCCTCAGCGGTGCATCCGGGGGTGTCGTCCTTCGGATAGAAAAACAACACGAGCCACTGGCCTCGGACATCACCGGGAGATCGCATCTCACCGTTCTGATCCTCCAGCTTGAAATCCGGGAGGGTGTCACCGATGCCGAGAGCCATCCGAGTGCAAGAAAGCTCTCCAACCCTAAGAACTGCACTCTTGCAGCGGGCGCCAGAATCGGAATGATTCCATGGAACAGAGCATGGGGAATCAGCTCGACCTGCTTGGGGATTTCCCGGTGCCGCCCCCCAAGCCGCAGCCCGTTGCTGAAACAGGGCCCGTGGCTGATGTCGATGGGGTTCCCTCTTCTCTGCTGATCCTGGACACCGAAACCAGTGGTCTTGATCCCGAGGTCGATTCCTGTCTTGAAGTGGGCGCCATCCTTTTCGATGTGGCGTCCCGCTCGGTGTTGGCGCAGCAATCGTTCCTTCTGCCTGTGGAGACCAATGCTGCTGAAGCGATCAATCGCATTCCTGCAGCGGTGACCCGTCTGCCACAGCCCTGGTCGGAAGGGATGAGCTGGTTTCAGAATCTGGTGGCGGCGGCCGATGTGCTGGTGGCACACAATGCTGCGTTTGATCGGCAGTGGTTCGGTCGGGGAGCGCTCCCAGCCGTTGCGCGTCCCTGGCTCTGTTCGATGGACGACATCCGCTGGCCTGCCGACCGCCAGCTCCGCTCTCGGCCCTCGGTGCGTGATCTCGCACTGGCCTACGGGGTGCCGGTCTGGGCAGCGCATCGGGCCCTGACCGATTGCATTTATCTGGCTGAGGTTTTCGCTCGCTGTGATGATCTGGAAACTCTCCTGCAGCGCGGCTTGGAACCCCGTCGTCTCATGCGCGCCCGCGTGTCCTTCGATGAGCGTCACCAGGCCAAGGAGGCCGGTTTTCGTTGGAATGATCCGATCAAGGGCGCATGGACCCGTCGTCTCAGCGAACGGGAATGCTCTGAACTGACGTTTCCCGTTGTGGCCGTGGACATCTGTTCGGATGATCCACCAGGGCATTGATGCACCGGATCCATAACGCAGCAGGCCTCTGCTCGACCTGATCCAGCGCTGCTCTTTTGCTTCAGCACTCCGAAGCTACTGCGTTGTTTTGCCACGACCCGACCCATGAGCATCAGGGTGTTCTCATGGCGGTCTTCATCCATCATCAGCACCATCTTCCGCAGACGCGATTGCGCCAATGGCAGCAGGCACGCACCTGGGCTCGCCTGATCCGCGAAGCCGAGGCCCTTTGGCATGTCGATGTGCGTGCTTTGCAACGCATGGGGGCGGAGGAGCTTTCACAGCTGCTTGAAGAGATTCCACCCGCACAGCGTCAGCGCATCAATCGCTGGCTGCATGGTTACGCCGCAGCCACACGCCTTCATTCGTCACGGCGAGCCAAAAAGGTTGGATTTTGAAGTGATTGCCGGTTTTCTGCTCAACTGCTGAGGATCAGAACGGAGGTCTCGGCTAAACAAGTGCTGCACAGTTCCAGCCCGCATGACCTTCTCGTCGAAGGCCCTGATCATCTCTTCCATGCTCGCCGTCGGCGTTGGAGTGGCCTCCTGTCAATCCCAACCCGATGACACCCAGGGCGCTGGTTCTGGAACACCGCTTCAGTTGAACGCTGCAGGAGCAACCTTTCCGTCCAAGGTGTATCAACGCTGGTTTGCCGACCTGGCTCAGGACAATGGTCCCCAGGTGAATTACCAGGCCGTCGGTTCCGGCGCGGGGCGGAAGGCCCTGATCGATCAGACCGTCAACTTCGCCGCTTCCGATGATCCGATGAAGCCGGACGATATGGCCAAGGTGGATCGGGGTGTTGTGCAGATCCCCATGGTGGGGGGAACCATCGCCTTCGGATACAACAAGCCTGGATGTGAGCTCAAGCTCACCCAGGAGCAGGCCGTCGGCGTTGCGATGGGCCTGATCGAGGACTGGAAAGAGCTGGGTTGCGAAGCCGGGACACTCACATGGGTGCACCGATCCGATGGTTCCGGCACCACCAAAGCCTTCACCAGCTCCATGCAGGCGTTTTCACCCACGTGGACCCTGGGCTCCGGTAAATCCGTTCAGTGGCCCGCAGGGGTGGGTGCCAAGGGAAATGCCGGTGTTGCGGCAGTGATCAAGAACCGCATCGGGTCCATCGGCTACGTGAACCAGTCGTACATCAAAGGTGATGTGGTCGCCGCGGCATTGCAGAACAAAGCCGGGGAATTCCTGAAGCCCACGGTGGAGGCAGGGGCTCTGGCCCTGAATGGCATTGCCCTGGATGACAACCTTGCCGGCACCGATCCCAACCCTGTTGTTGAGGGTGCTTATCCCATCTCAACCCTCACCTGGGTTCTGGCGTACAAAACCGGCAACGCGGCTGATGCCGCCGTGGTGAAGGATGCCTTCAACTACATGCTCAGTGATGCCGCACAGGCCAAGGCACCAGGCCTGGGTTTTGTACCGCTGAAGGGAGAGATCCTGAACAAAGCCAAAGGCGCTGTGAGCATGATCGGCGAGTGATCAGGATGCGATCCGATAACCACTCACAAGGGCCCGAACTGGGCCCTTTTTTTCTGCTTCAACCCACAAAAAAACCGGCAGTGCTGCCGGTGAGGATTCCTGATGGTGATGCTCCATCGGAAGGGGTTGAACGGATCTGAAAATCGGAGCGGCGGGATTTGAACCCACGACCCCTACTACCCCAAAGTAGTGCGCTACCAAGCTGCGCCACGCCCCGTCAGATTTAAGTTATCACAGGGCATTCCGGCCCCTGAGGCGACGCAGCATCCGAGCGGTCAGCTGTTCGCGATTGCAGTTTCCGTACTGAATCACGCGCAGCTGACGTGCAAGCTGCCGCAACTCGCGAAGGCTCATTGCCGCAAGTCGAAGTTCCGGCAGGGTGCGCCAGGCCCTCGAACGCATCGGCAGAAATTCCGGTCCAGCGGCCTGTCCGAGGGAGATCGTTCCATCCGCCAGCCATTCAGGGATCAGCACCACCAGCACCGCCACCAGGCCGTACAGCTCAACAAGCCCCCGTGGCAGCGGGTGAAGGGAGCGCTGCTCAGAGTCGCGTCTGTCCTGCTGATCGCTGACGGGCAAGACAACGGACCGACTGAGCTCTCACCTTGCCACCTCCACAGAGGGCTCCCGCGTTGTGGTGGTCAGATTTGCAGCGAACCACTGGCTTCAGCCGGTGAGTCCCGCCAGAGCAGATCGGGACCCCGGCTCGCTTCTGGTGTTCGCGTCGAGAAAACCAGGCCCAGGACGAGAACCACAGTCATGGCAATGGCGATCAGAACCTGACGGTCACCCATCGGCTACCAGTCGAAACGGTGCGTTGTCACTGCGAAGAACGCAGTGGCTGATGCTCCAGTCGTAGCCATCCCAGATTTTCTGCGGAAGGCGGTACGCAGCACCATCGAAATCCTGAAGCACTGCCTGCGTGGGCATGGCTGAGCAATAGGGACGACTTCCCGGCTTGGCCAGATACTGCTGGTGGTAGGCCTCCGCAAAGTAGAAGGTCTGATCGGATTGGATCTCTGTGGTGATCGGCCCGTAACCCTTCTGGTTCAGAGCGGTCTGATAGGCATCCCGGCTGCTGATGGCCAGAGCCATCTGTCGCTCATTGGTGGTGTAGATCGCCGATCGATACTGGCTGCCGGTGTCATTGCCCTGACGGTTTCCCTGGGTCGGGTCATGGCATTCCCAGAACAGCTTCAACAGATCGCTGAAATCGACCGCCGGGGAACTCCAGACAACCCGAACCACCTCGGTGTGCCCGGTTCGGCCTGAACAGACGTCGTTGTAACTGGGTTCGGGAACATGTCCACCTGCGTAGCCAACCGCTGTGGTGACAACCCCGGGCAGTTTCCAGAAGCCCTTTTCGGCACCCCAGAAGCAACCACAGGCGAAAATGGCTTCTTCCTGATCACTCATCAGCGGTGCCCGCAGAGGAGTGCCGAGTACGGCGTGCGATTCGTCCGAAGAGGACTCGGCACCGCGTTGGGTCAACCAGGACGGAAGCATGAACGCTGAAAAGCTGGCCTGAACCCTAGGAAGACTGATTGCCCGCTGACACCGGCTCCAGCTGGATGTGGTTCAGCAGCGTTGTGACGAAGGCGAACAGAAGAAAAGGAAGGCTGAGCACCAGAATCAGGCCGACGCCCACCAGGGCAAACAGTGGTCGTGTGGAACCCATCAGGGCCAGGCCCGCCGCCAGGCTCACGAAGATCACCGCCATCCAGCCAAGAACCTGGGCATAGATATCGCCGAACGTGAGCGTGCAGCGCATCGCCAGGGGAGAACCACCGGTCATGGGGAAGCCGAGCGTTTTTACAGCTAAGCCACGTTTCGGCGGTCTGTCCGCGACTGACCGCAACTTCTTCAGCTTCAGCCCGCGATCGCATCGAGCTGCTCTGCAGCCTGCTGTCGTTCCCACAGACGCCGATACACCCCCGGAGTGCTGATCAGATGACTGTGGTGGCCTTGTTGAACAATGCGTCCCTGCTCCATCACCAGGATCCGATCGCAGGCGGCGGCAGCCGACAGCTGGTGACTGATCATCACAATCGTGCGGCCGTCGGTTGTGCGGATGGAGTCGAGAATCGCCGCCGCCGTGTTGTTGTCAACGCTGGCCAGAGCATCATCCAGAACAAGAACCGGAGCGGACACCAGGAGAGCCCTCCCCAGCGCCGTGCGCTGCCGTTGCCCGCCGCTGAGGGTGATTCCCCGCTCCCCCACGATGGTTGAGAACCCTTCCGGGAACCCCTTCACATCGTCCAGCAGTCGGGCCCTCTCGGCCGCCTGTTCAACGCTCTGGGATTCTGCTTCGGGCTCCCCGTAGCGGAGGTTGTCGGCCAGGGTGCTCGTGAACAGAAAGCCTTCCTGGGGAACCATCGCCACATCGCGGCGCAGGCTGTTGAGCGGCAATTGGTTCACATCCACGCCATCGAGGAAGAGCTGGCCATCCGGCACGGGGACCATGCGGCCGAAGGCACGGGCCAGCGTGGTTTTGCCGCAACCCACGGCGCCGACCACGGCCACCAGCTCTCCAGGTTCGATGCTGAAACTGACGCCCTTCAGGGTGTCGCGGTCAGCTCCCTCGTACCTGATGTGGAGATCCCGGGCTTCGAGTCGGCCTTCAGCGCTTTGTCGTCCATCGGCTGCCGTTTCGGGGTCACGAATCAGAGGTTGACGGCGCAGCAGTTCCTCGACCCTCTCGAGGCTGACCTGGCCGGTCTGAAAGGTGTTGAGGGTGAATCCCAGCAGTGCGGTGGGAAACACCAGACGTTCCACGTAAAGAATCAGAGCGACGAGACCACCGATCGTCAGGCTTCCTTCATTCAGTTTTCCGCTGCCCAGGGCCAGAAGCAGCAGAAGCGAGATCGAGGAGATCCCCTCAAGCAGGGGAAACAACGTGCTGCGCGTCCGTGCAAGGCGGATGGCGCTGTTGCGGTAATTGCGGTTCCGTTCGGAGAAGGCCTCGTGCTCCGACGCCTCCTGGCCGTAGATCTTGATGGCACCGATCCCGGAGAGATCCTCCTGGATCAGATCACTCAACCCCGACAGCTCCTCCTGTTGCTGACGCTGTTGCTGCATCATGCGGCCACCGAACAGGCGCACCACGCTGAGCATCACCGGGTAGAGCCCAATGGCTGCCAGGGTGAGCCAGGGATCAATGGCCAGCATCGCCGGGAGTGTGAGGCAGTAGGCGAGCAGCGTGTTGGTCAGGCTCAGCACCGCAAAACCAAGCAGGCGACGGATGTTCTCCACATCACTGGTGGCCCGGCTGATCACATCACCGCTTCCCCTGGTCTGCACCCAGGACGGCTCCTGACGGAGCATGTGGTCGAACAGCCGCTGGCGCAGCTCCACCTCCACCTGCCGGCCCACGCCGAACACAAGCTGACGGGACAGCAGCCGAACCCCGGCCATCGTGCTCGCCAGCATCACGATCCACCCGGCCTGCCGCAACACGCTCTCGTAGGAGAAGCCGTCCTGAAGCTCGTCGATCACCCGACGGACCTCCATCGGGATCGTGACGCTGAGAATGTTGACCGCAACGAGGGCGATCGCTCCGAATAAAACGGTTCGGCGATGCGGGCGCAGGTAGCGGCCGATCAGGTCCAGGCGCATCGCCGCCATGCCGGTTTTGGTCTGGGT